>NZ_JBFTQH010000154.1:0-1069 GCF_056398905.1 Rhizobium sp. 01T417 | reverse complement strand
CGACAAACACGGAAAGCAAGCGATGGAGAAGCCATTCCGAACTGGATTCACGATGGATGCCGCCGTGAACAAGCGCGCGTCCGAAGTGCTAAAGAACTGCAACATGACCCTTTCCGAATACGTGCGACAGGCTGTGGCCTACGTAGCGGAAGGGAATGTTCCGCCCTTCCCCAACCGGCCCACCGGCGTACGTCCCGGTCCGCGCAGCAAGCAGTAACCGAACACCAGCGCAGTAGCGCCCCAAGGTCACGGCATCAGCCCGGCCATATCTATGCCGCCATAGCGTGCGGCAATTTCTGCTCCACAGCGCGAGCGCCCAATGTTATTTCCTATCAACTGGTTGCCGGTCGAACCCGCAACCGGCGGGCATTCTATTGCCTGCGATTTGCAACAGGAGTTTCGCCCATGGATACGAAAGCTGAAAAAAGAAAAGCCGCTACGGCTGGCACCGGAGCGGCTCACAAGGATGCCTGAACAATCGACAACGAACTCACCAAAGATTATGCCCGACCTCAACAAGCACGAGAGTGGACGAGAAGCCCAAAACGACCCTGCACCAGCAGACACCCCAGACAGCGACATTGATGCGGATACAGTTGATTTCAAACCATGGGAAGCGACCGATGCCGGATTCGGCGACGAGTTCAAAGCAGCGGAAGGCGAATCGCGCAAGGCAACCCTCCGACTAGCAGACGATGCCGCGACCGGCGAGGTTGCGGTCAGGCAGGCCCGGCAAGACCCTGACCTGGTCAAGCGTGCGAAGGCTCTTCATCGGTTGAACGCATTCGGCCTGCCTGAGGAAAAGCCGGTGAATAGCGGTGGCATGGTCGTGATGCAGCCACTCGTAAGCGACCTCAATTTTTGGGCTGTCTACGACGCACTGTTTGGTAGCGAACTACCAAGCAGGCCGCACTTCGACACCTTCAGCGGGACACCGAAAGATCACAACGGCAAGACGCTGGATGATCGCACGCCGATCATGGAAATGACGAAAGCCGTCAAGGCAGCCAACTTAACTGGCATCAGGGCCGCCGATGTACGCCGAACGTATCGCGACTGGATACTAGAT
>NZ_JBFTQH010000153.1:0-1083 GCF_056398905.1 Rhizobium sp. 01T417 | reverse complement strand
CTACAACCCAAGCGAAAGTCGACTTGTTCGTCGCTGCTCGCCCGATTTTTGCTGGGTTGGTAGGTGAGATACGCGAACTCTCGAAAAAGAAGCCCGACGCAACAATGAGTGCCGGCAAAGTCAGACTCGTCAACCGCGTTTTGGAGGACCTTCTCACTGCTTTGGCCGATGAGCCGACGCGGAAGTACCTGGAAACGCTGGATGACGATGCGCTTCCGCAGATGAGCGACGCTGTGCTTACTATGGTGCAGTTCGAGTCTGCTTGCGCGGCATATGAAGACCGCTACTGCGAGTCGAGCGGCATGGGCGAGGACCATTGGCATATCGAGGGTTAGTAGCAGAGCTGCGCTATGAGTTTGATGAGCAGTGAATCTTGACTCACTCTTCATGCCCGAGGAGGTAGTCTCGGGCGTGAAGGCATCTCCGCTAGAAGCCGTTGTTGGGACTTCCGGTAGCTACCACCTCACCCTGATCCGCCTCGTCGTACGCCGATAGCCGCCGCATTCTATTTCGATGACCGCAGCACTTAAGCAACGGTCATCGATGTATTCGATCGTGCTCGTCGCCTATTGGCCGCACTGCGACATTGCCACTGCACGGGGCGCAGGGGAGCAAGGCACGAGCGGCCAGGCGGCCGGTCGCTTCTCGTTTGCGGTAGAAGCGGGGCTCTAGCACCACATGCCAATTGTTGTCAGCAGCAAGAGCAAGGCAGGTTAAAAAGAGCCCACGCGGTGCCGTATTTATGGAGTGTCTGCGGCAGCAGTTCGAACCGCGGACGGCGTTATCAAATCGGTCATGGACCTGAAATGCTCCGGGTCGCATTTGCGAATCAGGGCGAGGACTTCCTGAAGGATTGCCGGTGTTTCCGACAATAAGGACAGGTCGTGATCTGGCTCCGCCACTTGATCGAAGTGGGAATAGGTGTGAAGGAACCGAAGAATGCGTGTTTTCTTGGCCGTATCGTACTGAACAGCTTCCAGCTTCTGGAATAGCTCACCCGGCTTATCTGGCACGCGAAACGCCAGAAACGATTCCAATAGTCGCCGGGCAATATTTGGAATGGCGTAGTAGGTCTCAATGCCT
>NZ_JBFTQH010000152.1:0-1089 GCF_056398905.1 Rhizobium sp. 01T417 | reverse complement strand
CTATTTGCCCCGAGGCGCGGCATGTGTCTCTCAGCCGTCGGGAAGCGGATGTTGTCCTGAGAATGACGCGTCCGGAGGAGCCCACTAGCGTCGTGCGAAAGCTGGGGCGCGTGTCGTTCGGCTTGTACGCCAGCGCGGACTATGCACATCTGCACGACCCATCCTCGTGGGAATTCATCGCCTACGACGCGGGATTCGCGGGCGTGCGGCAGCGCGCTTGGCTGATGGAGGTTGCAGAGGGAAGGCCCATAGCCTGCGAGATCAGCGATATTAACAACCACCTGATCGCAGCGCGAGCAGGCGCTGGTGTGGCGGGTCTGCCGGATTTCCTGGCTGAGCGCGATGCGACACTACAGCGCCTCTCGCACAATGGCGAAGCGTTCTTTCAGGATATCTGGATGGCGGTGCATCGAGACCTGCGCCATTCGCCCCAGATACGCGTCGTTATGGATTTTCTGCTGAGGACGTTTGCAGATCATCCGGCCCTCACTTGAGAACTCTCAAGCGAGGGAAATCCCGGGGAATCAAACCTCCCAGCGGGAACTCAGGATGACGCGGCAGAGATCGACGCAACAACAGCTTATCATCGGGCGAGCAACTTGAGCCGTAGGGGAACACGTCGGAATCCGACATAGCGTACGGAATCGGACGCTCGCGTGTGCCTTGCGAATAGCGGCTTCGGCACACCGCTGACGCAGAGGCCACGGATCGCGAACAGCCGTTACAGCCGCCATTGGAGGCACCAGAATTTCGGCAACACTGGTTCAAACCAGACTGACTGTCAACGCCAATCGAAATTTGCACGTTTGGGGCGGCCGAAACTTGCAAAGAGCCAAGCCAATGTTCCTGCACTCATTGTGCGGCACAGCATTGACGGATACCCCTGTAGGGCGGTGGTGCTGGCCTGAAGCGCCAGACTTTTGAGCAGCGTGTTGCCGGTCAAAAGCCTTACAACGGTCATTGAAGATCCGGCGTCGGGATCCGGCCAGAATCGGTCATTGAACTGATGCCTCACGTGAGCAATAATCCCTGGCGCACCGAACTTCATGTATTACGGAAATGGCTCAATTGCACGAATCTGCTGTGGGG
>NZ_JBFTQH010000151.1:0-1100 GCF_056398905.1 Rhizobium sp. 01T417 | reverse complement strand
GACCACCCGACAACTGCCCGGGATACTTGGCCGCTTGCTGGCGCAGTCCGACACGGTCGAGATAGCGTATCCCGTTGTCGAGCGCTTCCTCACGCGAACGTCCCATGACTTTGATCTGCGCGATGCAGAGGTTCTCGACGATAGAGAGGTGAGGGAACAGCTCAAAGTTTTGAAACACCATGCCGACGCGGGAACGCAGCTTTGGGAGATTTGTCTTGCGATGGCTGACAGAGATGCTGTCCACAAGAATCTCATCTTGTTGGATCGGCTCTAGCGCTGGATTTGCCCCCGTATCCCCGGACACGGTCTCACCCTTAGGTTGAGAACCCCACAGCCCGCCTGAACTCCCGCGGAGAGCGGTAATTCAGGGCGCTATGGGGGTGTTGCTCGTTGTAGTGCTCGAAGGCAATTGCCAGGTTGCGAACGGCCGTCTTCGCATCCGGCTTGGGCATGAAGGCGACGTAGTCTCGCTTCATGGTCTTTACGAAATTAGAGGCCGCGGCTCAGGTCCATCAGCATGCGGGTGCTCAGGTACAGGCGGCGCGGGATGGCATCTACCAGAACATACTCGGCGGACGAGGTGTGATAGCCAAAGCCTGGGAGGCCCATGCTTTCCACCACCGGCTTGCCGGACAACGCTGCGTAGGCCGCGTCAGTACCGCCTCCGGTCCGGGTATCGGACACTGTCAACGAATAGCCAAGCTCTTGGTAGATCGAGGCCGCCTTGTTGGCGAGGAACTTGCCACCATCGTTTGCGTTAAAGGCAGGCCGGCCGCGTGTGACGCTAACCTCTACCTTGGCAGCGGCCAAGCGCTTGCGTTGCGCCCGCTCGTCGAGCATCGACTTGATCGCGTCGAGATCTTCGTTGCGACCGTAGCGGACGTCGGCGTTCAGCGTGGCGGAGTCGGGAATAGCGTTCGATGCGCTGCCGGCCTTGGCCAGCGTCCAATTGAAGCGCATCTCCTTATCCTTGCTGTCGATGTCCTGCGTGCGCAGGATGAGGTCGGCTGCCTCGGTCAGCGCGTTGACACCGAGTTCTGGGGCGACGCCGGCGTGTGCCGCCTTGCCGGTGATTGTTGCCTCGACGTATGCAATACCCG
>NZ_JBFTQH010000150.1:0-1102 GCF_056398905.1 Rhizobium sp. 01T417 | reverse complement strand
GTGCTGCTCGAAGCGAAGTGGCATGGCAGTCGATAAGGCAGGCGAGGCCGGTTGAAATTTTTTGTGCGGAATACTAGCCATCCTCTGAAGATCCTTGTAGAATCTTGTTTTTCGTTGAACGGCAACGCCGGTTAGCGGAAGCGCCAGCGGCAAGCTGGCAAAACCTCTACGGTGGCTGTAGCTCAGTTGGTAGAGTCCAGGATTGTGATTCCTGTCGTCGTGGGTTCGAGTCCCATCAGCCACCCCAAATTGCTTAACAAAACGGCCACTTACTCAAGTGGCCGTTTTGCTTTTCTGCGGGCCGTTGCTACCCGCTCAGCGAGCACTCCCGTCCTGATTCCCCTCCGAGAAATAGTAGAGATGGGTGTTGTCCGGCGCTTCGGCGTGGCGACGAAATTTTTCGCTGTCCGATTCGGCGCTGGCCTTGGCCAGTTCCGCGGCTTGTCGATAGGGCATCGGCTCCTTGTCCTTCTCGACCTCCAGCAACCGCGTCTGCTCATTCACGCGCACGCTGAACCGGCCCAGGTTGTAGAACAGGTACATGGCGTAGAGATTGTCGAAGTCGCGATAGGCCCCTTGCTCCCTGCGGAAATCGAGCGACAGGACGGAGGGGAAGCGGTTGGGCAGGTCCTTGAATGCCACCTTCTCCTCTTCGCGAGGTTCCACATAGGTGGAGCTGCCGTACTTCTTGTACAGCACTACGTCCATACCGTATCCGCGCTTGCCCCATTCCTTGATCAGCTTCATCGCCATCTCCGTGGGAATATTCGCGGTCGCGGCGGCCACCACGCGTCGCCCGGATAGGACTTTGGGGCTCTTTATCGTCAAATCCTTGTAGCCGGCGCCGTACTTGAAGGCGGCGCCGATGGTCTTGGCGCAGTTCAGGCGCAAATAATCGTATTGGATTGTGCCGCTGTGATATTCGGTGTCCGTTGCCCGCCGATGGTAATCGTCGTTGATGCGGCGGAAGTAATCGACCAGCGACTGTTTTTCCTGCGTGGGCACGCCGTAGACCCGCACACCGATCACCGACCGCTTGTAGATCTCGCCATAGTCGAGGCCAAACATCGTCGTTTCCGCGATGGAGGAGGCCGTCTTGAAC
>NZ_JBFTQH010000149.1:0-1107 GCF_056398905.1 Rhizobium sp. 01T417 | reverse complement strand
CGGCGGAC
This sequence comes from Rhizobium sp. 01T417, assembly GCF_056398905.1. Classification (NCBI taxonomy): domain Bacteria; kingdom Pseudomonadati; phylum Pseudomonadota; class Alphaproteobacteria; order Hyphomicrobiales; family Rhizobiaceae; genus Rhizobium; species Rhizobium sp. 01T417. The sequence goes on along the minus strand of NZ_JBFTQH010000149.1, from coordinate 1,099 downwards.
CTTGCCGGATCATCGAGCCGATCGAATGTGCGCTTGTTGCAATAGAGTCCGTCGATCCGAAGGTCTTCTTGCACACACTCGGACAATTCACCCAGGCCCGAAGGCACGCCACCCGCTGATGCCTGCAACTCGGCCAGCGAGTCATCGATGGCGCTCGACACTGACAACACGACTAGAAGACGGTCGTGTAGCGCCCGAAGGATCTGAACTCGGGCGACGCCGTCCACGCTATCGAAGGGCAAATGCGCAGCGAGCGTATGCAATTCCAGCAAGTCCACCGCCGCCCGGGCACGATCTTTGGCCAACACGGTAACCCGCGCCCCGGCGAGCATGTCGCGCGTCCATCGTTCTGTATCCGAAAGGATTGCCGCGACGCGAGCTAGCAAGCGTCGCGATACGCGGCGCGGCAGGATCAAGTTGTGGACAAGCGTGGCGGCCAGAATGCCGATGGAAATTTCCTGGATCCGCGTGATCGCTATTGTGAAGACTTCGCCAGGTGCAGAAACGCTCGGAAATCCGATCAAACTGGTCGTGTATCCCGCCAGCAGGAAGGCATAAGAGCGTGGAATTCGGTCAAGCAGCGCGACATAAAGGCAAAAGCCCATCCATGTCGCCAGCGCCAAGCTCAGCACCAGCGGCTCGTTGGCGAACGTCGGCACTAGCAACACGGTAGCTGCGGCACCTCCTACCGTTCCCAAGAGCCGGAACAGGCCACGGCTCACCGTAGCGCCGGAAAGCGGTTGCGAAACGAGATAGACGGTTCCCAAGACCCAGAAAGGACGCGTCAGGCCAATTCGCAACGACACATACAGGCCGAGCACCGCGGCGGCGAAACATTTGAACGAGAAAAGCGCGGTTTCGAAGTCGTGCTTAAGTGCAGGTTCCTCCAGGAACGCGACGTGCCAGCTCCGCGGCAGGCGATCACGCAACCTTTGCCATCGCGGATAGCTCCGCGAAGCACTCTTCGTGGCAGCACTGTTGAAATTTGATGTTTGCATAGGTCCATCGTATTGATGGGCCGGGACATTTAATTTCGCTACAATGCCAATTTATCTCTAAATCTGGTCAAGTTGATGAGTCGTGCTTCTCTTCCCGGGTT
>NZ_JBFTQH010000148.1:0-1122 GCF_056398905.1 Rhizobium sp. 01T417 | reverse complement strand
TCATCCGAGCTTAGCAGCAAACGCTCTTGTAGAAGCGCTTCGACGCGACCGAATCCTTGTACGCCACTTTCCCGAGGAGCGCATAAGGGATTACCTACGAATCTCGGTCGGTACGGCATCTCAGTGCGCGGAGGTTGTCAGATCGCTTAAAAGAGCCTTGATACGCTGAGCCAGGCCGAGGATAAAGCAAGACGGCCTGTTTTACACGGAGAAGCCGTTCACAAACCTGCCTTTTCCTTGGCCGTTACCGCGTACTCATGGGAAGCTCAAGCCCGCTTGGTAAGCACCGCCCAGACTCCGTCATATCGGGAAGACGCGTGGAGCTCGCAGAGAGCGATCGCTCTTCCACTCGAAGTTGAGGAAGGTTAGATGCGCACACGTTTGCGATCAAAGATTCCAGCAGGGTCGAGAGCCGCCACCAGACATCGCCCCCACAACCGCAACTACTCCGAGCACCACATCGGCACCTCTTGCGGCGGCGTCGGCCGCCCTGTGCAACAAGGTTGCCCTGCCTGCGGCACAGATTTCAATGATCCATCATGGAGAAATCTGGTAGCACGAAAGCAGCACAAACCTAGAACGCAGACGTTGTTGCGGAGTTGGGGCGAAGAACTGAAATGGGTCTTCAGGGACGGCTACGACGGAGAAGTGGGCAACCGACCGAGACCGGCCACAAACAGCCGGTCGGCCCTCGAGCCAGTATGGGCGAAACTGGGTGTCAAGCGGACGTTCTGGCGTTGACAAGTTGGCAACACCCTACTCCCATGCTTCGTATCAATTGCGCCGTCCCGTACGTCCGGAGCGGCATCCTGGGTCGCCGACCGCGTGGATCTGCGCGCCCACCGTTACGCTGAAGGCCAATTGCGTCGCCGGCAAGCCCTGCTGATAGAGATTCCCTAGCGCGGCGGGCTCTTTTTTCGCGTCAGGGATCGCCCAGCTGGTCCATACTTTGCGTATGGCGTTCCTGTTCCACACGAGATGTGGCTCGAACCGGCCAGTCTTCTGGCGGGCGCAAGGAGGGACCCATGCGCATTGCACAAATTGCACCCCTTGCCGAGCGGTGCCCGCCAAAGCTATACGGTGGCACCGAGCGAATCGTGTCCTATCTCACCGAAGCCCTCG
>NZ_JBFTQH010000147.1:0-1126 GCF_056398905.1 Rhizobium sp. 01T417 | reverse complement strand
TTAGGCGTCAATCACCGTTGCTCGATAGTCTCTCATTTTGGCATTGAGGATTATGATCATCCTTCGCATGACCGCGACGAGAGCGACCTTTCCGGGCTTTCCTTTCGCTTTCAGTCGTTCGAAGACGGCCTTCATGGCTGGATCGAAGCGGATGGCGGGCAAGGCGGCGATGTAAAGGGCGTCGCGCACTGGTTTGCGGCCGCCGGCAATCATCCTCTTGCCACGCATCAGGCCACTGTCGCGATTGATAGGGGCAACACCGACCAGCTTTGCGATCTGGCCTTTGTTCAACAGACCGAGTTCGGGAAGTCCGGCGATCAGCAAGCATGCGGTTCGCAGTCCGATGCCCTTGAGCGACATCAGGACTTTCGCCTTGACGGCAAGATCCTCATCCGATTGGAGACAGGCTTCCATTGCATCGACCACCGACTGGCGCTGCTGCAGAAGGAACGAAAGTGTCTCCTCGATCCACGCCCTTGCCGTGGCATCGGCTCGAGCGCCGAGTTTTTCCAGCCGGTTCTTTTCCTGCACGATCATATGCGACAGTTGCCTGTAGCGTGACACCAGATCGATCAGCACCACCTGAGCCGGCGAGGAAGGTGCCAGATCCTTCGTTTCCATGCGTCTGGCATAGTCGGCAAGGACGAACGCGTCGATCCTGTCGGTCTTGGAGAGCTGGCCGCAGGCACGCGCGAACTGCCTGATCTGCCTGGCATTGACCTTGGCGACCGGCAAGCGAGCGGCCAGCAGGGTATGCACGACGGATCGCTCATAGCCGCCAGTCGGCTCCACAACCAGGCGTTCGATGCCATCCAGTTGCGCGAGAAAGGCGATGAACCTAGCAATGCCACCAGCATCATTGGAGAAGCTTGCCGAGTGCATGTCGGGAAGCACGCAGATGTCGAAGGACGATTTCGATATGTCGATGCCGATAAAGCGGCTAGTATAGGTCATGAGGCGATGTCTCCCTTATACGCGAGCGCGAAGCTCTCTCAACGGTTCGACGAAGCCTCGAAATGCGCAAAGGGTTCTGCTTTTTTACGAACGAAAGTTCAGGCCCGCTAGGACCAACCGCTCTGCGCATCGTCACTGCGGTGTTGCAATCACCTCAATGGCAAACGAGGCC
>NZ_JBFTQH010000146.1:0-1130 GCF_056398905.1 Rhizobium sp. 01T417 | reverse complement strand
GCGTCCAACCCAGCGCAACGAGCTGGGCAACGAAAGGCTTTTCGACGTCCTCCAGCTCCCAGCCCATCAGGCCACCTCTTTCGCTTCGTGCTGCTCCTGTTGCGTCATCAGCAATGGTGTGACCCGGACACGGCCAGTGAGGAGGTCATCCATCAATCCGGCCTTAATTTCCCTCATCACATTTCCTTTTTGTAATTCAGTACGCAGGCGAGTATCAATGGCAGTTACCTTAGCAAGGATAAGTCCCTGCTCGATTTTCTTAGGCATAGCCACGGCAAGATTGCTCACAATCTTGCCGCTGATCTTGACCATACTCGCAGACGTCCCCACCGCGTTGGCCTGAATTTGTTTGCGAGTCCGAGACGATTGGAGAACCAGCTGCAGAAACTCGGCGCTGGTCTCGGAGGAAGGCACCAGCCGCATCATCAGGTCGGGATATGTGCAAGGCGTCCCGACGTCCTTATAGATCCCGACTAAGCCAACTAGATCGCGCGTATTCGCGCGACTTACCAGGAGGTCACCGTCTCTGAGACGAGCATCCGCCAGCCGCTTATCGCCATATGGCGCATGCTTCAATTGGACCGGCAAAAAGCCGTTCGTCGTCAGGCACCCCAGTCCAAGCATTTGAACGCCGGTCCACTCCGGCGCTTCCTTCGGGGAGTAGCCATTTCTTGGATTACCATCAAGCCATATTCCAAGGGTACCGCTGTCCCAGTCCTTCGGAATCCACCCCAACGGCGATGCTTGGTAGAGATGGGGCGCCTCGTCTTTCGGCGGGCGTAGGTCCCCGTTGGTGTCGATGCCTCGCGTCAACAGATCGTGCAGCAGGCCGTACTTGACCGCCTTGAGCTTCGCGATGATCGCCTCGGTTTCGTGGATAGCGGTATCGACGGTATCGAGAACTTTAACAATTAGTCGCTTTTCGGTTGGATCCGGCGACGGCACCTCAATAGCGCCGAACTCAGAGCCGGAGATTTCGAGGAAGGTCGTGCCGGAAGCGCGCCGCACTAGTTCCGGTTGCACTTTGTCGAAGAGATGGAAGTAGAAATCCGAATCAGTTGCTTGTTTGAAGACGATAGACTTGAAGCACTGGTTGGTCGCCATTGGCACCGCATTGATGACCCGTGCGC
>NZ_JBFTQH010000145.1:0-1146 GCF_056398905.1 Rhizobium sp. 01T417 | reverse complement strand
TGCTTGAGCAGGGGAATGGTGTAGAGGTGATTCACCCCGCGACGAATCTGCGACGACCGATTCACCCCGGCGCGATGGAAAACCATGGCATCGAAAATCAGCACCGAACCGGCCGACGCGGTAATTTGCGTCGCGTGTTGCAGCAGGTAATTTTCCGAGGGCATCGTATCGTGGCGGTGCGAATGCGGCAGCACGATGGTGCCGCCGGTCTCGGTCGTGAACGGATCGATCGCGAACAATGCGCCTAACGCAAGTGGTCGTGAACTCGTCCAGTTCTGATAGGGTAAATCCCGGTGCCAGGCGGTTTGATGATGGCGCTCGTCCGGCCTGTTGATGATGGCGTTCTGCAGATTCAGGATGTACCAGTCGCCAAGCACGCGGCGCATCAGTTCGAGTACCGTGGGCGTAGACGCCAACTGGACGAAGGCCTCGTCATAAATCAGCGGGGCCCGGCACAGATCCTGTTCCCCGATCGCAGTCAGCGCTTCGCGGCCACCGAACTCCGTTTCCTGCAGGGCGTAGACGGTATCGATCCGTTGTCGCCACGCCTCAAGTTGCGCGGTATCCAGCACGCCTTCTATGACGGTATAGCCGAGGACATCGAGCTCCTCTTGATACCTTGCAATGGCGTCCAGCATGGCATTCGGACGAATGCCTCCGTAATAGCTTTCGTTATTCATGGGATGCGTTTTCTTTCTTTCGTCGACGCCAGTTGCGTAAGCGCGTCAGATGCCGCGCAGGCGCGTGCTTGGCACCCGCGATCGCTCAGACGGTGGCGACGTGTAGACGCCTTCTGGTTCGGTGTCCGCACTGATTAAGGAGCCTGCTCCGATGACGCAGCGTGCGCCGATGGAAACGTGATCACGCACAGTGGAGTTCACGCCCAAAAAGGAACTGTCTCCCACGCGCACGCCACCCGAAATCACGACATGGGAACTGATGAAGCAGTTGTCCTCGATGACGGCGTGGTGTCCGATATGGTTGCCGCTCCACAACGTGACGTTGTCGCCAATGTGGGAAAACGGCTGGATCGTGTTGTCTTCGAGGATAAAACAATTGCCACCGGGCTCGAATCCGTCGAACGTCGTAGCCCGGCTGCTGATGTAGCTGGGCGTGCGATAACCGGCGTCGCGCACTGCCTGGACC
>NZ_JBFTQH010000144.1:0-1155 GCF_056398905.1 Rhizobium sp. 01T417 | reverse complement strand
CTCCTGCGGAGCGCAAGCATGCCACAGCGTGTGCCAATGACCGCTTCTGGCCGGCAAGCGTCCGCTCGCCGGCCATGATGCCGTCACACCTCGGTTTGCTCCRCCATTTCGAGGGCATCGTCGACCTCGATGCCGAGGTATCTCACCGTGCTCTCGATCTTCGTGTGCCCGAGGAGTAACTGCACCGCGCGCAGGTTCTTCGTCCGCCGGTAGATCAACGAAGCCTTCGTTCGCCTCATGGTGTGTGTCCCGTAGGCCGAATCATCTAGCCCGATCGAAGCGATCCAACAGTGAACCAACCTGGCGTACTGCCGCGTCGAAAGATGAGCCGAGGCGTGAAGCCGGCTTGGGAACAGATAGTCTGATGGACGCAGACGGTGTAATCGAATCCAAGCATTAACGCTTTCGCGTGTCTGTTCGGTGATCTCGAACTGCACCGGTCGATGGGTCTTTTGCTGCGTTACGGTTGCCCGCGCAGCCACGTGGCCGCCGTGGCATATGTCCTGGACCAGCAGCCGAGTGAGATCGCAAGCGCGGAGCTTGCTGTCGATTGCTAGGTTGAACAGCGCCAGCTCGCGCGCGCTCGCGGACATCTGCAGCCTGGTTCGGATCGCCCAGATTTCCTTGAGCTTCAGGGGCGGCTTCTGACCCGTGATCTTTCCCTTGTTCCACGGTATGCGAGGCGCGGCAGGAGAGTTTGCGGTGTCCATGATGATCTCCTTTCAGGTGAAGGGAGATCTAGTTTGCGCTTTTTGCAACGGTCGCTATCCGACCCTTAAGGGACTTTTGTCAACCTCTTATCTATGGCAGTGATGTGACGAGATTCGCAGTCACTCGCCAAAGCGGGAATAGACTCAGAAACGGCAACAGGCGTGCATATCAGATGTCAGTAGAATTTACATCTGATGTGCATCATACGATGCATGGGGCGTTGCTATTGTGACTATATTTGAGCCAATTCAATCGGCGTCTCGTCTTAGCAACCACGCCTCCGGGGAAGGGTCGAAGTAATGGGATTTATCAGTCTAGTCAGGAACGAAGCGCACGCGAAATTTCATCTTGCGTCATTGAAAGCGATCATTTTTTCAGTAAGTTTGGCGGCTGCAACCGCAATTGCATCGCCGCCGCAAAAGCTTTGGTGGACTGATTATAATG
>NZ_JBFTQH010000143.1:0-1179 GCF_056398905.1 Rhizobium sp. 01T417 | reverse complement strand
CAAATGGCAAAGAGTAAGTTTGAGCGCAACAAGCCGCACGTTAACATCGGCACGATCGGCCACGTTGACCACGGCAAGACGTCTCTGACGGCAGCGATCACGAAGTACTTCGGCGAGTTCAAGGCGTACGACCAGATCGACGCGGCTCCGGAAGAAAAGGCTCGCGGCATCACCATTTCGACGGCACACGTCGAATACGAGACCCCGAACCGCCACTATGCCCACGTTGACTGCCCCGGCCACGCCGACTACGTCAAGAACATGATCACCGGTGCTGCGCAGATGGACGGCGCGATCCTGGTTTGCTCGGCTGCCGACGGCCCGATGCCGCAGACCCGCGAGCACATCCTGCTTGCTCGCCAGGTTGGCGTTCCGGCGATCGTCGTGTTCCTCAACAAGGTCGACCAGGTTGACGACGCCGAGCTTCTCGAACTCGTCGAGCTCGAAGTTCGCGAACTTCTGTCGTCCTACGACTTCCCGGGCGACGACATTCCGGTCATCAAGGGCTCGGCTCTTGCCGCTCTCGAAGACTCCGACAAGAAGATCGGCGAAGACGCGATCCGCGAGCTGATGGCAGCTGTTGACGCCTACATCCCAACGCCTGAGCGTCCGATCGACCAGCCGTTCCTGATGCCGATCGAAGACGTGTTCTCGATCTCCGGCCGTGGTACGGTTGTGACCGGCCGCGTCGAGCGCGGTATCGTCAAGGTTGGCGAAGAAGTCGAAATCGTCGGCATCCGCCCGACCTCGAAGACGACGGTTACCGGCGTTGAAATGTTCCGTAAGCTGCTCGACCAGGGCCAGGCTGGCGACAACATCGGTGCTCTGGTTCGCGGTGTGAACCGTGACGGCGTCGAGCGTGGTCAGATCCTGTGCAAGCCGGGCTCTGTCAAGCCGCACAAGAAGTTCAAGGCTGAAGCCTACATCCTGACGAAGGAAGAAGGCGGCCGTCATACGCCGTTCTTCACCAACTACCGTCCGCAGTTCTACTTCCGCACGACGGACGTCACCGGCATCGTCACCCTGCCGGAAGGCACGGAAATGGTTATGCCTGGCGACAACGTCACTGTAGACGTCGAGCTGATCGTTCCGATCGCGATGGAAGAAAAGCTGCGCTTCGCTATCCGCGAAGGCGGCCGTACCGTCGGCGCCGGCATCGTCGCCTCGATCGTCGAGTAA
>NZ_JBFTQH010000142.1:0-1221 GCF_056398905.1 Rhizobium sp. 01T417 | reverse complement strand
ATATACGGGAGGCGACCTGCGTGAGCGTCCCGCCACCCGGCTCGTACGCCGAGAAGTACGGCAACCAGTGGCTGCAGGACAAAACGCATCCGGCCTGGGCCCGTGAAGCGTTGCGGTAGATCGTCAACGAACTGGTGGGAGAAGAGATAGATTCTTCCGGTCTCAAACGTCTCGCGCACTGCCGATGGCAGCGCGGCTACAAGGATCAGTACAGCGACGACAGTCAGGACAGTGCTGACCTTCCTGCGCTCGATTTTCATAAGGCCTCGCCATGTGCGTAAGGCGCACCCCTCACTAATAAGGAAAGGCGATGATCGCGATCTCCCATTGCGCTATATCAATCTGTTCGCGCGAGGCAAGTGGAATATCCGCCAGCGTACGCCTCGTCGGGCACCCGCCACAGTTTGGCGCGCCGCGCCTCCTCGTTCGTTGATCTGCAACAAGGGGTCAGGTGTGGCAAGACCTAGCGTGGAAACTCCCCAGCTGGCCGCCGACGTAAGCGACTGTCGCGAGCGTGTGGCGCTGGACAAGAAGGAAGCCCAGAGGACGCTTCGTCCAACGGGTCAAGCGCTATGCGAGGTGAATAATGGCTGCCACTCCAGACAAGGTTACCGCCTACGATGAATTCAATTTCAAGGTGTCCGAGAATAAGTTTCCACAGGAGGGGATGTCGGCGCGTGCGGCGGCCGCGCTGGTGATCAGTGAGGAATGGACCGATGCCAATCCGATGCTAAATATGTCGTCTTTTGTGACCACATGGGCGGAACCGGAGGCGAGAGAGGTTGCCACGCGCAACATCTTCAAGAACTATATCGACCACGACATGTATCCGCAGGTCTTCGCGACCGAGCAAAGGATGGTGCGCTGGTTGCATCAACTCTGGAACGGGCCCAAGGGTGCCGAGCCCTATGGCACCGCAACCGTCGGTTCCTCAGAGGCCTGCATGCTCGCTGGTCTTGCGCACAAATGGAACTGGCGACAAAAGCGCCAGGCGGAGGGCAAGGACGCCACACGCCCAAACATGGTGACTGGCGGTAACGTACAGATCGTCTGGAAAAAGTTCCTGCGCTACTTCGATGTAGAGCCGCGCATCGTACCGCTGAAGCCGGGCAACTACCGTCTGACTGCCGAAGATCTGGCCGAGTACGTCGACGAGAACACGATCGCCGTCGTCGCAATTGCCGGGCAGACTTTCACTGGAGAAGATGATGACATTCAGGC
>NZ_JBFTQH010000141.1:0-1235 GCF_056398905.1 Rhizobium sp. 01T417 | reverse complement strand
GTCCCAAGAAGCCCCTGTATGAAACAAACAAGGATCAATTCAAGATCGCGTTCGGGGACCATATGGAAGCGCGCCGGGAGGAACAGCCGGAAGAGTATCTTCGGCTTCTGCTGCGACGCTCGGCAACCGGCCTCAACCGACTGCCCTGCGTCGTATTCGACAACACAGACCAGTTCTCGCAGGAGATTCAGGATGCCATCTATCAGCTTGCGCATTCACTGGAAAGTGCATCCTCGATCTTCATCATCGTGCCCATCACCGACCGTACGGTCTGGCGTCTGAGCAAGGCCGGTGCCCTGCAGAGCTACGCCTCGCGCAGCTTCTATCTGCCGGTTCCGGAGGCCAAAGAGATCCTGTCCAGGCGTGTGCGATTCGTCAAGGACAAGATCAGCGTCGAGCGGGCGACCAACTCCGCGTACTTTTCAAAAAAAGGCTTCTCCGTCAGTATCGACGACCTGTCGATGTTTGCAGAAGCGGTCGAGCGACTGTTCGTCGAGAGCGATCATATCTCCGGTTTGATCGGCCGACTTGGCAACTTCGATATCCGGCGGATGCTGCGACTGGCCGAACGCATCTTCCTCTCGCCCGAGATCAAGATCGATGACATCGTGAAGTCCCACTATGGTGGTCCGGCGGTCTCCTCGGACAGGTATCGCACGCACCGCGCGCTCATTAAGGGTGAGTACGACCGCTTCTCAGAAACGGAAAACGAGTACGTATGTAATCTGTTCCTGACCGATCCCAGGAAGCCCACCTCGCCACTTCTTCCACTTTACATCCTGTGGGTATTGCGTCAACGATCGGCAACGGTGCGGCACGATCAGATCGAAGCTCGGCATTGGCTCGTCTCCGAGCTCGGAGATTTTTTTGAAGGGTGCGGGGTGCCGGTCGAAGCGGTACTAGCGACTGTCTCGCGGCTCTTCGAGCGCCGCCTCGTTGAGACGCTGGATCCCAATGTCAGCGTCCCCAGTCTCGCAGACAGGATTGCCATCAAGGAGAGCGGCGTCGCGCATATCGAGCTCATGGGAACGTCGACGGTCTATATGGAGCAAATGGCACTGACCACCGGCATCAATGTCCGCGCGACCCGCGATGAGCTGAAGCAGAAGTCACACAGTCCCGGCCCGCAGAGTTTCATTGAGATTCGCGACGTGTTCATTGGCTATCTCCTCAAGCTTGACGCAATGCGCATCAATATTCCGCAGATCAGCCAATATAAGCAGTTGAACGAAGCA
>NZ_JBFTQH010000140.1:0-1249 GCF_056398905.1 Rhizobium sp. 01T417 | reverse complement strand
CCATGCCCCTCACCCCGAAAACGGAGTAAGGGGCATGGAAACCTGGCAACGAAGCAGGCCGGATGTCGTCGGTGTTTGTTCTGCTGACAAACACTTACAAGTTTCAGTGTGCCGCGTAGCGCCCTAGTATGCAGGGGCACACTGCTGCCTTGCCTGGCGTGTCTGTACTCAGACGGGGTGCTTACCCGCACGACATGACGCTTCCCACTGCTGGCGCAACTCCTCCGCCGGAAAGGCGCTGTGTCCCGGCACCGTCCGATAAGCGTCGTCCCATTCGTTCAAGCATACACCGAAGCTCGATCCATCAGCGCCAACCTCGATGCCGTTGGCGAAAGTCTYGTCGGTCACCAGTGCACCGCTTACGTCCCATTCCTTGTACGGTCCATTAAGCTTGCCCTGTGCGTAGGTCGCCTTGATCGTGACCGTTTTGCCATCGGGCGCGTAGTGGAGGACTTCACCTTCGTATTTGCCGTCCACGAACGTTGCGCGTTTGATGAGCGCACCGGTATTCGCATCGAACCCTTCCTCGGTGCCGGAAGGAACTCCCTCATTCCACGTAAAGGTGTGAACGCGCTTGTGGTTGGTCCAGCTATAGACCTGCTCGGTGCCGTCTGGTTGCCCATTTCGGAAGGTCGCCTCCATAAGCAGATTGTTGCCGCTCTTCCCGCCATACAGTCGCAATGAGTCGTCCAATGCTCCATGTTTGAACGACATTTCGATTCGAACAATTTCGGATTGCGGCTCCTTGCAAACCGCTTTGCCGTCAGGCAGGCCGTCGCGAATCTGCGCGTTGCATAACGCTCCGGCCAGCAGTGCCGCGGCGCCTGATTCGCGAAGCACAGACCGTGCATTTCCGTCGTCCGCGGAAATTGCGTCGGAAAGAGCAATTCCAGCGAGCTTGCTTGCCAGTTGGAAACCCGACTGCGCCGTCAGCAGTACTCTGGCCGGGACGTTTGTCAGCCCTCCGGAGAACGGCTCGTTCGCATTGCCTGCATAGACCTTACCGTTGGCGATCGTCGCATTGCGGAAGTCCAGGATCTCATTTTTGCCACAGGCCGATACGAACAGCGCCGGTGCGACAGTCAGAATAATTAGACAGTGATGAGGTTTCATGATCTAGGAAATGGTTGAAGTTCGAGGAAATTCGGTCCGCTGGGGAACATCCGCGCGCCCGGCGATATGAAAGAAGGCCGGCATCCCCTCGGGAATGCCGGCCTGGTTCCTGGAACCGGCCGAGACGCTTACCAGG
>NZ_JBFTQH010000139.1:0-1275 GCF_056398905.1 Rhizobium sp. 01T417 | reverse complement strand
ACATCACAGTGCTTCGGTGGTGGGCGAGCAACGCGCGCCGCGATCGGTTCCAGTTGATGCGTCCAACGGTCGCCAGAGCAACAATGAAAATGGGCTGTGCATGGCGACTTCCTTCGATTGGCGAGACCGGATGTCTCGGTGAGACGTATTCTGGACAAGCACCGAACAAAACAAAATGACATGGATGTCATTGGATAAGTGACAACGCATCACCAATTTGGCATGATCCCAAGACACGATCAGCACTGCTGCGCGGCGAAGCGTTTGCATTCAGGTAGTCGGTCGCGCTCCGCCACACGTATTAACTCGAGAAACCATGAGATCCAGTAGCGAGAAGCTTTCCGGCAGCATTAGCGTGTTCGCCGCCGTAGTGGATGCGGGAACGTTTGTGGCCGCTTCGGAGGTGATAGGAATGACGCCGCCGGGCGTCAGTCGGGCAATTGCGCGGTTGGAAAAAAGGTTGAACATCCGGCTCTTCAGCCGAACAACGCGTTCGGTCTCCCTGACTGAAGAGGGCCGCCGCTTTTACGAGGAGGTCATGCCCCATCTCGCCGGGCTTGAGGAAGCAGCGGCCGCTGCGGCAGGTGGCGCGTCCGCCGTGCGTGGAAAGCTGAGAATCAATCTGGATCCTGTCGTCTACCGGACCATTCTCGGGCAACAACTCGATGCGTTCATGGACGCACACCCGGAACTCGAAATCGAGTTCATCGCGCGAGACAGTCTTGGCGACCTCGTCATGGACGGCTTCGACCTCGCTGTGCGATTCGGCGAACCCAAAGCGTCTACTCTGATCGCGAGAAAGCTGCTCGACACCCGCATCGTGACGGTCGCAGCGCGATCGTACGTTGCTCGCTGGGGACGGCCGTCAAGACCCGAGGACCTCGAAGGTCGAGGCCACAGATGCCTTGAGTTTCGCAACCCGGAGACAGGCAAGCCATTTCAGTGGGAATTTCATCGCAAGCGAAGACGTATTGTGGTCGACACTCACGGACGACTCACGGTCAATGATCCGGGTGCCCTGCTCAACGCATGTCTCGCCGGTTCGGGAATCGCGCAGATGTTGCTGCTCGGTGCCGAGCCTCTGATTGCTGACGGCCGATTGATCAATCTCTTTCCCGAATGGGTAGACGAACGGTATCCTTTATACGTCTACTACGCGTCCCGGCACTACGTGCCGGCAAAGACCCGCGCTTTTCTTGACTTCGTGGTGGAACTGACAGGCAATCACGAGCGCGCCGGGGCCCGCTAATGCTGTCGCGGCGGACTGGTGAGGCC
>NZ_JBFTQH010000138.1:0-1292 GCF_056398905.1 Rhizobium sp. 01T417 | reverse complement strand
GATCGCGTCGAACTCAACGCCGAGTCGGGCATTGCTGCTGCGGAACGACAGGCGGTCGACATTGGAGAGGATCACAAGCTTGTAGTGCTGCTTGAGGTAGCGCAGCGCCTCGACAGAATCCGTAAACTCGGGCCAATCGGGAACGGACGCGCCAAAGATGTTGCATTCTTCGTTGGTGACGCCAACGTCCCATTCGTTGGCCAGGCGGCGATACACGATAGCGAGCAGCGCCGAATAGGCCAGGTCCGGCGTCATGATCTCCTGATCAGCCTCGTGCCTAGCATAGTTCTCGAGAATCTCGTCGCGAGTCTTGCCGGCATAGCCCGCCTTCTCGATCAGCGGTACCAGGCCGTTATAGATGCCCGTCTCCCAGTCGATGAGGGTGCCGTAGCAGTCGAAGGTCAATACCTTGAAGTCCGTCAGTTTCATCATTGCTCCTTTTCAGTAGGTCTCTGCGATGGCTTTGTCGAGGGCACATCGCAGAATCTGCATCAACATTCCAAATTTGCCCTGGGGGGAGTTCAGGACGCTCAGTTGGTCGGCATAAGGGGAAGCACCTTCCCCGGATTCATCAAGTTTGCGGGATCCAGAGCACGTTTCACGCTCCACGCGAGTTTCAATTCGACCTGGCTGCGCACGTGGAGCAGTTCATCGCGCTTCGCGGTGCCGACTCCGTGCTCCGCGGAAATGGACCCGTTTAGTTCCATCGCTGCGTCATCGACAAGCTTCGTGATCGCATCTCCGTGCGTGGCGAGATAATCCTCAGGTGTCATGTCAGCGGCGCGCAACGGGTTGAAATGGACATTGCCGTCACCAACATGGCCATAAATGACCATGCGCGTCGTGGGCGCCATGGCCAGCACCTTTGCCGATGTCTCGCGAATGAAGCGTGGGATGCTCGACAGTGGCACCGAAATATCGCAGCGGACGCTGCCACGCGTGCGAGTCTGCGCGTCAGAGATTTCCTCACGAATGAGCCAGAAGTCGGAAGCCTGATTCTCGTTGGATGCAATGGCTGCGTCATTGATCAGGCCCTTCTCGGCCACCTCGCTCAACGCTGCATAGAAGGCTGCTTCTGCGTCCTCCTGCAACGAGGTCGACGACATTTCTACGAGCACGTACCACGGGTGGGTCGACGGAAGCGGCGATGTCTGGGTTCGCAAATGCTCCAGGACCAGCGCCATTGCATCAGAAGAGATCAACTCGAAGGCCGTGACGTCTGTCCCAAGACGCTGCCGCAACAGGCCAAATGCTTCGAGAGCGAGTTCGGCGCTCCCCGAACCCAGCATCGC
>NZ_JBFTQH010000137.1:0-1304 GCF_056398905.1 Rhizobium sp. 01T417 | reverse complement strand
CGCTACGCTGGCCCTGCTGAAGCGCACAAGTCCATCCCCTCGCCGAGTGGCGCCTTTCGACCTCTGGGGGCAGATGACAGCAGTCGTCGCCATGACGGCCCTGACGTTCGGGGCGATAGAGACGGGCAGTGCCGGCGCTGGCGGAACATTGACGAAGCTCTCGTTTCTTATCGCCATCGCTTCGGCGTCAGCCTTTGTTTCCATGCAATTGCGCGGCGCCCACCCGATGGTACCGCCAAGCCTTTTCGGCACACGTAACCCGAAGATTGCGATGATGGTCGGCTTCACTTTCATGATGGGCTACTTCGGACTACCCTTTCTCATGAGCCTGTACCTCCAGCAACAGCGAGGGCTGTCACCGGCTGCGACCGGTATGACCTTTCTTCCGATGATGCTGATCGGACTCCTCCTCACGCCGTTCAGCACACGACTGGCGTCTCGGTTGGGTTCACGCCGTGTCATCGTCACGGGTCTCACACTGATGGCTGCCGGACTGAGTCTCGTTGCGCTTCTGCCTCCGGCGACGCCAGTGCCATTTATCGCCGCGGCAATGGTTCCGGTGGGATTGTCGGGGCCGTTAGTGGCTCCGCCTGTTGCATCGGTTCTGCTGGCCAGTGTTCCAGCCTCGCTCGCGGGTACTGCTGGTGGTGTTTTCAATACGAGCCGCCAAGTCGGCGGCGCGTTGTCGGTCGCTACGTTTGGCTCCTTGCTCGCGCGAGCTCCAAGCTTCCTGGACGGCTTTCGCATGAGCCTGCTATTGGCAGTCGGACTAGCTCTCGCCACTGCGCTAGTCAGCTTGGGAATTGAGCCAGCAAGTGCGTGACGTGTCGGAACTTTGGACCCGGCGCGAACCCGGGAGGTAATGGTCAGACGTGTCCGGGCAATTCAGACATAGCATATTTCGCTTCGATCTCTTCTATAACCCCAAGGGTGCCATCTCTTTCACGAGATGTATCAGCAAGCGCAGCCCCGTCGGCATCTGCCGCCTACTCGAGTAGTAAATATGGAAGCCCGGCTCAGTAGGCGCCCAATCACTGAGGACCAACCGCAACCGCCCTTCTTTTACGTGCTTGCTGACAAGCGGCTCAGGGAGATACATTAGACCCATCCCACCGAGCACGCCGACAAGCCCGGTCTCCGCATGATCGACGATTACCATGCGCGGTACTTTGATGGCCAGCTTCTCATCACCTTTCTCGAACTCCCAGTGGTATACCCGATCGTCTCCAAGTCGGATATTCACGCAGCGATGTTCGACCAAGTCGGTTGGATGATCTGGGGTGCCAAATCGTTCCAGGTAGCTT
>NZ_JBFTQH010000136.1:0-1307 GCF_056398905.1 Rhizobium sp. 01T417 | reverse complement strand
TTGCCCCATTCGGAGATCCATGGATCAAAGCTTATTCGCAGCTCCCCACGGCTTTTCGCAGCGTATCACGTCCTTCATCGCCTGTGCATGCCAAGGCATCCACCAAATGCCCTTACGACACTTAATCGTTCTCATTGCCAATGCTCATCATCTCGTTGCCCGCATCCCGAAGGAAACGGCAACAGACCGGGTTACCTTTTACAACCCAGTCAATCCAACAATGCCATCGACGTGTTCGATCCGGTCCCTTTATTGGAGCTACGCCGAGCAGCTCGCTTGGGCCGGATCTTTAAGACCAGCTTCTCGAGATTAAATCCGGTACCGCGCGGTCAGGCAACGGTAATCAGACCAGCCATCAGACAGCACCAAAAGGCACCGAACAATGGTCAATCCTCATGACAGGCTTCCTTCCTACCTCCAGTCCCTCCACCAGATCCGGCCGACTAAGCCATCCTTGGTTTCAACAGAACTGGGCTCGGACATCTCGCGCAATCCATGGGATTGTGCAAAACACCTGGAAGCCTCCAGATCAATCTTCTCTTCACGATATATGCAGAACAGGCATCTGACTTAAAGTCGATGCAAACTTTGTTTTTCTCCAGAAGACACTTTATCGCTCACGCGCCGCAGGCGCTCCRCGGGGGCGCCAAACGATTGGCGACGCGCCTTGCGCTACGTTGCTGCCGTCAGTCTCGACACCAATCGATTTGGTGGAGCTGAGCGGGATCGAACCGCTGACCCCCTGCTTGCAAAGCAGGTGCTCTCCCAGCTGAGCTACAGCCCCTCCAGCTCGATCACCCGGAGATTAATCCAGGTTCGGCAACAATCCGCGCCAGCCATTCCAATCAATTCCCTGGCCATCATTCGCAAATGCAAATGGTGGGCCCGGGAAGACTTGAACTTCCGACCCCACGCTTATCAAGCGTGTGCTCTAACCAACTGAGCTACGGGCCCATTCGGGAACCGGTCCAGCACAAGCCGGACAAGCGCGGTTTTTTGTCTTCATGAAGAAAGAGAAACGTGGACGGCGCAGCTCGCCATACCGTCAGGACAAAAGTCTCTGCGGCGTATTACGTTTCGATGGTCACCTGACTGGTGCCATCTATGTTCTAAAAAGCACGGGAAGGYTCATCCTGGGTTGATCCGAAGATCAGGCCAGGCGTCTTACCAATTCCACAGCTTCCTTAGAAAGGAGGTGATCCAGCCGCAGGTTCCCCTACGGCTACCTTGTTACGACTTCACCCCAGTCGCTGACCCTACCGTGGTTAGCTGCCTCCTTGCGGTTAGCACACTACCTTCGGGTAAAA
>NZ_JBFTQH010000135.1:0-1340 GCF_056398905.1 Rhizobium sp. 01T417 | reverse complement strand
TTGCCCCATTCGGAGATCCATGGATCAAAGCTTATTCGCAGCTCCCCACGGCTTTTCGCAGCGTATCACGTCCTTCATCGCCTGTGCATGCCAAGGCATCCACCAAATGCCCTTACGACACTTAATCGTTCTCATTGCCAATGCTCATCTTTAGTTGGATTTGGCAAACCTTGTCCCGTCGGCTTCGCCGCGGGGGTGCCAAATCTGGCCATACGGCCAGCTCCAACAATCTGGTTACCTTTTACAACCAGATCATTCAGATGCCATCGACGTGTTCGATCCGGTCCCTTTATTGGAGCTACGCCGAGCAGCTCGCTTGGGCCGGATCTTTAAGACCAGCTTCTCGAGATTAAATCCGGTACCGCGCGGTCAGGCAACGGCAATCAGACCAGCCATCAGACAGCACCAAAAGGCACCGAACAATGGGCAATCCTGACGACAGGCTTCCTTCCTACCTCCAGTCCCTCCACCAGATCCGGCCGACTAAGCCATCCTTGGTTTCAACAGAACTGGGCTCGGACATCTCGCGCAATCCACAGGATTGTGCAAAACACCTGGAAGCCTCCAGATCAATCTTCTCTTCACGATATATGCAGAACAGGCATCCGACTTAAAGTCGATGCAAACTTTGTTTTTCTCCAGAAGGATATCCCGGCTCGACACCAAGCGATTTGGTGGAGCTGAGCGGGATCGAACCGCTGACCCCCTGCTTGCAAAGCAGGTGCTCTCCCAGCTGAGCTACAGCCCCAACCATCGCAACACCTGACAGCAAACCGTCAGGATCAGGCATTCCCTAACCATCACTTGCAAATGCAAATGGTGGGCCCGGGAAGACTTGAACTTCCGACCCCACGCTTATCAAGCGTGTGCTCTAACCAACTGAGCTACGGGCCCATCTCGCTGAACGATTAAGTCTGCGTCAGGCACCCATGCAGGCCAGTGGCCGTCGCCGGTCGTCCGGCGCCCTCGCGGAGCGCAGCACCGAAGGTGCGGACAGCGCGTGAGCGCAGAACTCAAGGTTCTATCCTTCATGAAGAAAGAGAAACGTGGACGGCGAAAGCTCGCCCTACCCGCTGTCTGCAAAGCAGATCGGCAGGCGTATTACGTTGCGATCGTGATCTGACTGATCCGATCTTGTTCTAAAAAGCACGGGAAGGYTCATCCCCTAGRCAAGTCGRAGACTTGTCGGAGGGCGTCTTACCAATTCCACAGCTTCCTTAGAAAGGAGGTGATCCAGCCGCAGGTTCCCCTACGGCTACCTTGTTACGACTTCACCCCAGTCGCTGACCCTACCGTGGTTAGCTGCCTCCTTGCGGTTAGCACACTACCTTCGGGTAAAA
>NZ_JBFTQH010000134.1:0-1355 GCF_056398905.1 Rhizobium sp. 01T417 | reverse complement strand
GGCGCTGCGGCCGTATTGATGCTGAAGGTCTCGCTGGTGGCGAGGCCTGCAATGTCGGTTGCCGTTACCTTGATGTCTGACGTGCCTGATGTCGTCGGCGTACCGCTGAAGGTGCGCGTCGAGGCATTGAAGCTCAGCCAGGTGGGAAGAGCCGTGCCGTTGGCAGAGGTTGCCGTGTAGGTCAGCGTTTCGCCGCTGTCGACATCGGTGAAGGTGCCGGCCGGCAGCACGAACGAGAAGGCGGTGCCGGCCGTGGCGTTCTGGGTGGCGGTCTGGGCCGCCAGAACAGGCGCGTCGTCAGCACCGTGGATGGTGATCGTCAGCGAGGCCGTGGCAGTGGCGCCGGCGGCGTCACGCATGGTGTAGCTGAAGACCTCGTTCAGCGTGTTGGTCGATTGCCGCAGCGCCTGCACCGCGGTGTTGGTCTCGTTGATCGTATAGCTATAGACGCCCGTCGCATCGATGAGCAGGCTGCCATAGGTGCCGGCAAGTGCGGTGCCGAGCGTGCCTGTCGTCGCGCCGAAGCTGACCGCCGTGACGGTCTTGGTGTCGTTTTGATCCGGATCGGTGTCATTGGTCAGCACGTTGCCGCTGGCGACCGAACCGCCCGAACCATTGGCAATGCCGCCCTTCTCGGTCGCATCGCCAGCGTCGGCAACCGCCGTCGGCGTCGTGTTGCCCGCTATCGTGGTGGAGATGCTGAAGGTCTCGCTGGTGGCGAGGCCGGCAATGTCGGTTGCCGTCACCTTGATGCCTGACGTGCCTGTTGTCGTCGGCGTACCGCTGAAGGTCTGCGTCGCGGCGTTGAAGCTCAGCCAGGTGGGAAGAACCGAGCCGTCGCCAGAGGTTGCCGTGTAGGTCAGCGTTTCGCCGCTGTCGACATCGGTGAAAGTGCCGGCCGGCAACGCGAACGAGAAGGCGGTGTTGACCGTGGCATTCTGGGTGGCGGTCTGGGCCGCCAGAACAGGCGCGTCGTCGGCGCCGTGGATGGTGATCGTCAGCGCGGCCGTGGCGGTGGCGCCGGCGGCATCACGCATGGTGTAGCTGAAGATCTCGCTCAGCGTGTTGGTCGACAGCCGCAGCGCCTGCACCGTAGAGTTGGCCTCGTTGATCGTATAGCTATAGGCGCCCGAGGCCGCGAGGACGAGACTGCCATAGGCACCGGCAAGTGCGGTGCCGAGCGTGCCTGCTGTCGCGCCGAAGCTGACGGCCGTGACCGTCTTGGTGTCGCCGGCATCAGGATCGGTGTCGTTAGCAAGCACGTTGCCACTGGCGAGCGAACCACCCGAGCCATTGGCAACGCCGCCCTTTTCGGTCGCATCGCCAGCATCGGCAACCGCCGTCGGCACCGTGTT
>NZ_JBFTQH010000133.1:0-1362 GCF_056398905.1 Rhizobium sp. 01T417 | reverse complement strand
GGAGAAGATGATGACATTCAGGCCATCCACGACTGGCTGGATGACTACGAGCGGCGCACGGGCATTTCGGTTCCGATGCATATTGACGGAGCTTCGGGCGGCTTTGTGAACCCTTTTCTGTATCCCGACTACAAATGGGATTTCCGTCTGCCACGGGTGTTATCGATCAATGCCTCGGGCCATAAGTATGGGTTGACACCTCCGGGGCTCGGATGGGTGATTTTCCGTGAGCGCAGGATCTTCAACGAGGAGCTGGTCTTCTATGTGAACTATCTGGGAGGGGAGATGCCCACGGCTACGCTCAACTTCAGCCGCAACGCATTTCAGGTCGCCGTGCAGTACTACCTTTTCCTGCATTTGGGCTTCGATGGCTATCGGCGGATCATGAAGCACACCTTAGACAACGCTATTGCGCTGCGCAAGGTTCTCGTCGAAAGCGGGTACTTCGACATCATGAACGAGAGCCAGCGCATCCCGGTGGTTGCCGTKACSCTSAACAAGAAGATYAMGAATTTCAACGAATTCGAYGTCTCGAAYRAGGTMAGGGAGCGSGGCTGGGTWYTSTCGGCCTAYWCGATGCCGCCGAAYGCGGAGKCGGTRACGAGCCTGCGCGTTGTCATCCGCCCACATATCAATYACACCGTGGCGATGTTGCTCGCGCARGAYATCGTCAAGGCCTGCCAATACCTSGAAARGAATGGCGGCAATGCGAAACCGCCAGTTCTCCATGCAAGAGAGAGAACCACGCCAGTCAAATGCTAGTTCAGAAGCGGATGGCTCGGGCCCATTGACCCCCTTTGGGACCTCATTCTCGCCGCGCCGTGTAAAAGTGCCCGGCGCGGGAACAAATCGACAGCAAGTGCATTGCCAACCTATGCGTCTTCCATGTTCGCCTCTATGCGTCCGTCCCGGATGGCCGCCAGGAAGGCTCGGTAGTCGCCTCGATTCTGCGAGCAGTACTCTGTGGAAAACTCGCAGATTGCGTCGTCGAACGTTTGGCCGGAACCCATATATCCGGCGATAACGGCGGCGTCCCCAGAGCGCGCATGGGCGCGCGCCAGCGCGTGGGCACACATCCTTCCATATTGGCGAAGCATGCCAGTGTCCCAGTCCTCGATCACCGCACCGAGCTTCATGTCGCGCAACTGTCGCACGTAGAAATCGCGGCCATTCTTGCCTCGTGTCCATCCAAGAAAGACGTCGCTGGCGGACTGCATAAGGCGCTGTCCGGCGACGACACGCTCGCCATGATTGCCGTACAGGCTCGAGCCAGCGTACGGCTCCAGCACTGATTGCCTGGCTTCCTTAACCTGCAGGAAGATTGGGTCGTTATCGGATGCCAGGAATAGGGCGACCGCGCAC
>NZ_JBFTQH010000132.1:0-1370 GCF_056398905.1 Rhizobium sp. 01T417 | reverse complement strand
GCCCTTACCGCCGCATCTCGCGGTGGGAGCACGAAACCGTGCTCGAGGCCGTGCAGCACCGGCTCGACAGAACCCCTGACGCGATGAAGATCCGAAGGCGCACTGTCGAGCATGTCTTCGGTACCTTCAAGCACTGGATGGGCTATACGCACTTCCTAACGCGAAGGCTCCCCAATGTTGGTACTGAGATGAGCCTGCTCGTATTGGCATACAACTTAAAGCGCGTGCTTCGCATTCTTGGATAYGCAAAAACGATGAAGGCGATGAGCCTGCTGGGGGCGTAAGCTCCCTTTTGGAGGAAAAACCCGCCCGAAATTCGGCTCTCCAAGCCGCTCGCCATAATTGCGCGCTCTGTTACGCTGCCAGCCCCATCGTCTGATATCGCCGTTTGAGCGATTATGGACGCCTACAAGGGCGCGCTATGCAGTTCCAGCGGAGTTTCCACACGGCCTCGACCCATTACGGCCCTCGGAGTCTTCAAGGGATTTGGCCGCTAGTGAGCGTAGAGCGGACATCGGAAAGCGAGCCGCGATTCCGGCGAATGTACCTCAGGAAGCATCCCACATGGCCGCCACCCTCTCGGCACCACGCATGCGCCGCTGAACAGCCCAGAAAAGAACCCTGATCGCTACGGTGCTATTTGCGCTTACGCGCTGTATCAGGTCGGTGGGCGGGTCCAGTCTCAGGCCAAATTCGGCAGCGGAGGCATACCCAACAACCTGTTCACGCGTGATCGTGGACCTCAGTTGTTGGTCTAACAGGACGCGCAGAGCTTGTCGATAAAGCCGTTGATCATAACTTTGCCGAGTCGCCGCGCGCGCTCTGCGGTCGATTTCACGACTGCAACATCTGACCTCCTGCAAGAGGTCCGAGAGTTTGCTTTGTGGAGTTTGGGCGTCCATGCCAGGTTGGTGTGCCGTCACTTCATTCAATTGCCCAATGTTACGGCGGGGCAGGATCAATAAATACGTAGCTTTAGTAGGAGACCCGCCGAAGCGCCTTGTAATGCATCCCTGCCGGACGAACCCTGGTCAATTCGCGGCGCGGGGAGCACCGGTATCTCACTCTGCGCCGCAGTGTGAAAACCCCATCCCTTTTTCCTATGAAACGTAGATATGYGTGCGGGATGTCGGACCATATCCTTCGTACTGTGCCGGACGACTCCATGCAGACCTCTCCGGCGTAACGAGGACCATCATTGCCGGAGCCCGCATGTCGAACTACCACGTGAACCACCTCATCGCAATCGTCGGCCCGACCAATGTACTGGTTGGCGAAGACACCCAGTCTTTCGCTACCGACTATCGGGGTGTCTTCCACGGGCAAGCATTGGCGGTAGTCCGGCCGGCATCCACCGCAGAGGTCAGCGC
>NZ_JBFTQH010000131.1:0-1396 GCF_056398905.1 Rhizobium sp. 01T417 | reverse complement strand
GCTCGCAAGTCGACGTCGTCGTGCTGGCGTTTCATTCGGGTGTCATTCGCCTGCCGCGCGTTGTGTCCGATTATCAGGTAGCGGTTGCACATGCCGCCATCGATGCAGGGGCGGACCTCGTGGTCGGTCATGCGCCGCACCTCCCCAAGGCAATTGAAGTCTATAAAGGCAAGGCAATCTTCTATAGCCTGGGGGTTTTCGCCATGACAAAGTCGTTTGCAGCCCCCTCATGGACAAGCGAACCGGCTTGGGCTCACGGGGCCGTGCGTAATCACACCGATCTCGACCCAGCGTACCCGCTGATGCCTTATGGCCGTGATTGCACGAAGGGTCTGCTGGCTAAACTAAAGGTGTCCAAGCAAGGCGTTCTGCAGGTCTCATTCTTGCCGATGACATTCGATGAGCGCTATCGCCCTCAAATACTGCGTCGCGACGACAAGCGCTTCAACGAGATCGTTGGCTACATGGAGTGGGTTTCGGAAGATATGCCGCACCGCTTCACGGTGAGCGGTGACGAAGTCATCGTCACCGCCTGAAGTTGCCTCGAACAGATGCGAGTGAAATATGGACTTAGGAATCAAAGGTAAAACCGCGCTTGTCACTGCTTCAAGCGGCGGCATGGGCCGAAACATTGCCAACGCTCTCGCGGCCGAGGGAGCGAATATCGCCTTGTTTGCCCGGTCGGCAGACAAGTTGACCGAGGTGGCCGCAGAAATTGAGCGCACTTACGGCGTGCAGGCCCTGCCCGTCGTTGGCGATATGACATCGACGGAAGATGCTGCGCGCCTTGCGTCAACGCTCGAAAAGGAGATGGGTGGGACTGACATTGTCGTCCTCAATACAGCCCGGCCTCCGAACCCGATCCGCTCGACAATCGATGAGAATGATCCGCTTCGCTGGCACGAAGCCTATGAGAACCAATTGCTGAGCGTCATTCAGGTCGTTGCAGCGGTGCTGCCTGGAATGACCCAGCGCGGCTGGGGCCGTCTTGTTGCAGTCACTTCGGCCTCGGTGAAACAGCCGATGCCCCATCACAGTTTGTCCACTGTCTTTCGTGCAGGCGTCACCGCGTACATGAAACACCTGGCAAATGAGGTTGGGCAGCATGGCATCACCGTGAACTGCGTTGCGCCGGCGCTAATCGATACGTCGCATCGAAACTCCGCCGCAGCTTATAGCCCCTCGCAAACCGAGGCCCGCAAGCGGCTGACACCGCTCGGTAGACTCGGGACGCAAGAGGAAATCTCTTCCGTTGTGACCTTCCTCGCGTCTGTGCAAGCGGGATTCATCAACGGCTCCACGGTCCCCGTGGAAGGCGGGATGATAGGATCTTTGTATTAAGGATAGAAGGCTGGCGCATATACTTGCGCCAGCCTTTCAGGCACGGCCGCCAAAC
>NZ_JBFTQH010000130.1:0-1404 GCF_056398905.1 Rhizobium sp. 01T417 | reverse complement strand
GTACCCACCCAGCCCATATTTCGTGCCATTCGCGATGGCAACGGCTTCATCCTCTGTCTTGTAGGAAAGCACCGACAACACCGGTCCGAAGATCTCCTCCTGTGCGATGGTCATGTCTGGTCGCACGTCAGCGAAAATCGTCGGCTGGATGAAGTAGCCACGATTCAGGCCTTGAGGCCGACCCACCCCACCGCATACCAGTCGGGCGCCCTCTTCCAGGCCACGCTCAATATAGCTTTGCACGCGCTCGAACTGAGGTCGATTCACGACCGGGCCAACCGTGGTGTCGGGACTCTGCGGGTCCCCTACTCGCACCTTCTTTGCCTCACGTTCGAGGATCTCGATGAACTCTTCAGCCTGGCTCTCGTGAACGAGGATTCGAGTGGGAGAGTGACAAGACTGCCCGGTATTGGAGAAGCCCCGATTGACGTTGTAGCGTGCGGCGGCTTCCAAGTCGGCGTCCTGAAGAACGATGTTTGCGGACTTTCCGCCAAGCTCCTGGCAGACGCGCTTTACAGTGTCGGCAGCCGACTGCGCCACGAGGATCCCTGCACGCGTGGATCCGGTAAAGGAGATCATGTCCACGTCCGGATGGCGACTCAGCGCATCGCCGACGGTCGGACCATCGCCATTGATGATGTTCACCACGCCAGCAGGAACTTCCGCGGCGTGCAGAACTTCGGCAAGCAGCAATGCATCGACTGGCGTGTACTCACTTGGCTTTACCACCACCGTGCAGCCAGCCGCGATCGCGGACGCCAGCTTCCCACACAGCAACTGCAGTGGCCAGTTCCAGGCTGTGATCAATGCGCACACTCCAATAGGCTCACGCAGGATCACGTTGTCGCCCATGCAGCTTTCGAACTCGTACTCGCGCAGCGTAATGATGGCTTGCTTGAACGCCTGAAGCGCAGTACTCGTCTGTCCCGTCAGGGAAAGTGGCGCCCCCATTTCCTCGGAGATAGCGTTCATGAGGTCAGACTGTCTCGAGGCGAAGACCTCAACGATCCGCTCTAGCAAGGCAATACGATCAGACTTCGAAGTCACACTGAAGGACCCAAAAGCTTTCCTTGCCGCAGCTACCGCGCGATCCACATCCGCAATCTCACCAAGCCGCACCTTCGCAAAGGGAGTTTCGGTGGCAGGGTTGACCAGTTCAAAGTTGCGGGTGCCGACCGACTGGACCCACTCTCCTCCGATGTAGAACTTATCAAACGTCTTCATACCTTCCTCTAGCTGAATAGACACTTTTTGCGCGACTTGATGGACATTCGCGGAGCGCAGCGCACTTGCTCAGAGGCGCCGCGTTCGACCTTCAATCATGGCTTGCTCACTACCTTAACCATACTCTACATTAGTTCCGTTGTACAACCCGGGTTTCGAACACCGAAACGTTTGAAATTG
>NZ_JBFTQH010000129.1:0-1418 GCF_056398905.1 Rhizobium sp. 01T417 | reverse complement strand
CTGCAGTGGTGTAACTGGACGGCTCTGGTCCCATGCTCTCCGGCGTGAGCCGGACTGATCAACGTGCCACTGCCGGCAAGCTGATCAGAGGATCATCGCTCATCTGGCCGATGGTTTCTAGGGTCATGTAACGAGCCCGCTGCACGGCCCACTCGTCATTTTGTTCGAGCAGCAATGCGCCAACGAGGCGGACGATGGCGTCGTCGTTGGGGAAGATGCCGACGACCTCTGTGCGTCGCTTGATTTCGCCGTTGAGCCTCTCAAGGGAATTGATCGAATGGAGCTTGACGCGGTGCTCCTTTGGAAAGCTCATATAGGCGAGGACGTCGTGTTCGGCCTCATCCATGATGGCGGCGAGCTTCGGTACCTTCGGGCGGATTTGGTCGGCGACGGCGCGCCACTGCAGGCTTGCAGCCTCTGCCGTCTCCTGGGCAAAGGCGGTGGCGATGAATGCCGACACGACGCGGCGGCCACTCTTTCCGGCATGCGCCAGCACGTTGCGGGCAAAATGAACCCTGCAGCGCTGCCAGGTCGCGCTGAGAACCTTGGAGGTTGCCGCCTTGATCCCTTCGTGGGCATCGGAGACGACGAGCCTGACGCCGCGCAGGCCGCGCCTTGTCAGCTTGCGCAGGAACTCCGTCCAGATCGGCTCGGCTTCCGAGGTGCCGACCTCCATGCCCAGAACCTCGCGCCGACCATCGGTGTTGACGCCGACGGCGATGATGACTGCAACGGAAACGATCCGGCCGCCACGGCGCACCTTGAGGTAAGTCGCATCGACCCAGAGGTATGGCCAGTCGCCTTCGATCGGTCGGTCCAGGAAAGCCTTCACTTTGCCGTCGATCTCCTCACACAGTCGACTGACCTGGCTCTTGGAGACACCGCTCATGCCCATTGCCTTAACCAGGTCGTCGACCGAGCGGGTCGAGATGCCCTGGATGTAGGCCTCCTGAATGACGGCTGTCAGCGCCTTCTCGGCCATGCGCCGTGGCTCCAGGAACGAAGGGTAATAGGTGCCCCTCCTGAGTTTGGGAATGCGCAGTTCGACGGTCCCGGCCCGCGTCTCCCAGTCCCGGTCGCGATACCCGTTGCGCTGGGCCATGCGCAACGGGTTCTTCTCGCCATAAGCGGCACCGGTGGAGGCCCCCACCTCCATCTCCATTAATCGCTCGGCGGCGAAGCCGATCATCTCCCGCAAAATATCGGCGTCGGGGGTCTTCTCTACGAGCGTGCGCAGGTTCATCATGACATCGGTCATCGGTGGTTCCTTCCAATCAGGTTGGTGTCAGCAACCCGACTTTACCGGAGAACTTCGATGACCGCCGCTCGCTCGCTACAGCGCTGATGAGGGCGCGCTCCCGAGCGGCTTCTCTACCGCCGAACTACACCACTCGGCGGGACACGACCGGGACACGACC
>NZ_JBFTQH010000128.1:0-1490 GCF_056398905.1 Rhizobium sp. 01T417 | reverse complement strand
CTGGAAGGGTAGCGCTCGGGCCAAGGCTTCTTGTGTTCGTGTATCGATAGCTTTGTATATTGAAGTTGAATTGCAGTGGTCAGCTTCAATTCAGCAGGCGAGCATTTGTGCGTAACAATGCAGCGTGACTGTAGTTTTCCCACGTGTCTGGTGATTTTCTTCAGCGAAGCTGTTTGATATATCGTCCCGTCCTTGTCGATCAGGAAATGGGCGCCGAGCGCGCCTTTCGCTCGATAGCTGCTGAATGTACTTTCAGTTGTAGAGCCATCTGTCTGGTGAACGATAATCCCATTTACCCTGTCCATCGGCCCCCGTTCAATGTTCGGGAAGATCTTGACCTTGACGCGTTCGGCGTCGACTCGACCATTCTTGTCGATAAAGAACATATGTGTCTCCCAGTCAGATTGATTTGTTTACCTTCACGTCATAACCCATGCTGACCGTCCCGGCACTGCCGCCGGAGGCGTTCTGCACGACGTATTCGTGCTTCACTCGCGAGAATGAAAGGCTGACTTCTTCCCGGGGCGCGCGCATATTGATGTTGTGAGCCGGTTTCACCTGCGTGATCAGGACGTCCTCCATCGTGATCCTAAGAAACTCAAGCGGCTTGCCACCCGCCTTGCGCATCGTCAGCACTGCGCTGCCGATATGTTTCCCGGTCAGGCAGTACTGAATCAGATTGGGCGTGGCGCGGTCGACATAGTGTTCGAACGTCAGGTCCTCAACGGTCGCCTTGCCTGCGCCGCCGCCCCTTCCTGCGTGCGTGTTCGATGGCTGCTTCACCGACCATTCCCACGTCAGAACCTCAATCTCTTTCGAATGGCTGGCGTCCGTCGCTTCGCCCTCGATTCCTGTCAGCTTCAAGAAGATGTCCYGCGCCATCAGATGCTCCCGTCGTTGGTTGAGAAACAACTCAGGGAGCCTATCGATCGGCAAAGAAGTGATCTATAGAACTAGTTCGAAAGGCGCCGCCGCCCCGGACTTGCCGCCACCCACCCCCTTTTCGCCAACCGCGAAATCCCCCTTTCGYCAATGACTRCCGGGCGGTTGGCAGCGTCTGACCGCTTGGGCGGGCCCCCGCGTGGCATAATCGATTGCGATGTCAAGCAATCACCGGCCACGCCGGAGGCGCGGCACAATAGCGGCGCCGACCCGCGAAGGCATCCGGTAAATAACAATCCCCTGCAAACCACTGCGCGGACCTGCGCCGTTCCTGCCCGGACGGACGGTTCGCCCCCCCTGCATCATGGCCAAGACGCTCTACGACAARMTCTGGGAYGACCACRYCGTCCACRYCGAGGAAGACGGCACSRCGMTSCTCTACATCGAYCGCCACCTGSTGCACGAAGTGACCAGCCCGCAGGCSTTCGAGGGGCTGAAGCTGGCGGAGCGTCCGGTGTGGCGCATCAGCGCGAACCTGGCCGTGTCCGACCACAACGTCCCGACCACGGACCGTACGGAAGGCATCACCGACCCCGTCTCGAAGCTTC
>NZ_JBFTQH010000127.1:0-1497 GCF_056398905.1 Rhizobium sp. 01T417 | reverse complement strand
GAGCGAGGCGATCTCGGGGCATCCCGCTTTCCAAGTCAGAGCCGAAATCGGCGTCGCGTCCACGGCTCCGAGCAAGGTCGACATGGCTTCCTGCCACGGTTTTGTTTTTGCCTCGAGTTCGTCGGGCAAGACCGGTGCATCCGGCAACAAGGTCCCGAGCCGGGGCAGGTTGGTGCTTGGGGGCTTGACGGCCGGAATGGTTCTCGCGATGTCGAGAAGAATCTCGTCCTGAGACGCATCCTGTACGCACGGGTGTGCGACCAGCGAGAAGCCCGTAGCCCGTCGTACCCATTGCGGCGTGTCCGTGGTGGCATCGAGATCCGCAGGCACGYAGTACGGCGTTCGCTTCAAGAAAAGCTCAAAGGCCCGCATACGTCGTGCGATCAATTCAATCTGGCGCGTCCGGAAGAGGTATTCGCGCAGGATCGCCGTAATGTCGAGCAGCTGAGCCCGCCACTCGGAAAGATGGTTCGCGATCTGCGAACGATACGATTCCAGGAGTCGCTCACCCTCAGGCGTTGATTCAAGCGATTGGATCATGTCGTTCGACTGAATTGCCCCCAATGCCTGACTGATCCGCTCGACCCGCTCCAGATAGAACTCGTTCTGGCGACGCTTTTCGGCGTAGGTGTTCACGTTCGCGAAGCGGTTATCTGCCAGTATCCGCAGAAATTGTAGTGCGCCAATGACGCCGTCCGCCAACTCGAATACCGCGCGGTCAAACTCGTCAATATAGCGATCCGCGTCGTCAGTACGACCGTCGAACGCAGCGTCCGCAACAAGGCTGGCAATCTCGGGCAGGCGCTTGGCCACATCGGCCACATCGGCACCGACGGCTGAGTAGAGTCGCTCAATTTGCAGGATTTCGTCCAGATGCTTTGCCAACGAGGTTGCGAGGCGGTAGGTGCCTTCCCGATATGGCACCAGGATGCGCGCTTGATTCAGCTTGTACAGGCCGCGCCCGCCCTCCGGATCGTCGGACGCATTGACAGAACCATGATGGTAGGCAGCCGCAACCAGTTCCCTGTACTTGTAGAGTTCGCTCAGGTGGTTGATGACGAGGTCGGATTTATCAGCCATGGTGACTAGAATAATTGCGCCGAAGTGTTCTGGTCCTCTTCGATATCGTCGGCAATGTTGTCCGCCGTCATCAGGAATTGAACAATTTCGGTCAAGTACTCGATTTTCCCCGTGACCTGATAGATCTCTCGCTCGGCATTTGCGACGATAAGATAGCCCTCGTCAACCAGCATGCGAAGTTTCCGGTCGAGACTGCCCTTCATCTTGCCGTCCGTCGCTACACCTCGCCCCACGTTACCCAGCGCCTGAAATTCAGCGCGCAATCCGGGATTTCCATCGATGGCGGCCATCAGTGCATGCGCTTCGATCTTGTCGCCCCTCGAATAGAACACCTCGCGCCCGGTGGCTCTCATGGACTTCACGAAGAAATCTACGAGAAAGCGAATCTGCTGCTTGATTCGCGCAAATTCTTCTTTG
>NZ_JBFTQH010000126.1:0-1516 GCF_056398905.1 Rhizobium sp. 01T417 | reverse complement strand
CTAGCAGGCTGTTGAAAAAGGCATTGGCGCAAGGCTCCTGTCGTGATTCACTCGCTTTATTGCGATTTGGAGCTGATGGATGCGTGGCGGCGATGTGAGGACAGGCGAACTCTTCAGCTATGTGGATCTGGAGGCTCGTGTTCGAAAAGATCATCCTCTACGGGCCATCCGGCAGATCGTGAACGGAGCGCTCGTTTTATTGGAACAAGATTTTGCAGCGCTTTATTCACCGATCGGGCGGCCGTCGATTGCGCCAGAAAAGCTTCTTCGCGCCATGCTTCTGCAAGCCTTCTATTCGATCCGTTCTGAGCGACTTCTGATGGAGCGGTTGGAATACGACCTTCTCTTCCGCTGGTTCGTCGACATCGGCGTTGACGATCCCGCCTGGGACCATTCAGTGTTTTCGAAGAACCGCGACCGGTTGCTTGAGGGTGACATCGCTGCGAAGTTCCTGGGTGCAATCCTTTCCCAGCCCAAGGTAAAGCGGCTGCTGTCCACAGACCATTTCTCTGTCGATGGCACGCTGATCGAAGCCTGGGCGTCGATGAAGAGCTTCAGGCCGAAGGACGGTTCGGACGAACCGCCGTCGGATGGCGGTGGTCGCAACGCGGAAGCAGACTTCCATGGCGAAAGGCGTTCCAACGAGACGCATGCATCAACGACCGATCCGGATGCAAAGCTGTATAGGAAGGGAAAGGGCAAGGAGGCCAAGCTGTCCTTCATGGGGCATGGGTTGATGGAAAACCGCCATGGTCTTCTGGTCAATGCTTACCTGACGGAAGCAACCGGTTATGCCGAACGCATCGCGGCTCTTCACATGATTGAACCCTTCTGCGACCGGCCACAGGCAATCACGCTTGGTGCCGACAAGGCTTATGACACGAAAGACTTCGTCAAAGATTTGCGGTCGATGAAGGTGACGCCCCACGTGGCACAGAACGTCAATGGTCGCCGCTCGGCTATCGACGGACGCACGACACGCCATCGCGGCTATGAGGTCAGCCTACGCATTCGCAAGCGTATCGAGGAGGCGTTCGGTTGGATCAAAACCGTCGCGGGGCAGGACAAGACAAAATTCCGCGGTCGCGACAGGGTTGGATGGGCTTTTACCTTCGCGGCAGCGGCCTATGATCTGGTGCGGTTACCGAAGCTGATGGCGGTGTCCTCATGAGTGAGGCGGGTTCAAACTGCAGGCTGATAGGCCGTTGGCGGATTGTAGCCGCAGACATCTGGGATCGGGAATATCTCGACCTGGTCGAGCCAGCGGTTATCACCATCACGCCAGATGGCTCCGGAGAAATTGCCTTCGGTGCCATGCAAGCCAACCTCGATATCGGCTATAGCGGATCATCCGTTTCCTTCACATGGTATGGATTTGACGAGATGGACGAAGTCTCGGGCGACGGTCATGCCGAACTACTCGACGACGGCTCGGTCGAGATCACGTTCGCATACCACAACGGCGACGAGGCCATCCTCAAGGCCAAACCGCAGACTTTTTCAACAGCCTGCTAGA
>NZ_JBFTQH010000125.1:0-1519 GCF_056398905.1 Rhizobium sp. 01T417 | reverse complement strand
CATCGAGAAAATCGTCACCACCTTCGATGAATTCAAGGAGGTCCCCGGATTTTCAGCTATCGTGGACATCGCAACACTGCGTGCCAACGACTATAACCTCAACATCCGCCGTTATGCCGATAATGCGCCGCATCCCGAGCCGCATGACGTGCGTGCCCACTTAGTCGGCGGCGTGCCCAAGGCCGAGGTGCATGCGCAAAGCATGGCGAGGCTTTTCGAGGCGCAAGGCCTGAACCCGATGGATCTGCTCGTCGAGCATGATGACCGTTACTATCACTTCAGTCCTGCCTTGACTCGCCAGCAGGATATCCAGCCAGCCATTGAGGGCAATGCCGGCCTTAAGGCGAAAGAGACCGCTATACGCAATGCGTTCGAACAATGGTGGCAATCCCATAGCGCACGCATTACCGCGCTAGCGGGTCAGATAGAGAACCCAGCCAGCCTTGTGGCCCTGCGCAGCGATCTGCTTGCGAGCTTCAGCGAGACGCTCGAGGCGATTGGCTTGCTCGATCCGTTTCAGGTGCGCGGCATCATCGCCGGCTTCTGGTACCAGACCAAGTACGACTTCCTGACATTGATGGCGCGTGATGCCAAGGGCGTGGCCGACGCCTGGCGGACCAGCATTATTACCGCGCTGGAGGACAAGGCGACCAAGGAGAGTCCGCTGGAGCACAAGCTGGTCAAGTTTCTGATGGGTGACTTCGTTGGCGCCCTCACCGAGTTAGAGGCGAAGAAGGCGGAACTGGAGGCTCAGATCAAGGCGGCCAGCCCGAAAGGCGACGAGGACGAGGAGGGCAACGAAGCGTCGGCGAGTCCTGTCGATGAGGTTGACGAGGACAATGGCGTGGACGAGGCCCAGCTCAAGGCATGGAAGAAGGAGCTGGCGGTGGTGAAGAAGCATCTCAAGTCAAAGATGGAGAGCTTCACTATCCATCTCGACGCGGCAGTTGACGGTCTCACGCCGGTGGCCGCTGCCTCGCTGCTGCTGACCATCCTGCACAACGACATGCAGGCTATCATCGAGCGCTATATCGCGGCGCACCGCAAGCAGATCGTTGCCGCCTTTGAGAACTGGTGGAACAAGTACCGCGTCACGCTCAATGACATCGAGGAAAAGCGCCGCGTGGCAGCGAATGCGTTGCAGGGATTTCTGAAGGAGCTGAAGTATGTCTGATCAGCCTACCATGCAGTCGTTGCATGCGTACGAACGTCTCCTTCAGCACCTGCCCTTAGGTTGGGAACGCAAGGAAATTCGGCAGCTCGGTACGCTTGTAGGTGGCGGAACTCCCTCCCGCAATGCTCCATCGTTCTGGCGTGGAACCATACCGTGGGTGACCCCGGGAGAGGTGAGCGGGAACTCAATCAAGTACCTTTACGACACCAATGAACACATCAGCTCCTCAGGGCTAGCAAGCAGCGGAGCCAACCTGCTGCCGACTGGGGCGCTGATGGTGACGACTCGCGCCACGCTCGGCGCACGGGTCATCAATGCGGTGCCAATGGCGACCAACCAGGGCTT
>NZ_JBFTQH010000124.1:0-1553 GCF_056398905.1 Rhizobium sp. 01T417 | reverse complement strand
TTGGTCGTACCGCGTCTGCGAGATGAACTCGCCGTATCTGCGAGAAAGGCTTGCGTTCKTCATCWTCAWTCCATCTTGATGTTGCTTTGYTTGGCSACSTCACCCCAGCGATTGGTCTCCTTGACAAGGAACTGTTTGAACGCGTCGGGGGTACTGACTTGGGGCGTGAGGGAGATCTTGTCGAGCGCGCCGGTGACTTCAGGCTGCGCCATCACGCTCGCGACTTGCTGACTCAGGTCTGCGGCCTCTTTCACCGGTAGCCCCGCCGGCGCAACGAGCCCCTGCCAACTCGTCATGACAAAGTCGCCACCAACCTTCTCGTCGATAGTCGGAATATTCGAGAGCTGCTCAACACGCTTCTGGCTTGTTACAGCCAAAAGGCGGATCTTTCCTGCCTTCACGCCCATGAACGCCCCTGGTAGGGTGAGCATGGCGACATCCACCTGCTTGCCCATCAAGGCTGTTACGAGGGCGTTTGCTGAAATGAATGGGACGTGGGTCATCTTGATACCCAGCCGGTTATTCAGCATCTCCATACCTAGATGGTTCCCCTGGCCGATGCCGGATGAGCCATAGTTGAGCGATCCAGGATGGGCCTTCGCCGTTTTCTCCAGATCTGCGAGGCTATTGATACTGGAATCTGACGGGACCGCGATCACGAATGCCGACTCTGCCAACTTGGCGACAGGCGTGAAGTCCTTGATGGGGTCGTAGCCCACTTTCTGGTAGACGTGAACGTTGCTGGTGTGGCTAGTGGAGACGACGAGTAGCGTGCGTCCGTCTGGCTTGGCATGGGCCACCTGAGCAGTCGCAATGTTTCCGCCAGCTCCCGGCCGGTTCTCCACGATATACGGACGCTTTTGTGCAGAGCTGAGCTTCTCAGCCAGGATGCGAGCAAGGACGTCGATGTTTCCGCCCGGCGCCGATGCAACGATAATGCGTGTTGGTACGCCACCTGAGTCTGCTGCCGCCCCGAAGGCCGACAAGCAGATTCCTGCGAGAAGCAGTTGTCGCAAAATTATGTTCGTCACTTCTGTCTCCTACATTTCAAAGGGATGCGTCCGCAGCTGGTTAGCAGGTCGATCCTCGCCCATCTTTTCGGGGCGTTTTGGGGGCACTCACATCGCAAACGTGGACTCCATGCCGATCTATTCTTCGGAACCAGTTCCGATATATAGAGATCGATAAAAGGATCCCCTAAAGGTAGAGGCAGAAGTACGGACCTACCGGTATGCAGTCAAATCCGGTGTCATCAAGGCGAAGCCACGTGGTGAAAAAGGGCGCGCAAGACCGGTCAGGAAAGGACCGACTTCTTGCGCAAAGGAGATCACCACCTTGAATCGGATTGCTTCTGGTTTCAGGGCATGAAGCCCAGGAGTGCCTTCGTTTCCAAATACTCTTCCAAGCCAAACACCCCCATTTCTCGACCGTTGCCAGACTGGCGATAACCTCCCATTGGGGCCACGTAGTTGGATGCCGCACCGTTATAGAAAATGCGCCCTGCCCGCATCCGCGCGGCAAGCTTGCGCGCACGTTCGCTATCCGATGAGAAG
>NZ_JBFTQH010000123.1:0-2233 GCF_056398905.1 Rhizobium sp. 01T417 | reverse complement strand
GCCTTGATCCCTGGAACACGTCTCAACTCCTTTTCATCCGACGCCATCCTCGGCGGCCCGTCACGAGCCGTCAAGAAACCCCATGGCTCATTGCTTCTGAACGTTCAGCTTCTCTATCAAGGCCGACGTTTCCACGACGTCTTTCCGAACGAATGACGCAAACTCAGCAGGATTCTTGAAGTATGGCTCGGTACCATCTGCCTGAAGCCGTTCTGTCACCTGTGGGTCCTTCATGGTCTTCGCCAAGGCGGCGGAGATCTTCTCCACCACGTCTCGCGGCGTACCGGCGGGCGCAAAGAGCCCCAGCCAGTAGTAGTAGCTGAACCCCGGCAAGCCTTGTTCTGCGATCGTCGGGACGTTCGGAAGGAGCTTCAGACGTTCTTGCGATGTGACGGCCAGCGCCCTCAGCTTTCCACCTCCCAGATTGGACGCGCTACTGCCATATGCATCAACCATGAAGCTCACGCGCCCAGCAATTACGTCGGGCATCGCCGCCCCGTTCCCCTTGTACGGGATGTGGAGCATTTGTACACCCGCTTGCTTCAGCATCATTTCCGCCGCGATATGCGTCGTCGTTCCGATGCCGGCCGACGCGTAGCTGATCGCACCGCGACTCGCCTTTGCGCCTTTGAGTACATCGGCCAGCGTCTTGTACTCGGTCCCTGCACCCGTAACCACCACGGCCGGCGAGCGGACCATCGAAGCGACTGACACAAAGTCCTTCATCGCGTCAATGCCAGTCTCGCGGGAGAGGGCATGCTGGATTGAAAGCGTCCCTCCGGTCGACATCAACGTATATCCATCCGCAGCCTCCGCCTTCGTATAGCGGATACCCACCAAACCGCCACCGCCAGGCCTGTTCTCCACTACGACGGGTTGCCCAAGCTCTTGTCCGAGTCGCTGAGCAACGATCCGAGTCGTAATATCACCCCACCCTCCGGCTGAGACGGGGACGACCACCTTGATCGGGTGCGAAGGATATGATTCAGACCCGTGGGCCAGCGGAAGCGAGCAGAACGTTAATGCGACCAGGGCAGCTTGCTGCAATTTGCAAACAGTTGTCATTCTTGTCTCCAATATTTTTATCTCGCGCCGCACGTGCCTGCTACGGTCTACCAGGGCAAAGGGCGTCAATAAGTCTCCGCACATCCGGCAGCGTCTCCAATGTGCGGATGACTTCGAAGGATTCCGATATCTGCTGCGCGGTCAAGCCACCGTGCGGCATCAACGATCGGTACTTGCTTTCAATTTCAAGCCAGGTGATTCCGCGTACTGCGGCGCCCTTTGGGTATCGGACGTGCTCTTCGATGGTCTCTCCGTCCACCGTTTCGATGCGAACGATTGCACCACTCTTGTACTTGGCCTTATCCGCGACCTCGGCATCCTCACGGAAGACTTTGTCGAGTGTGAACTCGATCCTTCGGATGTTCATGACATCTAGGTTGCCCCGACGTGCCGCATTGGCTGATGCCTCGGCAACAGCATGAAACGGCGACCCACCCGGCACTAGCTTGATACCTAGTTCCGTGAGGATGCACCATTTGTCTCCCAGATGACCAATAACATTGTCAGCCTGCACTCCGGCGCCGAGGGTCTCGAAGAAGCCTCGTTTCATTTCGAAAGTGCCAAGTTCAGCGGTGTAGCCCAAGTGCGCGGCCAACGCACCGTTGACGCCCATCATCGCGGCGTTTCCTGCGTGGTATTCCCGCGCTAAGCTGGTTGCGGCAGCAGCATGAAGTCCTCCCATAGAGGTCGCCGCCAACGCCATGGCATGGCCAGCCGCATCCGCGTCTAGCCTTAGTAGACGTGCAGCCGCGGCGGCGGCAGCGAACGTGGCCACTACGCATCCGTGGAAGCCCTTGCGTTGTAGACCTCCGATCATGGCGGTGTTGATGTTCCCGGCCACTTCGTAGCCGAGAACCACCGCAGCGACCACCTCTTCCCCTGTTGCACCGACCTTCTCCCCGACAGCAATCGCCGCGGCACAGGCTTGCGTGCCACTGTGCACGATGTTACGCAGGTCACYGTCATCGGAGGCGRCAGCATCGCTCATCAGTGCATTGATTCTTGCGGCGGCAACGACGGGGAGAGACCCCCAGTTG
Source organism: Rhizobium sp. 01T417 (assembly GCF_056398905.1). Taxonomy (NCBI): domain Bacteria; kingdom Pseudomonadati; phylum Pseudomonadota; class Alphaproteobacteria; order Hyphomicrobiales; family Rhizobiaceae; genus Rhizobium; species Rhizobium sp. 01T417. The sequence goes on along the minus strand of NZ_JBFTQH010000123.1, from coordinate 131 downwards.
GCGAACCACGCGGTCGACTCGGGCGATCCTCCACRGTTGGTCTCCAGGGCTCGAACAATCTTGCTCGAGTCCAGCGTCGAGCCAAGTGCCGCGCTTGCCAACGTGCTGGCGACCAGCATCTTCCCGTACTC
>NZ_JBFTQH010000122.1:0-1584 GCF_056398905.1 Rhizobium sp. 01T417 | reverse complement strand
CTGCTTTCGATGAGCAGGCCGCTTTCGTCGAGGATGGGGTGGGCGACGGAGACGATGTGGGCGTTGATGCGCTTTAGGTCGCGCAGCATGTCGAGGTGCAGCGAGCTTGTCTGCAGGCTGTCGGCGCGACCGTCGCGCAGGCGCTCCAGATGCCGCTCCGACGATTGCTTTTCCATCCGGCGAACCTCGACCTTCACCTCCATCAACTGCCTGGCGAGATTGAAGTCGCCGGTGACGAGGATCGTCTGGGCAATGCGCAGATTGTCGATCGTAAGGTGGAAGAGCTTGCGCAGCTCCTCATAGCCTTCCTCGGAGAATTTCAAGCCGAGCGAAACCTTCTTCGTCACCTGCGGCATCAGCCCCTTCTCGATGATGTCGCCGATGTGTTCGAGATTGATGGCGTAGTCGATGATCACGATCGAGCGGCGCCCGTCCTCTTCGCTGAGCCCGGCATGGCCGAGCTTGGAGAGATAGATCTTCACCTCCTGCTGCAGGCTGTCGACCCGCTTTTCCAGCGACGGGATTTCCTTCAGSTTCGCCAGGTTGTTSGCCTCGAAGGCATCCGAGGCGCGCATCAGCATGCGTTCGATCAGGTCACCGACGCCGAGCACCTCCCTTGTCGCACTGGCCAGCGCCACGACCGGTGTCGCCAGCTCCTGCTGGTCGAGATAGCGTGGTCCGCCCTCCGCCTGGGCCTCCTCCGGCACCAGCCTGAGCATCAACCGCGAGAGGGGGCGGGAGAACGGCCAGGCGAGCGCAGCCAGCATCAGGTTGAAGCCTAGATGGGCGTCGACCGGCAGTTTCGCCGGCGTCAGCGGCAGCGTTCCAAGCAGGTCGGCGCCGTAGCCTGCGAGCGGCAATGCGATCAGGCAGCCGATGGCGCGTACGATCAGATTGCCGAGCGTGACGCGCCTGGCGGCTGCCGGACCGGCAAGCGAGGCGATCACCGGCGGAATGGCGCCGCCGAGATTGGCGCCGAGCACCAGAACGATGATCAGCCCTGCTGACAGGATGCCCGTCGAGGCCAGCGAGAGAATGAGGACGACGGCGGCAAGGCTCGACGACGAGATGAAGGCGATGACTGCGGAAAAGGCGAGTGCGACCGGCCAGGCATTGTCGAGCAGGGCAATGAAGGCGCCGAGCGCCGGCGACTGCCGCATCGGTTCGGTGGCGCTGCTCAAAAGATGCAGCGACAACAGCATCAGGCCGATGCCGATCAGTGCGGTGCCGCCGCCCTGGCGCGACGACGAGCCGCTGCGATGCAGCACCATGCCGGCAAGGATCACCAGTGGTGACAGCCACGCGATGCCGGTGGCGACGATCCAGGCGGTCACCGCGGTTCCGACATTGGCGCCGAGCAGGACGATCTGCGCCATGCGCGGCTTCACCAGCTCGCGCTCGACGAAGGAGGCGACCATCAGCGCGGTTGCCGTCGAACTCTGCAGCGCAATCGTCGCAAAGAAGCCCGAGACGAACGAGCGCAGGCCGCTGCGCGTGCCGGTGGCAAGGCCGGTGCGCAACCGCGCCCCAAACGCACGCGACACGCCGTCCTTCACCTGGGCCAGGCCGAACAGCAGCAGCGCT
>NZ_JBFTQH010000121.1:0-1598 GCF_056398905.1 Rhizobium sp. 01T417 | reverse complement strand
ATGGTGTGGAACGGCATCCGAGATATGACCGACGTGAATGAAGAAGTGACGCGGTTCCTGCGCAAGTTCCAGCCGCTGGGCCTGCGCAGCTTCACCACGCACCTGAAGCTGATGGAGACGGTACGGGCCGTCTAACGTGGCATGCAAGTGGAACTTGCAGGCAGTCGGGTCCCCTGGGGGCCTCCATCTGACAGCATGTTCCACTTGCTGCCACCGGAGCTTCTACCACATTCGTCCGCTTCCTCCCCAGTGAGGGAAGCCTTTCACCCAATCTGACAGTCACTGTCACAAGTCTCTCGCCCTCCAAACGCAGCAAGGTCCGTCATGTCTCTCACAGAGCTCCTCGAAAGGTTGAACCCGTCTCAGCGCGAGGTCGTTGAGGTGCGCGGCCACTGCGTGGCTGTCGCCGTGCCTGGCGCAGGCAAGACAGCCACTATTGCCGCCAAGGCCGCAGTTCTGTTGGCTGACCCCGATGTAACCGTCGGCGCGGTCACGTTCAGCAAGGATGCGGCAATCGAATTGCGGGACCGAATTCTCAGGCTGGCCGGTGCAAGCGCGAAGAAGCGCCTGACTGCTGGGACCTTCCACTCGCTGGCCTACAAACAACTTAGCAATGGAAGCGGCAAGTTAGCCGATATCGTCCACGACGGGGTCCGATTTGCCATCGTCAACCAGATCCTGATGGAATTCGGCATCGATTGGAAGATCGAGGATGCCATTGCCGCGATCGAGCGCGCGAAGATGGATCTTTCCGATCCCCAGCCGGGCACCGTGGAGTCGCAACTTTACGAGGCTTACCAAAGCGCCCTCGCTCGAAACGGCAAGATCGACTTCCAGGACATGCTGCGACTTTCCGTCGCGGGAATGCAGGAAGGCAGTATTAAGCCTTATCCGTTGACCTACCTTCTCGTGGACGAGTATCAGGATTGCGACGGTCTGCAGTCACGATGGACAGTGTTGCATGCGGCTGCGGGCTCTATAGCCACCGTCGTTGGCGACGACGACCAGTCGATCTATGGATTTCGTAGCGCGCTTGGCCAGCGAGGGATGGAAGCGTTCATGAAGACATTCGACGCCCGCCAAGTCGTTCTGGGAAAGAACTATCGGTCGCACGAGGAAATTCTTGCGTTGGCCGACAACCTTATCAGGAATAACAAGGATCGGATCCTAAAGGAACTCATCGCCCACCGTGGGCCTGGCGGCGCAGTACAGTTCCGGCGCCTGGACGACGAGTACAAGGAGGCGGTCGCCGCCGTCGAAGCGCTGACACCGATTTTGCGCGCCGGAAAGACTGCCGCCGTACTTGCACGGACGAACCGCATTCTTGATCCGTTGGAAGCGGTGTGCCGGTCGCAAGGGGTCAAGTACTACCGCGCCGCCGGCCGCTCCATCCTTGATCGCCCCGAGGCGGCATTGATGGGCGACTTGTTGGAACTGATCGCAAAATCGAAGTCCTCCGGTCACGACGCGCTGCTGGGCTTCGCTGGCATCGGGTCATACGAGTTGCAGCTATTGCACGGACACACTGACAAGAGAGCTAAAAACGCCATACCGCGCAGGAACGACCTAGTCGCGGCTGGCATCGCTGAGTCGACTGC
>NZ_JBFTQH010000120.1:0-1614 GCF_056398905.1 Rhizobium sp. 01T417 | reverse complement strand
TGCCATGGGCGCCCTGGAGTTTCTGCCCCGGATCGATCGCACGCAGACAGCCCACGAGGCCGAAGCCCTCGAAGTCGGCGCCCTGGTTGAGGCCGCTCGAAAGATTGTGGCCGGGGAACAGGACGGCGCCGTCGCCGAACTCATGCGTATTGGTGCGAGCGCCGGCGGCGCAAGGGCCAAGGCGCTTATTCTCTGGGACCGTGAAAACAAGCAGATTCGATCTGCATTCGTCGACCCGCAGCCAGGGGAGGAACACTGGCTGATCAAGTTCGGCGGCGTGGAGTCCGCCAACCCGAAGGATCACCAGGCGCAACCGTTCAATCGCGTCGAATACACGTACGCACTCCTGACGAAAGAACTCGGCATCGACATGGCTCCAGTGGACTTTATCGAGGAGCCGTCCGGTCGATTCCACTTCTTGACGAAGCGATTTGATCGCACTGCGGATGGCGGCCGGATCCATATGCACAGTCTGGCAGGCCTTGCACACGTCGACTACAACATCCCGCGCGCCKACAGCTACGATCAATACTTCCGCTGGATTCGCATGTTCCTGATGCCTCAGCCCGCAATCGACGAGGCGTACCGCCGGATGATCTTCAATGTCGTGGGTCGTAACCAGGACGACCACGTAAAGAACTTCGCGTTCCTGATGTCACCCGCAGGGGAGTGGTACCTGTCACCGGCCTATGACCTGACGTTCTCCGCAGGCAATGGCTACACGCTACAGCATCAGATGACGATCGCCGGCAAGGCGGATGACTTTACCGTCGAGGAATTGGTAGCCTTCGGCGACAAATACCAGGTCACGAAGCCCAGGGAGATCATCCAGCGAACAGTCGAGGCGTTCAGCGGCTGGGCCGCCCTCGCCGCCCAGTGGAACGTTGCGACCAACGAGATCGAGGCGCGGGCCAGCCGCCTGCGGCTGTTTAAGACCTGACTTAGCTAGATGGCGAGACTGCCGACTGAGCCTCGCATCTAAAACTAAACATCCATAACTCCTAGCCTACTCTCCTTGGCCATGTCACTCGCATCGTAGCACTCCACATACGCGACGATAGCGGCAGCAATTGGCTGGATGAAGCAGTCCACGGGCATACCTTGGAAATCCGGGCCCCGCGTTGCATGGCACCCCATTTGGATACGGCCGCCGATGTGACTGAGAGGGTCTGAGTAAGAGAAACTCTTCCGAGGCATCGAGCGCAATTTATGTTAAATGMGGTGCGCATACTGAAACGGCGTTGCGACATTCGCATCGCTCGTTGCTTTGCACTCACCGATCGCTCCCATACCCAATATATCGCGGCGGGTTCGGCCGAATAAAGTACGGCAAGGAGCCRCCATTCTATTTTCCTTGTGTAGATCGTTGATAATGCTTACTCTGGCCCATCAGCAAGCGGAGGAGTGCCATAACATGCACGGCTCACTACCAATTCAGTAGGCGAATAAGTCTCACCCTGCTGCTCTGCTGGCGAAAATGGTGTGAGTACCGGGATCAAATTATCGGGACGTCTGGGGAACGATGAAAGCTCAGTTCAATTGCCGGCCATCGGAGGGCCGGCCTGCGGGGTCGCTTTGACAACAGAAAGTGAAAAGAGGCCCAGAGCCGGGTGC
>NZ_JBFTQH010000119.1:0-1669 GCF_056398905.1 Rhizobium sp. 01T417 | reverse complement strand
CGGTAATGCCTGCCTTCCACAAGAGAATGGGCTTTCCAAGCGCCAGCGCGCGTCGACCGACCTCAAGCAGGGCACGGCCATCCGGCGTGCCCTCAAGGTACGCCACGATGACCCGGGTTTCGTCATCATCAAGCAGCGCATCGATCAACTGCACCGTGTCGATGTCGCTCTCATTGCCGGTTGCAAGGACGTGCCTGAAGCCGATTCCGGCCGCGGCACATCCGAGAGCGATGCTGTAACCGAAACCGCCGCTTTGTGTAACAAGCGACACACCGCCCTTCTTCAACTTCGGTTCGCGAGTGATGCTGCCGAAGGCGGCATAGACCCCATCGTGGATATTTGCAAAACCTAGGCAGTTTGGGCCGAGGACCCGAATGCCGGCGGCTTGCGCAATCTCAAGCATGCGCTGCTCCAGCGCGATCCCTTCAGGGCCGCTCTCGCGGAATCCCCCACTCAGAATCACCACGAATTTGACCTGCTTCTTCGCGCACGTTTCGAGCACGGCCACTGCCCCTTGGGCAGGAACGCCAATAACCACCAGGTCAACGGGCTCCTCGATGTCGAGGACAGACGGAAAGCATTTGTGTCCGTCGAACTCGTCGTACTTCGGGTTGACCGGATAGATCTTCCCCGCATAGCCATTCTTTACCAAGGCGCGAACAACTTGCGACCCGGGGCGGTTAGCGTCGTCCGACACGCCTACGACAGCGATCGACCGCGGCTCAAACAGAAACTTGAATTTGCTCATACGGATAGAGGAAGGGACTTCCCAAAGTGATGATGATGTAACCCGAGACGCCTTGGGTCATCCATGCAGGTTGTCGAACGGGGACTTCCGAAGCGGCGGCGCCATGAAGCGAACTGTAGACCCGGCCTTGGTCCACGTCAACATTTCCGGAATTAGTTCCATTGTATGAAACTCGACGCGGCTCAGGGACGGCTGACATAAGTTTCAATCACCGGAACCCGTGCTATTCGCTAAAACTCGTGCTAGCATAATTGCACGGTCCGCGATTTGCTGGCCAGCGCAGAAGCGCGATCTGTCTTTTACCCATGGAGAGTTGCAGATGATCTACACCCGTAGCGGCAGCGACGCGCTGGCACAGCGCAGCGTTATCGTGTCCCCTGGTACCGGCAATACGCATTGGGGCACTGTATTCTTTGGGCCCCGCTCGTCGAACGCGGCTGGTGTTGGCCCCCAAGCGACGATGTCGGAGTTGGACGCGAACGAAGCAATCGTTCCCCATTTTCACGGCGTAACGATGTTCCAGTGCTTTGTCGCTGGCTCCGGAACCATTGGGACGCGCGGGCAAACTATCGAGCCGCTGACCGTACAGTTCAAAGACCACCACACCGCCTACGGTCCTATTACTGCCGGCCCGCAAGGCTTGTCGTTCGTCGCGATGCGCATGTACACGGGCAACTCTGAGCCGGTGTATCTCGACAAGCCCGGTTATCGCGACAAGCTGCAACCGAGCAAGCGCCGTCATCTGCACTCGGATCCGGTACGTTTTTCCACTGCGCCCGTTATGAAAGCCCGTACGGAGGCAGCATGGGAGACCCTGTTTGACGACGAGGATGACGGTATGCGCGCGCGTGTCCTGCGTCTTGGTGCAGACATGCAGGTCGAGGGTCCCGATCCGAAGCGAGCGGCTGGCTACTACATTCT
>NZ_JBFTQH010000118.1:0-1722 GCF_056398905.1 Rhizobium sp. 01T417 | reverse complement strand
CGCTTGCATGGCCACTACCACCACTATCTCTAGCATTAGCATTCCATAGATTCCATAAATTCGATTATCCATATTTGAACAATTCGCACAAACCTTATCGGTATAACCACTTTACTAACCAGCGAAATTGTCCTTCCTCGGGATATACCAATTTATGCCCGAATCAGGCGGCTGAAATATTCCCTGCCGATGGCGGGAATATCCTGAGCCGGTCAGCATCCGATAAGAGGCTAGGTCGTCCCGCTAGGGGCGGGAACGGAAGCGCCTATGGTCCTAAGTTGTGGCGCTTTGGACGTAAGTTGTATGTGCGGGTCGCAGTTTGTATTGAACTCCCTGGTCAAGTCATCACTTGGAGCTGCGTCGGGCACGGCTCACACCGGCTCGACGCACTGAAAGCTTGTAGCTCCTTTTTTATTTCGATCGATTGTTCCGTTACTCATCGAACTGCCACCGTGTAATGTCACCACTGGAGCGGCTCGATGAACCCTGTGCTGCGAACAAGCCCACGCACCATGAGTGAGTCATCACGGCAAAATCGCATCGCAGATTCCCAAAATCTAGCTGCTGGTATAAACAGCTATAAACGCCTCGCATTACCGATCGTAGTTACACTTCCCGCCGGATTGCGCCAGACCTCGGCATAATCTCTCGAATCCGGCTGCACATTTACCGCTGATCACTACCTAATAGCCAGGATCGATCAGATCGAGATCACGCGCAGCGGCACTCGCATGAGCACCGAACTTGCACGCTAATGGCGGATAAGAGCGGGGTCAATTTCGAAGAAAATTGGAAAACCAAAGGACGTCTTCCATTTCCGTCCGAGCGGATCCAAGGGTGTCCAAGCAAGCTTCTTGGAGTTGCGAAAATACAACACCACAACGCAATAGGGGTATGGCGCTACCACTAAGGTATTTGGTCACAGATCGATGACGTGGTCGCCCGGCTTTTGCGGTGAGTTCCAGCGAGGCCCGCGCCATAAGGGGAGGCAAATGACCGGCGCTTACATCGGCGAAGCGCCACGGCTGGCCGCAATTTGTTTGCAGGTACTTGTTCGATTTTTACTTCCACGAACAGGGGCTTAATGCCGACCTTGAAGGACGTGGGGAAGCTCACGCCGAAACATGGGGACCCTTGCCTTGCGGAACGGCGCTTCTTGATGGCCTACAGGCCCTCTGCAAGCGCACTGCCAATGCATCGGCAAACCATTTGCGCCAGCAGGCGAATGAATACCTGAACCACGTGTGCTTCACTTGTGCTTCGCGATACCGCAACCCTCACACACGACCTATTGAGGCTTGTGTCAGAACCCAAGCTTTGACCGCGTCTTCATCCCAACCAACCGCGCCGCCTGTGGCCCCAAGCGAGAACGACCGAGGGAAAGCCGGATCGTACTGCGCAGAGCGCGGGTCCATGCGGTTGTAAATTGAACTGCGTCCGAGTCCAGTCAGTTCCATGACACGACGCAACCGCGCCACCTTGCCTATCGGTCTCTGCTCGGCAGCGGGAGAAGCCTCTGCCTGCCGGTTTGCATCACTAGTAGCGCTTTCTGGCCCACGCTCTGTCCCAGACGACTTCCCACTAGCCTTGGCGCTGACAGACTTCTCCACCGCCTTCGGGGTGTGCTCCGTTATCCCCCGAGCTTGCTCCGACCGCGGCATAGGAGCCGAGGCGACGTCGCGCCCCGGCACAGTCCGCAACCGCATATGCCACGCATCCGGG
>NZ_JBFTQH010000117.1:0-1763 GCF_056398905.1 Rhizobium sp. 01T417 | reverse complement strand
GGCGTACGAAGCGCGCGCAGGAACTCAGGCAGGCATCCCCCTTGCCTACTCTGCTGCCAGAGGAGGTTCGCCGCGAGATAATTTCTCAGGTTCAGGCACTCAAGAAAGGCGTGGTTATGGGCGATGTGCCCGAAGACGAGTCCGCTGGAGAACCGCTATGAAGCGAGAGGATCTCGAGCACATCATTCGTGCGTCAGGCGTTATCACGGACGAGTACGAGTTCGTCATAGTCGGCAGCCAGTCCCTTCTTGGCGGGCATCCATATCCACCCGAGGTCTTCACCGCGTCGGCGGAAGCCGACATCTATCCGCTCCATGCTCCTGAGAAGGCGGATGACATCGATGGCGCGATTGGCGAGGGCTCGCAATTCCACGAGTCGAATGGTTATTACGCACAAGGGGCGTCGGGCCAGACACGGCCATATTGCCTGACGGATGGTTGCGGCGAGTTGATAAGATCCAGAACGATGGTACGAGCAGCCGCATCGGATACTGTCTGAGCGCCATCGATCTATTCATGGCCAAGGCCGTCGCGAATCGGGACAAAGACCGGGACTTCAACGTGGCGCTGCTGGTGCACGGCTACGTGGAGGCAGAGATGGCCGTATCGATGGTCGACAAGATGCCGATCGACACGGCGGCAAAGGGCCGCCTGCGAGCGCGGGTCAAGCGTTGGGTGGGAATCGCTCAGGCACAGGCAAACGCAAAGGACTAAGGAAAGCTGGAGCAACGCGACTGTCCTAGCGTTTAGGGCTGGCCCAGCTTCGTAGGTGCCGCTGCGGATCGCAAGTTACATTTGCCGCACTTATAGAGCATTAAAAATACGTAACTTTCATACATGAAAGTTAGATTCGCTATCAGGCGGTTGGATCTGGGGTAGCGGCCATGGGCCGCTTGTGATCGTAGGTAGGCCGCCTTCCGGTTTCCGTCGCGCGTGCAAAGGTCCACTTCCAGTGCCCCTTCCACGACGTCTGTACGTTCGGCGCTAGCCCTTCCTTTTTTGACTGGCGAGCGATGCTATTCTGAGAATTCTCAGCAATCGGGCGAAGTCATGAGACGAGCGACTCACCCCAATAGCAAAGGTGGCGGTCGCGCGCATACCGAAGGGGCAGGCCTGTTAATAGATTGGGCCATTGAAAGATGGCGCACGATCAAACGGGCGCCACGCTGGCAAATGTGCGGAGATTACCGTGGCGAAGGCCTACGCCTTCGTGCGGTTGCGGTCTTTACAAGGTCTCCGCCGGCGCGAGCGCAATAGCTGCGAATGCAAAGCTAGCGCACCGACAAGGTAAGAATGGTCAGGAAACAGATTTCAGAATTAAAGGCCGGCAACTACTGGGCAACCCCTCACGAACCCTTCCTTCTTGATGGCCCCAACGGCCACGATGAAGTGTTTCCAGGGGCAAAGTGCGTGTGCGACGGCAAGTGGGCAACCTTCTTCCGCGACGGCAACGAGGTGTGGTCATGCAACGCGACATATGCCGCAGCCCATTTCGACTTTACACCTGTGCAAAATACTTCCGAATATTCGAAGCCATAGCGAGAAGCCTTCTCCTTGCTACCCATAGAACTACAGCCAGGCGTTGCCCCACTGATGCATGAAGGATGAACACTACCGTCACGAGAAGAGTTTCTTCCGATCTCTTTGAAAAATCCGAAGGAAAGGTCCACCGGGCGCGCGCAGAAACGATTTTGTGGATAAAGTCTGCCATGGCGCGTCACGGCATCACTATCGAGCAACTACGCGAGGCTGGATGCTTCCCC
>NZ_JBFTQH010000116.1:0-1791 GCF_056398905.1 Rhizobium sp. 01T417 | reverse complement strand
TAGTACTTCAGACCGATGCTCAGTTGTGCCTTGCCGCCTTCTTCCTGCACTGCGAAGTCGTCGATGTAGCCTTCGTCCTTCAGGACCTTGGCGATCGCCGCTTTCAGCTTCGACGAGGGCATGACCACCGACGCCTTCTGCACGCCTTGGGCGTTGCGGATGCGCGTCAGCATATCGGCGATAGGATCGCTCATGCTCATACTGTTTCTCCTGTAGCCTGTGCGTAATTACCAGCTGGCTTTCGTCAGACCCGGAATTTCGCCCTTGAAGGCGATTTCGCGGATCTTGTTACGCGCCAGGCCAAACTTGCGGAAGGTACCGCGGGGACGACCGGTGATCGCGCAGCGATTACGCTGGCGGGTCGGATTCGCGTTGCGCGGGAGCTGTTGCAGCTCCAGACGCGCCAGATAACGCTCTTCTTCCGACTTTTCTTGGTCGTCAATAATGGCCTTGAGGTTTGCGCGCTTGGCGGCGTACTTCGCCACCAGCTTGGCGCGCTTCTTCTCACGTTCAATCAGAGCCAGTTTAGCCACGGTAACCCCTTAATTGCGGAACGGGAACTTGAACGCGTTCAGGAGAGCCTTGGCTTCCTCGTCGTTCTTTGCCGTCGTCGTGATGCTGATRTTSAGACCRCGCAGKGCRTCGAYCTTGTCGTAYTCGATYTCGGGGAAAATGATCTGCTCTTTSACRCCGATGTTGTAGTTGCCRCGGCCGTCRAACGAACGACCCGACACACCACGGAAGTCACGCACGCGCGGCAGGGCCACGGTCACGAAACGATCGAGAAATTCGAACATGCGCTCGCCACGCAGGGTCACCATCGCACCGATGGGGTAGCCCTGGCGGATCTTGAAACCGGCGATGGCCTTCTTGGCCTTCGTCACAACCGGCTTCTGACCAGCGATCTTGGTCAGGTCGCCCACGGCCAGTTCAATGACCTTCTTGTCATTGATGGCTTCGCCAAGACCCATGTTCAGGGTGATCTTGGTGATACGCGGCACTTCCATGACCGACTTGTAACCGAACTGCTCCATGAGCGCCGGCACAACCTTCTCTTTGTAAAACTCTTGCAGACGTGCTGCCATGCTCAACTCCTATCTGTGCCCAGAATCAAGCGGCCACGACGGCGCCGGTCGACTTCAGGAAGCGCACGCGCTTACCCTCTTCAACCTTGATGCCGACGCGCGACGGCTTGCCATTGGCATCCACGAGCGCAACGTTGGAAATATGCAGCGGCATGACCTTGTCGACCACACCACCGGTGGTGCCCAGCATCGGGTTCGGGCGAGCGTGCTTCTTGGCAACGTTCACACCTTCCACAACGACCTTGTCGCCGAGCATGGCTTGCACGGTACCGCGCTTGCCCTTGTCTTTGCCGGTCAGGACGATGACTTCGTCGCCTTTACGAATCTTGTTCATGGCGGCTCCTTACAGCACTTCCGGTGCGAGCGACACGATCTTCATGAAGCGCTCGGTACGGAGTTCACGAGTCACCGGCCCGAAAATACGGGTGCCGATCGGCTCGAGCTTGGTGTTCAGCAGGACAGCGGCATTGCTGTCGAACTTGACGAGCGAACCGTCTGCACGGCGCACGCCCTTGGCGGTACGTACAACGACGGCGTTGTAGATATCGCCCTTCTTTACGCGACCGCGCGGCGCTGCGTCCTTGACGGTCACCTTGATGATGTCGCCCACGCTCGCATAGCGGCGCTTGGACCCACCCAGCACTTTGATGCACAGCACTTCGCGCGCACCAGTGTTGTCGGCCACTTCGAGCCGGCTTTCTGTCTG
>NZ_JBFTQH010000115.1:0-1792 GCF_056398905.1 Rhizobium sp. 01T417 | reverse complement strand
AAAATATCCAGCGCCAATCGACGGCCGCCAAGAATCCTCCAATCACTGGCCCGGACGTGGAGGCGACTGCACCTCCCATCGCCCATAGGGCAATGGCACGTGCGCGTTGGTCAGGATCTTCATACCCTTGTCGAATCAACGCCATAGAGGAAGGCATCATCAAGGCGGCACCGAGGCCCTGGCAAACGCGTGCGGCTATCAAGACGTGCAGCGTAGGGGCGAGAGCACAGCCCAAGGACGAAAGTATGAAGATGACCAATCCCGAGCCGAACCCTAAACGTGTACCGAGGCGGTCGGACAAAGCACCAGCCGAAAGCAAGAGAGCAGCGAACGCCAAGGTGTAGCTATCCAAGACCCACTGCAAGCCGCGCATGTCAGCATCGAAGTCTCGACCCAGTGTCGGCAAGGCGACGTTAACAATGACGGCGTCCAGCGTGATGATGAAGAAGCCAGAAGACGCCACGATCAGCGTTGACCATCCACTGCGTGAACGGACTTGCGGGGTCACTTGGCGCCGGCTGCGGAAACAAGTTGCCGATCCAGGGCCTGGCGAGCGCGACGCGCGTTCTCGGCGCTCACGCGCTCAGYCAGGACCCGAGTGACTTCACGAAGTTGTCCGGCAGTCAGACCTACATTCATGCTGATGCGCATATGCGCCTGCAATTGCGCTTCGGCTCCTGGAAGAGCGGACAACATGCCGATGGTGGCAAGCTCTCGGCTCTGCCAGTCGAGATTGTTTCGCTCGAAGATGTCACCGAATAGGTGTGACTTGAGGTATTCGTCGATTGCCGGAGCAAAGTCGAAGAGTGGCCCCTCGACCGGCGCCCCGGACAGTTTGGTCTGATTCGCTGTTCCGGCAGCCAGCAATGCGTCGCCCTTGGGGATGGGAGCGCTCGGGTCGTTTCCCGTTGCGTCATGAACTCCGCCCTGCTTGCGTGTTTCCACGACCTTCATCAGTTCGCCGAGAGCGTTCAGACTCCGAGGAAATCCCGCGTACGCGTATAGCTGCACCAGGATCTCCTTGGCGTCGCTAATCGTCAGGCCGCCATCCAGCCCTTGGTTCAAGGCGGTATTGAGGCTGCCAATGTCTCCTGCCGCAGCGAACGCGGCGATCGGAATAATGGCCTGCTGCCGCACCGTAAGGGTTTCGGAGATCGTGGAGTTTGTCGTGTTAGACAGTGCTTGATTCATATTCCGAGGTTCCTGCGCATTCGCGCTTCGTTCAGTAAAGATCCACCCAGATGCGGACAGCAAAACACCTAGCATCATCAGCTTAAGGTGCTGAGAGGGATTCTTAGCGAGCGTTGTATTGGTCATCGGTGACCTTCTCCATCCACGTGACGTTATTCCCTTCAACAGTGCCCGTTATCGCGAGATGGGTCATCGCGGCGCCGCTGGAAGCGCCGTGCCAGTGCTTGACGCCGGGCGGGCACCAAACTACGTCGCCCGGTCGAATCTCCCGGATTGGCTTACCCCACTCTTGGGTCAGGCCGACTCCAGACACGACCCAAAGGCGCTGGCCGGCCGGATGGGTGTGCCAGGCAGATCGAGCGGAAGGCTCGAAGGTGACAAGACCGCCTGAGGCATTGATGCTCTTGTCGGCTGGCCAGACAGGTTCAACGCGCACGCGTCCAGTGAAAAAATCGGGTGATCCAGCGACTGAGCGTTGCGTCCCTGCAGGGGTGATATGTTGGGCTTCCGCTGACTCGTCTGCGCGCGCCCGGTTTGCAACAGCAGACACAGCGAGAAGGGCCGCTGCACATGCAACTCGTTTCGAGATGAGGTCCATGAT
>NZ_JBFTQH010000114.1:0-1826 GCF_056398905.1 Rhizobium sp. 01T417 | reverse complement strand
GCCGAAGGCCGAAGCAGTCGCTGACGCCGAATTCGACGACATGCGCAGCTTCGCAGACGCGATTTTGGGACGCTAGGAGCGAATTGCCTTTTGCCGCACTCGCGCTATGCTGGCGGGGACTTGACGCGCTACATGGGAGGGTTATGGACATCACGACAGCCCTGGAGTCGACGGTCCTGCGAGGAGCAAGGGTTGTTGCCGGGCATGCAGGAATGGCAAACGAGATTCGGTGGGTCCATATGGTGGATCACCCGGATATCGCTGCATGGGTACAGCGTGGCCAACTGCTTCTATCCACCGGCTATAACTGGCCCAAGGACGAGCGGAAAGCCAACCAGCTCATCAGGGATCTCCACGACCGCGGACTCGCCGGCGTCGTGCTCGCCGTTCCCAATTTTCTTGAGCACTTTCCCGCGGCATCTGCTCTCGCGGCGAATGACGTCGGTCTTCCCCTGCTCGAAATCGACTGGGCCGTTCCGTTCAGCTCGATCACTGAAGAAATCCACTCGAGCATCATTCGCCTTCAAGGCGAGCTCATTGAACGCTCCGACGAGATCCATCGCTCTCTGACGCATGCCGCCGTTGTGGCGAATACGCTTGGGGATCTGGCTCGCGCACTAGGTAAGCTTCTGAACCGCGCGGTGAACTTCATTGACACAGACGGCCTGCTACTTGGCTCCAGTCACGAGACTCGGCCAGAACGTGAGCTTGGCGAGCGAGAGCGGGCGTACTTCCGCCTGCTGAACAACCGGATCATCCTCCGCCAGATCCAGGACAGCATGAGTCCCCTTCTCCTGGATGCAATGCCAGAAGTGGGCGCACCAAAACGACTGGGCTGCCCAATTCGTATCCGCGGAGAGATCGCTGCGTTTATCTTCGTGGATGGCGGCGAAGCACCACTAGGCGAGCTCGACATTCGGGCAACTGAACATGCGTCGATTATTGCGGCCTTGCATCTCGTACATATGAGGGCGTTGCACCTGCAAGAGGAACGGTTGGGCTACGCGCTGGTTGGATCATTGCTCGAGGGAAAATTCGAAGAGACACCCACCGCCTTGGAGCGGGCTCGGCTGAGCGGTTGGGATCCATCAGGCAATTACCGGGTATGCCTCGTGCTGCTGGACGAGCCGCTACCGCTTTCCAAAGAGGGCTTTCTCCGCCGCGAGCGCTGGGTTGAGAGGCTGCGCAGGCACTTGGAGAGCGCAGGGCAACCGCCACTCATACTCGTTTCCCTCAATCAGATCACGTTCCTCATGGCGGCCGAAGTCGAGCCAGAACCGTTGTGGAAGTCACTGGGCAGTCGAGGCGCTGCGCTTGCGGTCAGCCGCGTACACCGCGGAATCGCCGGCATGACACAGGGCGGGCAGGATGTCCAGTCGCTACTTCCATTGCTTCGCCCCGGCAAAGTCCATCACTTTCAGGAAGTCATGTTTCCCAGGGCCCTGATGGGGGATGCGGGCGCCAGGGAGTTGTTCATTCAGAGCAAGATCGGCCCGCTGCTGAATGACAAGAAAGGCGAGGCGCTACTCGAGACCCTGGAAGCACTGTGCGCCGAGGGCTTCCAACTCGCGAATACCGCCAGGCGGCTAGGCGTCCATATCAGCACGCTCCGTTACAGATTGGACCGCATCGAATCCCTTCTCGGTTCCGCCCTCGAGGAACAGGCCAACCGCTTCGAGCTGCAGGTAGCTGTCGCGCTCCACAAGCTCACAAGCGAAGGCTAGGACATTGAGTATCACGATCACACAAGCAGGAGTACATACCCCGATGACACCTTATGAGGCATTCCAGAGCGTCGACATGCGAGTCGGTACCGTGCACAAAGT
>NZ_JBFTQH010000113.1:0-1868 GCF_056398905.1 Rhizobium sp. 01T417 | reverse complement strand
GTAATATCCTGCGCTGCCTTTTCAGCCTGGCGACGAGCAATGCACGCGTGGTAAGCGTCGCTTTGCGCGCTCGATCCAAGGTGTTTTCTTAGGCAAGTGATCAACCATTCTCCTTTGCTGTTTAGCGCAGGGTGACCTCGACTGCCCCCGCGCTTTTCTCCGCTTGTAACAGTTGGCAACAGCGAAGCGCTCCCTTGGCGTTTGACGCCTTGGGGCAGCATCCCTATGCACGCACACCCATCGTGCGCTCGGCGAACCCCGATTTACATCAATCAAGCAATCCAAGTATGGAAGTGAAATCTCTACACCCTTTGCATGACCTTCCCGCCAAGGGAACGGTTCTGTTGACCGCTCTTGTGCTGACCGTAGCCGGTTGTGGCGGCGATGGTGACCCTGCAGAATCGACTGCCGCGGCCCCCACCCGTCAGGTCGCGCAGGTGAATTCGGGCTTCGATATCCTCGCCAATCTGGATGCCTTGAAAATTACCACGGGCCCCTTTGCCGGCGCCTATCAGGTTGGCGTTGGCAGCAACTGGCTCAATTGGTATTTTGCGAATATCGGCCTGTTCGCCTTCATCAAGGACCGTCCCAATGAAGTTCGGACTTACATGGACTTGTATATCCGGAACGTCAGCCCTGCGAACTACACCATCAACGACGTCAAGTTTGGTGGCGATCTGAATTCCCCGATCCAGTGTCCCGCCGACTCCAACGATTCGTATGCGTCGACATTCCTGTCGCTGGCATCCGAGTACATGAGAGTCACTGGCGACACCGAATGGTTTCGGCGCAACCTGCCAGCTCTCAAGTCCATCGCGTATGCGAATCTGGCTGCCCCGCAAAAGCCGAACGGCCTGATCTCGGTCTTCCGGCAAGACTACGCGCCGCCGACCCATCCGACCTATTGCGCCAGCTTTACGCCGTCAAGCATCGCCTACACGGAAGACAATACGGAAAATTATCGGGGGCTGGTCGATTTTTCCAACGCACTCAAAGCGCTGGGCGATGCGGATGCAAGTTACTACAACCGGGTTGCCGCATCGGTTGCCGCGGGAATTCAGGGCCGATCCGATGGCTCGATCTTTTATGTCGCGGATGCCGAGAACACGCCCAATCCAAATTTCTATCCCGGTACGGTCACGCAGGTGTTTCCGCAGCTCTATGAAGTCCCCTTGTCCGCCGATGCGGTGTCCACACAGCGCCGATATGACAATGGCTACGCCTACCTGAGTGCGCACGCGCCGACCTGGTCCACCCAGATCGATCCGAGCGCAGGCTATCCGTGGATGCTCTTGGGCTACGTCGCGGCGAAACGAGGCGACACGGCGCGCGCGCAGCAGCAGATGGCACTGCTGCGAGCCAATAGCGGAAAGGCGATCATCAACGAGATTGGCTTCTACAAGCGCATTCTCGATGCGGGCGTCAAAGAGACAGGCTAACTTCCTGCGCCGTCGAGGGCCGACGCAGCGCTAAAGGGGCGGGCTGATGCCCGCTTCCACAACGCACTACGCGCTACCGTTCGACCCTCTCCCAACTCATCGCCCACCCATACAACGCAATACATCCGAACACCAGCATCGTGGGACCGAACACAAACGACAGCAGCGGCATCAACAACAATGAACAGGACACCATCAGGTAAACGTGCAACGTCAGCTGCATCGGCACCGCGATGATAATGAACACCAGCGTGAGCAACGTCAGGAATATCTTCTTCGGCCAGGAGAAGTCGAAGATGTAATAGACAAGCGCATGTCCCCATGGCAACAGGAACAGCAAGCTGGCGCAGGTCTTCAGGCCGTTGTCCACATAGCGGCTGGCCGTATACGGAAAGCTATGCGGCGCCACCGCGAAGAACAGGAGCGCCG
>NZ_JBFTQH010000112.1:0-1875 GCF_056398905.1 Rhizobium sp. 01T417 | reverse complement strand
CACACGTGCTCACCGTGGAGATGGGCTGACTGACTTCGTGCACGATGAATGCCGCGAGTTCACCCAATTCTGTCAACCGCGCAGCCCGTGCCAATTTTTCCTGTGTCTCTCGGGCGTAACGGTCGGCTTCCGCGCGCCGAATATGCTCGGCTTCAACGTTCTCATACAACTTCGCGTTTTCCAGGGAAAATGCCACCTGAGATGCGAGAACCTCAAGGGTCCTCACACGCGTCGCATTGAAGACGCCTGCGATCAACGCATTCTCCAGATACAGCAATCCTGTGAGTGAACCCTGCTTGAGGAGTGGGACACACATAATCGACCGCGATCTGTGTGCCCGAACATAGCTGTCGAGTCCGTATTGCGGGTCATCGCGCGCATCCTCAAGCACGACAGACTCCTTGCTGCGCAGCGTCAGGTAGGCGATGGGCGTCGCAATCAACTCCGGCGAGAGGACCGTCCGTACGAGATTCATTTCCAACTGTCCCTGTGCCAATTTTGCACGTGCCGCCACATACAACACGCCGTCTTCGAGCAAGCACAGCACCGCACGCTCCGCGCCGGCATATTGCAGGGCATTCTGGAGGATGATCTTCATGACCTGTTGTAACGAGAACTCCCCCGACAAGGCCCGGACCGACCTCAGTACAACTTCCGTTTCGAAACGATCCTCGCTCCATAACAGTGAGTTCCCGAGTTCGCGAAACTCCGTGCTCCTTCCTGCTCTAAGCGCGGGAAACTCCGCATCGAGGTGCCGAACCTTTGCATCCGCCCCCCAGCAAGCGTATGCACTCCTCGCCTGCTCCAGGTATCCCTGTTGCGCGGAGCGGAGCCCACAACGCGCTGCGAAACGAGATGCCAGCTCTCTGGCGACGCTCTGAATGTGCATATCGCGCGACTGATCCGCCAAGGCTATCGCCTCTTCATAGAGCGCGAGACTATTCGCCTTGTCCTCCATCAGCTCAGAAAGCTCCGCGGCGARCAATTTCTCGCGCGAGAGAAAATTCTCGGGACAGGCCTCCGCCCAACACTGCATCTGCCGAACCCGATCTCGCACAAGACGCGTGTGAGCTTCGCGATCGGCAGGTGCGGCAGTCCTCGCCATGGCGATGCGCAATAGTCCGCTATAGAAAACAAAATCAGCATTCTCCAGAAAGGCGGGAGACGCCCATACGGATGCGCTGGCGCGCGCTTCAGCCTCCATTGCCTTGGGCAGGTCTCCCCACAGGACCGCGACCTGCAGGCGGTACGTCCAAAATGCAAAAGCGGCAATGTCCCGATGGAACT
Source organism: Rhizobium sp. 01T417 (assembly GCF_056398905.1). Classification (NCBI taxonomy): domain Bacteria; kingdom Pseudomonadati; phylum Pseudomonadota; class Alphaproteobacteria; order Hyphomicrobiales; family Rhizobiaceae; genus Rhizobium; species Rhizobium sp. 01T417. The sequence continues at coordinate 588 of NZ_JBFTQH010000112.1, read as the reverse complement.
TTCCACTTATACAGTCGCTCAGCAAATCGAGATACTCGACATTTGGATCGTGCATCCCGATATCGACGGGAACCCCCCTGAGCTCGCGGATCAACCACGCCTGTGCCATGAACGCGTCAACGACTAGCGCAAACGCAGCATCCCGCGCGAGTTTCAAACCGTCCTCGGCGATTTGTTGAGCCTCCGACAACGCACCACCACTGAACAGTAAATTCGTGACAATGTGCCGTCGGGAATAGACGGCGAACGTCATGTCACCCTGGCGGTCGGTGAGTGCCGTCGCCTCCTCCAGATGCCGCCTCGCCTCCGTGGCGGAGCCCGTCCAAGGAAGGCTGAGCGCACCGAAGCACATCTGAACACGACCGGCGTATAGATTCAGCCCTCGCTCCGCCGGGAGCCGCATCGCGAGTTCGCCGAAAACAGCGGTCGTCGCATAGTCCTCAAATCTGGCTCCAGCAATGAAGCTTAGACAGACGTAGGCATAACATGACGCATCGCAGTGTCCATGTTCAAGACTGAGGTTGATCATTCGAAGAATGATCAATTCGGCGAGGTCCTGACTGGAAAACATCACCGCCGGTATGAGAT
>NZ_JBFTQH010000111.1:0-1877 GCF_056398905.1 Rhizobium sp. 01T417 | reverse complement strand
TGCATATCCTTTCCATACTGGGCCTGGTTGCCGGTCATCGGCGCCGCGAACCCCAGCTTGACTTCCTGAACCTGCGCGACGGCCGTGCCGGCACATGCCAGGCCGAGGGCCGCCATGGCGGCCATACCAAGGACGTGTCTCTCCATACGAATCCTCCAGATGTTGTTGTAAGGGGGTTTTACTTGATGCGATCGCGGAATCCGAGCGTCACACCCAGGAAGCTGACTGCGGCGGCGGCAATGACATACAGCGCCGGGGCCATCGCACTACCGGTCGTGGCGATCAGCCAGGTAAGGATCAGCGAAGCGAAGCCGCCGAAGGTCATCACTGCGACGTTGTAGGCCACCGAGAGGCCTGTCGACAGCACTCGCGTCGGGAAGATCTCCGAGAACGCGGCCAGGATGGGCCCGGTGTAGCCGGCAATGAGAATGCCGAACACCGTCTGGAAAACGATCAGGTTGGTTTGCGTCGGTGCGGATACGACCAGCGCAAACATTGGATACGCAAGCAGCAGGATGCCGCCGGAGCTCATCGTCAGGATTTTCTTGCGGCCAATACGGTCAGACAAGGCGCCCACGAACGGCGACAACACCGTGATGATGAGGCCGCCCACCACACCGGCGATAAACGACATCGATTGCGGCATCTTCAGCGTCTTGACGGCATACGTCGGCATGTAGAACAGCAGCACATAGATGCAAACCGTCCACAGAATCACCATGGAGAACGTCGTGAAGGTCTCGCGGGGGAAGTGTGTCAGCACCTCGCGGAACGGCCTCTTTACCTTCTCGGTCGTGGCGAGGAATGCCGGTGTCTCGTCAACATTGCTGCGGATGTAGAAGCCAATGGGACCGATGAGGATGCCAAGCAAGAAGGGAATGCGCCACCCCCAATCCTTTACCTCCGCCGGCGTCAGCCACAGCGTAAGTACAGTCCCGGCGGCGGCGCCGAGCACGACGGCGAAGCCGATACTGCTTTGGATCCAGCTCGCGTAATAGCCTTTTTGATGAGCCGGCGCATGCTCGGTAAGGAATGCGGTCGCACTTCCCATCTCGCCGCCGGCCGAGAAACCCTGCATCAGGCGCGCGAGAATGATGATGATCGGCGCCAGGATGCCGGCCTGTTCGTAGGTCGGCGCGATACCGATCAGTGCCGTCCCGCCTGCCATCAGCAAGATGGTCAGGGACAGGGCGGCCTTACGGCCGACTCGGTCGGAGTACATGCCGATGAGAATGCCGCCGATCGGGCGCACGACAAAGCCGACCCCGAAGGTCGCTACAGAAAGTAGCAACGACGTCAGTTCGTTGCCAGTGGGAAAGAACAACTGTCCGATGGTGATGGCAAAGAACCCATACACCATGAAGTCGAACCATTCGAACCCATTTCCCAGAATGGTGGCAGTGATTGCACGCCGCCGCCTCTTGGCTTCATCCTGCGAAGCCGTCATTGTTGCCGTCATCTCCATCTCGCACTCCTTTGTCTTGGCCGGTTGAAATGTGTGATCCGATGCTTTTGTCGGCACACTAGTTATTGCTCAACGCGAGCTACTGACCATTCAATCCCAGCGTCCGAGGCATTCCTATCTACGTTTCGCAGGAAGGATGCGCATGCCTCTCCCATGGCCTGTAGGACATCACCAGATCGGTGCGGGTATATGCTGAGAAAAGGTGCGAAGAACATGATGATCGAGCCGCACCGAAGGAGGATTCCGTCCTTTCCAAGTCGTTGTCTCGCTGCGATTTTTCGCACGGCGGCATACGAAAAGCCGGCGTGAGAAAGGATGGTCACCTCGACTGGCGCACCATCGAAGCGCAGCGAGAAAATGTCCGCCCCAGATTGTTCGATTTCCAAACCGGAGCATGTACGAATCCTACGAG
>NZ_JBFTQH010000110.1:0-1907 GCF_056398905.1 Rhizobium sp. 01T417 | reverse complement strand
CGGCCCTGGCTCTTCAGAAGCTTGCGCATGAGGCGCTTGGCCGCCTTGGCATTGCGGCGGCTTTGCACAAGAACCTCCAGAACAAAGCCGTCCTGGTCGACGGCACGCCAGAGCCAATGCTCCTCGCCACGGATCGAAACGACGACCTCATCGAGGTGCCACTTGTCACCGAACCCACCGGAAGACTGGCGACGGATCTCCTTGGCGAAGGTCCGCCCGAATTTCTCCGTCCACAATCGGACCGTCTGATGCGAGACAATGATCCCACGCGAAGCCAGCATGTCCTCGACCATCCGCAGGCTGAGGGGAAAACGGAAATAGAGCCACACTGCGTGGGCTATGATATCGGCAGGAAAGCGATGGCGGCGATAAAGCGGATCACGGTTCGTCATCGCACATCGAAGTCCACGTTTCGTTAAGTTGACAATGCCCTTGTTTGCAAGGCTGATATCGGCTATATATCCTGATATAATACGGAGGCTGGCCATGAGCAACGCCGCACAGAAGAGAGCGATCCAGAATTACCGCGCGCGCCTGACGCAGCGCGGCTTCAAGCGTTTCGAGATCATGGCGCTGGAATCCGACCGCGAACTGATCCGGTCGCTTGCACGGCAACTGGCCGACGAGGGGCCTGAAGCGGAGCAGGCGAGGCAGGCGGTGAAGGCTCTCGTTGCAGGTGAACCGCCGAAACTTGGCGGTATCCTGTCGGCGCTCCGACGCTCGCCACTTGTCGGCGCTGATCTCGACCTGTCTCGTCCGAGCGAGGAAGGGCGCAAGGTCGATCTGTGACACGTTATCTCCTCGACACGAACATCATCAGCAATATCGTCAAGCCGCAACCTTCGGAACTGCTGCTCGCTTGGTGGGCTGAGCAGCGCGACGAAGATCTGTTCGTCGCCTCGCTGACAATTGCCGAAATTCGACGCGGCATTCTGGAAAAGCCCCGCGGCAAGAAGAGGGACGTGCTTGACGCCTGGTTCTCTGGGCCGGAAGGTCCGCAGGAATTGTTCGCCAATCGTATCCTTCCGTTCGACGACAAGGCTGCCCTGATCTGGGCGCGATTGATGGCCGAAGGCAAAGCCGCAGGTCGTCCGCGCAGCGCGCTCGATATGATCATCGCTGCCGTCGCGGGGGCCAACGATTGTGTGGTGGTCACGGACAACGAAAAAGACTTCGAGGGGCTCCAGATCGTCAACCCCTTGCGACTTGGAGCCGGAGGGGAAGGGAAGTGACGGCGACTGCGCCTGCTCCGACAGGATACGAACTCATCGGCCTCACTGAAAGCGGCGGCGTTGGTGATCTACTGGCTGGCCTTGATCAAAAGCGGGGCGCATCCGGCTTCAAGCGTTGATCTCCGAATGGCTGCGGATGGAAAACGTCGTCGTGTTGACCGGATCGGGAACCTCGGTTTCCGCCGGCGGAAAAACCATGGCCAATCTCGAGGTTGCGGTCTTCGAGACCATTGAAGCGGTCGATTGTCTACTCGAAAGAGTGATCGAGTTCGACACCGCCAGCCTCCAGTTTGTGCCGCCCGTTGCCACTGCAGAGATCATACCATTTCCGTCGCATCGGCGGGGAACACCTGCGCGCAACCGCGATCATCCGGCGCCGGCAGTTTAACCGGACGTCCCTTGACCCGCTCTATATTGAGGGCATTGTCAGGCGGTCCGATTGTGGACGGAGAAATTCGGGCGGACCTTCGCCAAGGAGATCCGTCGCCAGTCTTCCGGTGGGTTCGGTGACAAGTGGCACCTCGACGAGGTCGTCGTTTCGATCCGTGGCGAGGAGCATTGGCTCTGGCGTGCCGTCGACCAGGACGGCTTTGTTCTGGAGGTTCTTGTGCAAAGCCGCCGCAATGCCAAGGCGGCCAAGCGCCTCATGCGCAAGCTTCTGAAGAGCCAGGGCCG
>NZ_JBFTQH010000109.1:0-1923 GCF_056398905.1 Rhizobium sp. 01T417 | reverse complement strand
TTGATGGGTTGATCTCGTTGTACCGCGACCTCGGTGTACAAGCGGCAGCTGGCGCCGCTGGCTCCATTGCCATGGAGATCTATCCCACCGCCGCTCAAGACGAGGATCTCGAGTATCGACGTAGATTCATTGAGGCGATGCACTGGTGGTGCGAAAACAAGCTACGACCCTGGGCAGACATGCATGGCTGGTCTGGGGCGCAATCGCTCGCAGAAGCAGCGGAGATGCAGAAAAGTCTGCGGCTCTATAGAGTCAGCCGTTCGCTGCGGCGCGCGAACGGCGCGCCCGATATGCCCTTCATCGCGCGTGAGGTAGGTGAGCGGTTGGCGGGGCTACAGCTCTTCGACGGAATACAGCCTGTCGTTCTCGTCGTGTCACCGGAGCAAAATCAGAATTTCGTTGAGCTGATCTCACCGCCTCAAACCAGCGTGAATGGCGACGAGCTATTCTCAATGGTCGCAAAGTTGTCAGTGGTTTCGATACCCTACTCGGAGGATGTGTACGTAAGTATCGCAGCCTCAAAACGCGTTTGGGCCGACCAGCTCCCCGTTAAGAGTTTCAATGCGCCTTGGAGCGCTGCTGCGTACGTCTTTGGACCGGGTCGCCCTGTCCAACTTGCGCGAGTGGTGCATTCAAAAGATGTTGGATGGGTGTTTGACGATACTTTCGACGCTGTACGCGCGGCCTCACGCGAAGCGTTACCCGTCACGCTGAAAGACGCTTTAGTCCAGCAACGTTTCGATGAGTCTACGGAGTGGTGGGTCGGTCTGCCTCGCTCTCCACGCCTGTTTGAGGCAATGACCAGCAATCCAGTGCTTGAGACAGATGAGACCGATCTGTTGGGCAACATTCTAGCGTTGCTGCCGGACGTTCTTGGTGGACAGATCCCGTTTAGGGCGTGTTCGATTCCCCGCCGCGGGGGGAAGCCACTTCCGATCACACGGGACTCCACGGTAGGTGGCGTAGTCGGAAGAGCCGGCGATGCGGCGGAAATTGATGACGAGCCGCAACCGGACGACGATGGAGTTGATGACGACGATATCGCACCGGCCACACTGCGGATGCAAAAGCTGCGTGACCAAAATATCGCTGCGCTACGCGTAGTACACGAAACAGAGACGCCGCAACTTTGGGTCTTCGGTGGTAYGGCACACGAACAGTCATTGATTCAAAAGACTGTCGAGACATTGTTTGGAGATGGAGTCCAACCGCACTTTGCACCACTCCCTGCCAATACGCATGGCTTGCGTGAAAATCTGCCGGAATCCCATGCCGTGGCGCGGCTGCGATTCGACGCGCGAGTCCAAGCGTGGACAGATTCTGCTTCGGAGATGTTACGAAGGAAGGGCCCAAAGTTCGCACTAATTTGCGCGTCTGATCAACAAGATGGTCAGGCCGAAGATATCGTGAACTACTATGCAGGATTGCACGCCATGTGCAGCCTTGCACAGGCTAATGTCCACCATGTGTTGCCGATTGCCGACGGCAACGCGGACGAGGCCAGCCAGAATTTTGTGCAGAGATTGCAGAGCGCCTTGCTTGACGTGTTCTTTGCACATTCCGGACTTGTGCTGGGCGTCAGGGAATTCCTCGAAAAACCCTTCAAGGGCAGACCGCCACGGGCCGTTTACGGCATTCAGGCGCTTCGCTCTAAGGCGCGCGCGTACAGTGGCGAGGTTAATGTCAACCTCCTGATCTTCACTCGCCTCGTCACGGATTCCGGAGCGACCGATGTTCGGTTCGTCTGGGGGAGTGGAATTGGCTCGCGCGTCACAGAGTGGATGCCACTTGCACAGGGTCTGCGCTGGTTGGGCAGCCATCGCGAACTGGACCTTGGAAACGAGCAAAGACTTCGCACAGAGTTCAAGCAACAGGTCCACGAACTGATTGCCCTGGTTGCTAAAGAGGATCCTCGCGCCCTCG
>NZ_JBFTQH010000108.1:0-1952 GCF_056398905.1 Rhizobium sp. 01T417 | reverse complement strand
CTGTATATATCGCACTGAATAATGCGACCGGAGGGGTTGCCACGGGTCCGACAAAACACCGCCTGACCGATATCCACGACAAGCCATAGAGCTACGGGATGGGTCGGGTGGATTGCCAAGCAAGCGGGGAATCGGAGCCGTCCTAAGGACGGCTCTATTTGTTTGTGCGCCGGCACATTTCCATTGCAGTCCCACGACGATTCGGAAGCCGCCGCGGGAAACTCCCCGCACGCCGCGCGAATTCAGAGAACTGCTATAGACCGCCTCAATCGCGTCACGTGATGCTGTGTGCTCTTACCATGAATGGAAGAGGACATGATGCGAAACGACAAGCGGCACATGCTGGATGGGGCGAGCCGCACCGGCACTGGTGGCTGGCTGATCGCCACCAGCGATTCTACAAACATGGGCAAACGCCTTGGCCTGGAAGGGGACCACGCCACCTGCCCCGCCTGCAAGGTCGGCGGCCCGGTCTACAACGACTGCGATCCACGCTGGACCGACATGGGGAAATCCGTGCTGGTGGAAGGCGCGCGCGTGTATTGCCAATGCAAGGAAAAGCCGCGGGTGTTTGCATCGCAGTTCACGATGTCCACGGAGGTTGTCAGCGGCAATGTGAAGGGCGCGGCGGCGGGCGCCGATTCGAAAATGCCGTACACCCATAACAATTTGGCGGGCCGTACAACCACGCCTGACGCAGCGAGTCTTGCCGCGTACGAGGCGGATCCGACGATGATTTGTCCCAATATGACCAACGCGGAATTCTATGCGGCGGTCATGCGGGTACGGGATATTGCCGTCGCACACATGGAGGCGCGTTTGATGGAACTGGCGCGCTGGAGCGAGTCGGATAAGGATAAGGTACGCATCTGGTTTGCGAATGCCACGCCGGACATTCGCAAACGCTTGCGTGAGGGAATCACGAGAATTCGGAAAATCTCTCTATCGCTTACCGAGAAAAATTTCGAGCGCTTTAGTGAGGAAGCGGTGCGGCGCGTTGGCTGTGTGCCCGCCGCCGGGAAAGGCGATGAACCGGCATGGGCGAGCGTCTGTAAGCCCGATAAGACGTTTGCGATATTCATTGGCACCACGTTTTGTTATTTGCATGAGGAAAAGAGGAATTATCAAGGAATAATCGAAAATGTCAGCAGTATGACCACGGTTTTTATTCATGAGGTTTCCCATTTTCCCGCTGCAATGGACACGGTAGATCGCTATTCTGGCATCAAGGCGGCCCGGCTGCTGGCGAAGCTCCGCAATAGATTCGTCATTGAAAATGCCGATAACATCGCTGCATATGTCGCCGACGTTCCGAACTGGTAATGGAGGGGGACGATGAAATCCTTGAGTCGCCTTACAGTTGCATTAATTCTCGCCGCCATAACATTTAATGCCGGCGCCTGCCATATGCTCGAAGTGGAGCACACCGTGTACTTCGAAAATGGCGCTACAGCTGTGGGAGTCCACCAGATCAAGAAATTTGCCGAATGGCGAGTTGGCACCCGCAAGAAATTCTATTCTGGCTTCGATGTCTACCTTTTGGGATTCGAAGGGCGCGGCATTACCGGTGAAATGGCGAAGAAGCGGATCTCAGAGGTTCAGAGGCTGTTATTGAACTCCGGCCTGCCTCAGGATGCGCTGAAAGAGGTGGAAATACGGCCGTGGTATACCGCATCAATAACCGATGGGCCAGATGTGGTGCGTATCGACGCCCTTGCTCACTGCCCCAACTACTGTTGCAGCCTCGAACCACTCCCCGACAACGTCGTCCGCTGATTCAATCCAACACGACAAACAGAGCCATCTCCCGACGGCTCTTCGAGCGGTTCAGCCGAGAAAATCTGGTGGCCGTCGGCTATGTTCCCGCAYGGCTCCGGAGACCACAAATGGAAACCCTGACGCGCCTCGCAGTGATCGCAACGTTCACGCTCACAAGCTTTGGTTCCCACACC
>NZ_JBFTQH010000107.1:0-1973 GCF_056398905.1 Rhizobium sp. 01T417 | reverse complement strand
CCTCGAGACTGTGCGTCAGCCTCGTTCGAATGTAGTCGCTCTTGGCAAGCGGAAAAACTTGGGTCTTGTCCTGAAGCCGGCGAAAGGCAGAGGAGAAGATGATTCGATCGTAATCCCTTGTGAACTCTGTTCGTGGCAGCGGCTCGCTGCCTGCAGCTTCCGGCTCTCTCCCCAGGCGCTTAACTGATAAAAGTTTTGACCACTCCATGCTTTTCCTCCACTCAAGACCACTCCGCCCGCCTCTTCCCTTGATCTTCGGCTGCTGGGGCCGGAGCAAAGTTCACGCAAGCCGATAGTTGAGTTCTTCTTATGTGTTTGCCTGCTTGTTGCATCCCTAGCACTGCCCACGGGCCACGTTTCCGTTTAACGAAACTTCCCCCACGCGAAAAATCGATCGGTATTCCTGAGTGTTTTACCTGTTCACCTGAAATGAAATAAACGTTTCACTGCTGGCATAGATGCAACGATGATGGTCAATTGATTCCCATGGTAGCTCGCATGCTTATCGCTGTGCTCCCTCCGAATGGGGGGCGCGTAATTCGCAGATACCTCTTCCTCTATGTCAGTCCGCGCGTCGTGAATCGTGATGTCACCGAGAAACTTGCCGGTAGGGACGGCGCCCCATTCTGGATTCCTGCTGTTACGACCAACGCAAAAATCATCTCTGCCGCCGCCGAGCGGTATCTAAAGTCTGGGTAGAGAAGGCCTCGCAGAGAATCGCAACATTGATGGTGCAGTTTTGTCGACGGCATTTTGGACCTCGCCAAACCGGAATCTAGCGTCTTACTATTGTCTCCTGAGAAAGCAACCCTTGGCCATTGCGACTATGCCCCGGCAGAGTTTTACCTTGGAGTGTCGCACATCGGTCGAGGGCCGCTTGGTGCCTTCCCCCCTTCTTACCAACTGAACACGCCGAGGCCTCGCGCTCGATATAATGGCGAATCAAAGCAGAAACAACGGGACAACAATGCAATACTCTGGCTGGATTACCCAAGAACGGGCAGAACAAAGTACCCGAACATTCGCGGACGTCAACCAAGCGATAGAAAGTGACCGTGGGAGAATCATTTTCTCGAGCCCCTTTCGCCGACTGCAGAACAAGGCCCAGGTGTTCCCCCTCGAAGGAAATGCAGCGGTGCGTAGCCGGCTGACGCATTCACTGGAGGTTGCTCACGTTGGACGCTACGTCGCGCAAGAAGTGCTTTCCCGATTTGAGGAAGCCAACAAGCTTGGCGAGCTTGGCCTTTCTGACCGTCAATCCGCATTCATAACTCTGGTGGAAAACGCCTGCCTCTTACACGACATCGGCAACCCGCCCTTTGGACACTTCGGCGAAGCAGCCATTCGTACATGGTTCAAGACGGCTGGCCAAGGGGCCTTCGAAGCTGCCGTCGGTGAGTCAAGCGACACTACCTACCTTGACGGACCGTACCAGGATTTCCTCCGATTCGATGGCAATGCGCAGGGCTTCCGAATCGTAACAAGGCTACAAGGAGAGGATGGCACGACCGGCTTGAACCTCACGTACAGCCAGCTAGCCAGCTATCTGAAATATGTGCCGCTGCCGCAGGATGTCACCGACAAACCCAGAGTCTGCAAAAAACCGGGCTACTTCAATACGGAAGCGGACGTTGTGGCCAAAATTCGCACGTCATTCGCACTTGGAGAACGGCAGCGTTTTCCCATCGCGGCGCTGATGGAAGCGGCGGACGATATCGCGTACTGCCTCAGCGACATAGAAGATGGCATCGAAAAGCGACTCATTACCTTTGATAGATTCATATCCGAAGTCGAAGCCAAAGCCGCTGACGAGGGGTTACCGGAGCAACAGAGGACGGAGTTGCAAGACCTCCTCAGCGCTAAGGAGGATGCGCGCACGTCGAAATTTGTCCAAGTCCGGACCCGCATCTTCAACGAGGCCGTCCGCCATGTCGCAAGACGGTTCGTCGACCATCATGACGCAATCTGTGCCG
>NZ_JBFTQH010000106.1:0-1992 GCF_056398905.1 Rhizobium sp. 01T417 | reverse complement strand
GGGCAGAAACTCCAGGGCGCCCATGGCACGGTCGCCGATGTAGAGCAGTCGTTGAACGGGGCTCATCGCCTTTTCAGGCTCTCCGCGATCAGCGAAATACTTTTTGATAATGAGGTTACCGAAGGTGTCCGGCAACGCGTCGGCCAACACGCCGGGGAGGCCGAGAAAGGCCTCCGTTCGCCTGAGTTCAGGAAACTCAAACGAGCCTGTTTCAGCCGGCAGGTATTCAGGCGAGATGCTGCGACCGCCGGTGCCGAGATACTCGGGGTCGTAGTTAAACCCGATCCGCCCACTGTCAAATTCCGTGACGGTGCCGATAGTCTGGCCATGCATCTGAACCTGTGCACTCACCGAGACGCCCGGGGCAGGGCGAGAGACTCGTTTGCGCGCCGACTGGGCGGGCTTCTTTTCGGTAGCCAATCACATCTCCTTTGGCTTGCGGACGCGTTCCCTGACCTGGCCGCGTTGGTTGAGCGCTTCGCTCGTAGGCAAAACATCCGGAAAAGCAGCGTCAAGGTTGCTTAGCATGCTGAGTGCACGCATGACCTTGATGAGGGTGGAAACACGCACGTCTTTGCCCGCCTCAACATCGCCTATCGCATTTCTTCCGAGCCCGGCCCGTTTTGCGAGCTCCTCAGCGGTCAGGTTGCGCTCCATGCGCTTGATGCGTAATCGAGCGCCGATTTCTGCGGCTATCTCGTCGCCCGTGGAAGAGTTGCGAATAGTAGTCATTTGGATTGCATGCAGAGTTCATGCACTTGATAGGCTGCATTAACGGCAAACACCGTCGATAACGCGTGATACAGCGTGTATTACCCAATTTACGTCTCTGCAGTTCCTGTGTCAATTCGTAATGCACGAAATAACATGCGCTAACCGCAAAAAAAGCACATAATGCACTGCATCGGATGCATTGGAGAAGACTTCGGGTGCGCCGGGCGGCGCATGGGGCGATGGCGCCGCAAACGGTAGAAATACGGGTGCTCGCCGTGGAAGTACGCGAGGCCGATCATGTTTTGACGCAGAAGGCATGATGCCGTCCTGTTTCCTCAAATGGGAGTTTATTGACTTCCATTTGAGATAGTCTAAGATGGGAGTATTGATTTGACCAAATGAGAGGGCATCATGGCCTACGCGATCACACCCAACACGGAAGCTCTGGGCGCTCAGCCAGACGACTTTGACCGGTTCCTCCGGCGCATGGGCGCCCTGGAGCAGAGAAGGGTGATTCGTGAGGGGATGGATGCCGCCATTGTGGAGCGCGTCGCGAAGGAACTGCTCCGCATACCGGTGCAGACTCTCCTCAACGGATTAGGGCTTCCTAGCTCTACCGTGCTACGCAAAATTTCTAAGCACGAGCGTTTGTCGGGACCGGAGTCCGATAGGGTTGCCCGAGTTCTCTATGTACTCGAACTCGCCTCCGATGTTCTGGAGGATCCGAAGCTTGCCGCCCAATGGATGCAGAAGCCACTGTTTGAATTGGACGGGATGAAGCCCCTGGAGGTACTAGATTCGCAACCTGGATACGACCGCGTGAGGGACATCTTGATGCGCACAGCGTTTGGCATTCCCGTATGAAGGTTTACCGACTCGCGAAGGAAAAGCCGGGACGTTATAAAGCAAGTGATCTAAGTGGCAACGGGGCGGCGCTTGCAGGCGGTCGCTGGAACCCGCGCGGCATCCGGGTCGTCTATACGTGTTGCAATCCATCAACCACCCTCCTGGAAAGCCTCGTCCATCTGGGCGGCCTGATGCCCGCTGCTCATCACTTCATGGTGACAATCGAGATACCGGATGCACTATTCGCGGGCGCTCTCGTTCCAGAGATCCCCGCCGATTGGGACGCGCCAGGACGAGACCCGCAATCCACGATGGCCATCGGCCAAAGGTGGATCGAGGAGGGGAACCATTTGGCCTTGAAAGTCCCATCAGTTGTTTGCCCCGCTGATTTCAACTTGCTGTTGAATCCACTGCACCCTGACATGAGTAGCG
>NZ_JBFTQH010000105.1:0-1996 GCF_056398905.1 Rhizobium sp. 01T417 | reverse complement strand
CGATGGGACAGAAGATTCATCCGACTGGCTTCCGTCTGGCCGTCAGCCGTAACTGGGCTTCGCGTTGGTACGCCAACAACACGAAGTTCGCCGGCATGCTGAAAGAAGACATCGAAGTTCGCGAGTTCCTGAAGAAGAAGCTCAAGAACGCATCGGTTGGCCGCGTCGTGATCGAGCGTCCTGCCCGCAATGCCCGTCTCACCATTTATAGCTCGCGTCCGGGCGTGGTGATTGGCAAGAAGGGTGAGGACATCGAACTGCTCAAGGCCGAGCTGCAACGCCGCATGGGTGTGCCCGTGCACGTGAACATCGAGGAAATCCGCAAGCCGGAAACCGATGCGCAGCTGATCGCCGACTCGATCACCCAGCAGCTCGAGCGCCGTATCATGTTCCGCCGCGCCATGAAGCGCGCGATGCAGAACGCGATGCGCCTCGGTGCCCAGGGTATCAAGATCATGAGCTCGGGTCGTCTGAACGGTATCGAAATCGCACGTACCGAATGGTACCGTGAAGGTCGTGTGCCCCTGCACACCCTGCGCGCCGACATCGACTACGGCTTCTCCGAAGCCGAAACCACCTACGGCATCATCGGTGTCAAGGTGTGGGTCTACAAGGGCGACTACCTGGGCCGCAATGACGCGCCTGTGGTGGAAGAGCCTCAAGAAGACCGTCGTCGTCGCCCGGGTCGTCCGGAAGGCCGTCGCCGTGAAGGCGAAGGTGGCCGTCCGGGTGGCAACCGCCGCGGTGGTGCAGGTGCTGGCGCTGGTCGCCGCGCTGCGCCTGGCGATGCGAAGAGTGGAGAATAAGAATGCTGCAACCGAAGCGTAGGAAGTATCGCAAGGAGCAGAAAGGCCGCAACACGGGTAAGGCTACCCGTGGCAACGCCGTGTCTTTCGGCGAATTCGGCCTGAAGGCAATGGGCCGTGGTCGTCTGACCGCGCGCCAGATCGAGTCGGCCCGTCGTGCGATGACCCGTCACATCAAGCGTGGCGGCCGCATCTGGATCCGGATTTTCCCGGATAAGCCGATCTCGAAGAAGCCCGCCGAAGTCCGTATGGGTAACGGTAAGGGCAATCCGGAATACTACGTGGCTGAAATTCAGCCGGGCAAGATGCTGTACGAAATGGATGGCGTGAGCGAAGAGCTGGCACGTGAGGCGTTCCGCCTCGCGGCCGCCAAGCTGCCGATCGCCACGAATTTCGTGGTGCGTCAGGTCGGGACGTAAGGAGAGCAGGGATGAAAGCATCCGAACTTCGCGGCAAGGACGCCGCAGGGCTGAACCAGGAGCTCTCCGAGCTTCTGAAGGCCCAATTTAGCCTGCGCATGCAAAAGGCCACCCAACAGCTGCAGAACACCAGCCAGCTGAAGAAGGTGCGCAAGGACATCGCGCGTGTGCAAACCGTGCTGAGCGAAAAGGCAGACGCGAAATGACTGAAGCTGCAAAGACTGAAACGTCGCTTCGCCGGACTCTCGTAGGCCGTGTCGTTAGCGACAAGATGGACAAGACCGTTACGGTCCTGATCGAAAACCGCGTCAAGCATCCTCTGTACGGCAAGTACGTGCTGCGTTCGAAGAAGTACCACGCACACGACGAAGCCAACCAGTACAAGGAAGGCGACAAGGTCGAGATCCAGGAATCGCGTCCGCTGTCGCGGACCAAGTCCTGGGTGGTTTCCCGGCTGGTAGAAGCTGCGCGCGTCATCTAAGAACAACAGTTCTTCGCTGACTTGCAAGTCCAGGGTTATGTTGCTATAATCCTGGACTTCCGCTTTGTAGCGTTCGTCGAAGCTTCACCAACACGGCGTACCTCCGAAGCGAGCCAAGGCCTGGTGGTCCTGGAGTTGTCCGGGCTGCCTGGTGACTACCGACTTCCAAGTTGATCAACCCAAGCGGTACTGGCGCAAAGCCGGGGCCGACGGGACCAAGACTGACCGGCGGACTTCCATCTTGAGAAATCCGGCGGATTAAGTTGGGAAGATAACACCATGATTCAGAC
>NZ_JBFTQH010000104.1:0-2087 GCF_056398905.1 Rhizobium sp. 01T417 | reverse complement strand
TCTCTGCACAGCGGACAATACTACGCAAACCCCTCCCTCTCGTTCGCAAGTAGTGAGATTGAAAGCCTGTTGAAGCATCTGACCGTGGGCTTTACACCAGGGCATGGCGATCCGGAAGTTGATTTTTCTCGCTTAAGCGACGGCGAGCAGTCCCTGCTCTACGTGTCGCTCGTGCTTACGATGCACGGCATCGGCACCAGGGTTCTGGCAGGTGACCTGGATGACGCCTTTGACATCCACAAGTTGCGGCCCGCTCTCTTTACGCTGATCGCCATCGAAGAGCCCGAGAATAGTCTCTCACCTCACTACCTTGGCCGTGTTGTCAAGGCCGTCACGGAGTTTGCGTCCGGACGCGATGCGCAAGCTATCGTCGCTACCCACTCCCCTTCGCTTCTGCGACGCGTGCCGCCCGAGTCCATTCGCTATCTTCGGCTCAACGAAGCTCGAAAGACTGCCGTGAAAACCATCGTCCTTCCCGATGACGACGACGAGGAGGAACAAAAGTTCGTGCGTGAGGCGGTTCTGGCATTTCCCGAGCTCTACTTTTCTCGCTTGGTCGTCTTGGGAGAAGGCGATAGCGAGGAGATAGTCTTGCCACGGATGCTGGCTGCGCGCGGTATTCTTGCTGATGACGCGTCAATTTCAGTGGTACCCCTGGGGGGGCGACACGTCAATCACTTCTGGCGCCTGCTGCGTAACCTGGATATTCCCCATGTCACGCTGCTAGATCTCGATCTCGCACGCTTTGGCGGAGGATGGGGACGCATCAAATATGCGGCCAAACAACTACGCAAGTATGGCGACGTCGCGAACATCAACATTACCCAAGCGCAGATCAACGTCGTCCCAGCCTGGAACAGCGACCTTAACCCCATCGAGGAGGATGACGGCTGGTTCGATCGACTGGAAGGCTACGGTGTCTTTTTCTCCGCCCCCCTTGACCTCGACTTCCTGATGATGACAACGTATCCCGATGCGTATGAGATCGACGGAGACTCGTTGGAAGAACCAGAAGATGCAACGCTCAAATCGGTACTCGGTAAGAGCCACGCTCAGGTAGACGGCAAGTACACGGACGAAGAGCAGGCGTATTTCGACGCCTATCATGACCGATTCAAGCTTGGTAGCAAACCCGTTGCGCACATCACCGCGCTCGCAGCGCTTGATGACGACGAGTTGCTCCAAGACATGCCGGGCGCGCTTGACCGGCTCCTCGACCATGTCGTCAACGAGCTTGAGGGACTGCCAGAATGATTCATGCAGACAGATGGAGGCCGTCGGACGGGCTGTCGCTCGAGCCCAACGCCCTCGCTGCGGCGAGGGAAGCTGAGCACAACCTAGCCCTGACTGCAGGTCCCGGTGCCGGCAAGACCGAAATGCTAGCTCAGCGCGCAGACTTCCTGTTGCGCACCCGGGCCTCCCGTTACCCTAAGCGGATCCTCGCAATCTCATTCAAAGTCGATGCAAGCCGTAACCTGAAGGCCCGAGTTAGAAAGCGCTGCGATGCTGACCTAGCAGCACGCCTTGACAGCTATACRTTCCACGCGTTCGCCAAGCGAATCATGGACCGATTTCGCACCGCCTTGCAAGGACGGGATGCCCTTGATGCCGACTACTCCATCGGGACGCACCGCGTGGACAGGAGAGCCATTACATTTGCGGACATGATCCCCCTCGCGATCAGCATCGTTGAGTCCAATCCTATTGCGCGCAAGGCGATCCGCCAGACCTATAGCCATGTTTTCCTGGACGAGTTCCAAGACTGCACGGAAGCCCAATACCATCTTATCAAGGCGTGTTTTCACGGCACTCGCGCCCGGCTAACGGCAGTGGGCGACACCAAACAGCGCATCATGGGATTTGCCGGCGCCCTGGAAGGCATTTTCCAGATGTATGCGGACGATTTCGATGCAGTGCCGCTGAATCTCTATCAAAATTTCCGCTCCAAACCCCGCCTTCGCCGTGCTCAGAATGCAATGGTTCGCGTGATGGACGCTCCGGCAGCCCTTAATGACGATGAACTCGAAGGCGATGAGGGCGAAATCGAAGTGCTGCGCTTCGAAAACGATGATGACGAAGCCGACTAC
>NZ_JBFTQH010000103.1:0-2089 GCF_056398905.1 Rhizobium sp. 01T417 | reverse complement strand
GAATGGATCAATTATTAAAGCAGCACGCCTCCGAATGGGGGGCGTTTAAGGGCGATCTGGGGTCTGAATCGTTCGTGCGGAAATGGATAGGTAGTGCATGATGACGAAACCAACTCAAGAATTTTCCCCCGTAGAGTTGGGAGAAAGGCTACGTGTAGCGCGGGAGTCTGCCAATGTGACGCAAGATGCGGCGGCAAAAGCCGCCGGCATCGGGCGCACGACGCTGGTTGCTATCGAAAAAGGACAAAGGAGCGCGCGCCCCAGCGAGCTACAAGTACTTAGCCGACACTACGGAATCTCTGTCAATTCGTTGCTGCGCCGGGAGGCGGTTCATGTAGATTTGATACCGCGATTTCGGTCTCTGCCAGAGACTGACGACCAGGGTATCGTCGA
This sequence comes from Rhizobium sp. 01T417, assembly GCF_056398905.1. NCBI lineage: Bacteria > Pseudomonadati > Pseudomonadota > Alphaproteobacteria > Hyphomicrobiales > Rhizobiaceae > Rhizobium > Rhizobium sp. 01T417. The sequence goes on along the minus strand of NZ_JBFTQH010000103.1, from coordinate 1,696 downwards.
GGCTGCGCGAGTGCTAAACGACCTCGTGCGAGCAGAAGTCGAGCTCGAGAATGTGCTTGGGGTCCAGAGGGCTAGGAACTATCCGGTGGAAAAGACGCTCTTGCCCGGAGATATAAGGGCCCAGGCTGAGGAGGATGCCCAGAATCTGCGTAATTGGCTTGGTCTTGGCGAGGGACCGGTTCAGGATTTGATTCCTTTGATGGAGCTGCAGCTTGGTCTCCGAGTGTATTCTCGGAAGCTAGATCCAAAAGTCTCGGGTCTTTTTGCTTACGATGACGAAGTTGGTGCCTGCATTCTGATTAACTCCAGCCACCGGCGTGATCGGCGTAACCAAACCGGTGCGCATGAGCTCGGTCACTTCATCGCGACTCGACGTCATCCAGAAGTCTATCAAGATGAAAAGTACGAGAATTCGCGAGAGGAGCGCTATGCAAATGCATTCGGACGTGCTTTTCTGACGCCAGCGCGCGCCGTAATGGAAAAGTTCAAGGCGTTGACCACGGGGTCAAGTCACCTAACGCGCCGTCACATCATTCTGCTTGCCCACTACTTCGGCGTCTCCAGGCAAGCGATGGTGTTGAGGCTCGAAGAGCTGGAACTAACCAAGAAGGGCACTTGGGAATGGTTTAGAGACAATGGGGGTATCACCGATGCGCAGGTGCGCCAGGTGATTGGTGAGCAGGCGGACGTTTTTTACACTGCAGAAGACACCCAGTCTTCGCGTCTTTTCCTGCTTGCAATCGATGCATGGAAGAAGGATTTGATCAGTGAAGGGCAAATGGCGGAAATGCTTAAGCTGGGTCGGCCAAAGGTGCGCGAGCTTCTTGACGAGGCAGCAGCTGAAGAGGATGAAGTAGATGACCTTTTCAAGCTGTCTTAACGAGGAGGATCGTAAGCTGGTGTTGGATGCCAGCGTTGTCATAAACCTGTTGGCCACCGGCCAGCCGGCGGCTATTTTGCAAGCGCTGTCTATCCCGATCACTGTCACGCACAACGTCGTCGTGGAAATTGAACGGGGAGCATTGAACGGGCATCCGGAAAAGGCGCTGTTGAGTGAACTCATTGCAGGTGGCTCCCTGCGGGTAGAAGAACTTGATGAGGCTGCACTAGAGTTGTTCGTGGCGCTTGTCTCAGGCGATACTGCCTCGACGCTGGGGGATGGCGAGGCAGCAACGCTGGCGATGGCGCAGACAAGGAAGATCTCCGCGGGAATCGACGAAAAAAAGGCAACGCGCATCGCCACCGAACGCTTTTGCTCATTAAGGCTAGTTACAACACTCGACATTCTCGCGCATCATGCCGTGGCAGGATCGCTGGGTGATGCGGTACTAAGCGATGCGGTGCTTCGAGCGTTGACGCGTACCAGGATGCAGGTGCGCGAGCATCAGTTCGGTTGGGTCGCTGACCTCATTGGTCTGGAAAATGTCGAGACATGCCCCAGCCTTAAGCGGCATGCCAAACGCCAATCCGTACAAGCGTAGGGCGAGGCCGGTGGGTAACGCAGAGGAAAAGTGCTTTGAATTTTGGGTGCCGGTCTCGATTCAGTCCGGTTTGGTCCGTCGGGTCTTCCGCACGCATGAGTAACGGTGTAATTCGTTCGCTCGTATACTCTCGGGTGTTGACTACTAATACCAAAAGGAACCCGTGCGAGTCGGCGTCGAATTGCCATCCGATCCCTTGATCGAGTATTCGGACT
>NZ_JBFTQH010000102.1:0-2094 GCF_056398905.1 Rhizobium sp. 01T417 | reverse complement strand
GTCCTATGGAGTGCCTTCAAGAAACTGACGACCAGCTATTCAAAAGATGAGCGTGACGACCTCTTCAGTGGGACAGCAACACGAACATACCGGTTAGCTAGTCCAGCAGTTTGACAAAAAGGAAGAGGGCAGTTCAAGAGTAACCGCCCTTTTCGCTAACCCATGCCACGCGGCAGGTTATGCGCTGCTCTTATCGTTCGCGGGAATGACGTCGCGAAAGCGAATACCTGTCTCTGCAACTTCCTGCAACAGCTTGGAGGGGCGCCAGCGCTTACCGTACATCGAGTGCCATTTCGAAACTTCTCGATAGATGACAGATGCGCCGATGGTGTCAGCCCAGAACATCAAGCCGCCCCGGTGTCGGGGGAATCCAAAACCATAGAGCCACATCACGTCAATGTCACTAGGCCGGTAGGCCTTACCGTCCTCGAGAATTTTGCACGCCTCATTCACCGACGCGAAGAGAACGCGTTGCAAAATCTCCTCGTCCGAGAACTCACGTTGAAGGATTCCGTACTCTTTTGCCACGTCTGCGATCACCTGCTTGACCACATCATCGGCAATGGGAGTGCGGTCGCCGTTCTCGTACCGATACCAACCGGCTCCAGTTTTTTGCCCCTTTCTTCCCATCTCCACTAAGCGGTCAGGGACGTGCAGCTTCCGATATTCTGGGTCAGCAGCAGCGCGACGCTTTCGTCCTTCGTAACTGACGTCGAGACCCGAAATGTCATTGACTGCAAACGGGCCCTTCGGATATCCGAACTGCTCCATTACCTTGTCGATCTGGACAGGCGTCGCGCCCTCTTCAAGCATGAGCATCATCTCTGCCATCATGGGCGCACGGCTTCGATTCGCAACGAACCCGTCGCACGAGCCCGCGACGGCGCATACCTTTCCGATGGCCCGTCCCATCTCCATCGTACGAGAGATCGTGGCTGGAAGCGTGCGCGGGCCTTTTACGACTTCACACAGCTTCATGACATTGGCTGGCGCAAAGAAGTGCGCTCCGGCGACATCGCCTGGCCGCGAAGTCGCGTCGGCGATTGCGTCAATGTCGATTGCGGAAGAGTTCGTGAGCAGCAGAGCGCCCGGTTTTAGCGCAGCGTCCAGCTTTCGGAAGACATCTTGCTTGATGTCGAGGCGCTCGAATACCGCCTCGATGGCGACATCGCAATCAGAAATGGCCTCATACTCCTGCACACCTTGGATGAACTGAAGGCGACGATGCATTTCATCCTGGGCCATACTGCCGCGTTTTACCTTTACAGCGTAGGTATCACGGATGCGTTGAAGTCCCCTGTCCAGTGCCTCGGCACTGGCTTCGAGCACCTTGACGGGAATGTTTGCGTCCGCGAAGCACATGGCGATGCCTCCGCCCATAGTGCCTGCACCGATAATGGCTGCCGATTTGACGGGGGGCACGCTCAAGACATCTACTTCCGGGACCTTTCGCGCTTCTCGTTCGGCGAAGAATGCGTATCGCTGGGCCTTGGCTTCAGCCGAGTTTTCTAGCTCCGCGAATGCGTTTTCTTCGAAGGCGATGCCCTCGTCGAAGGGTAGGTGAACTGCGGCCTCCACGCACGCGATAGCCTTATCTTTCGCCGGCAGAAGCTGCCCATTTTTCGACTCTGCTTTTCGAGCGTCGGCGACGATAGCTGCAAGGCTTTCGTCATCAATGTCCACGCTACCGTCGCGTACGCGGGGCAGTGGGCGCGTTTGAGCTACTCGCTTCGCAAACTCGATGGCGGCACGACGCAACTCGCCTTTCGGTACCAGTGAGTTCACGATTCCGATCTTCTCGGCATCTTCGGCGCTGATTGGGCGGCCGCCGAGAATCAGTTGGAGGGCATTTTTGGGACCCACCAGTCTTGGCAGACGCTGCGTGCCCCCGCCTCCGGGGATGACGCCAAGCGTGACTTCTGGCAGGCCAAGCTTCGCACCCGCCGTGGCGACGCGATAGTGGCACGCGAGAACGTGTTCCAATCCGCCGCCAAGGGCATAGCCTTGGATCGCAGCGACGACGGGCTTGGCACTACTATCGATTGCGGCCGTGCTGGTGCGTGTCGAGACCGAACGAGCCTGACCGAACTGGCG
>NZ_JBFTQH010000101.1:0-2162 GCF_056398905.1 Rhizobium sp. 01T417 | reverse complement strand
GACGAGTACGGCGTCGTCTGGACCTACTTCTCGTGCCGGGCCAGCCTCAGGAATGATGATCTGCCGGTGTTCCGAACAGTGGTAAGGACGGCGGCATCGACAAGAGGCCCTGTTCGCCACTTGAGCGAAGGCGAGGTCAAGCGCCAACATGTGATCAAAAGGGTAAAACGGGTCATCCATCTTCCACCCTAATTCTCATGGCTTGAAACGCTCACGTGTGCGCGTCGGTATTAGAATGCGTCCATCGGATAGGGGCAGACAAATGGACCCAGCTACACGCGACCAGGGGATTTTGCGAGAGGCGCCATGCCTAATTGCAGAATCAGTGGAGAGGTGCTTGAAGCTCACACGCTTACCTGGTGTGACAACGCCATACACGGGCGTTTCCTTGGTCTGGCGAGGCCAACGCTACTGCGTAGTCAAAGGCATCGACAACACGGGGCGAGAGCGCCTCGTCGAGGTTTTTCGGGTAGACACTTCTGGAGAACTTCATGCCGTGCCAGCTTTCCGCTATCCGTTACCGTTGTGCGACATGTTTCCCGTCGATTTTGAAGCCTTCTACGACATTGACCCCTGGGGCGGGCCGGTGACGGAACTCACCGTCTCTGAGATCGCAAACGGTGCGCGGCTGCTCTTTGCAGCCTCGTCGCAGCTTGACGAGTAGCAGCAAAAAAGTGCTGCCTTAGTGCCCTGCCGTATAAACGTTGTTCGAGCAGTGCGAAATATTGCGGGCGCGCCCAAGAACGTGACTCGGCTCGCCCTTCCTCTTGGCTTCCTTCCCACTGGAGAGCGTTCGCATATTTCCTATATTCAAATTCCTCCTGACGGGCTCACCGGCAACGCTAGCGAACGCTTCCTGCGCTGAGATCGCCATGTATATCACTCTTTACCAAAGTGGTTGCCGGGCTGAAGTCTTTCATTGGCTGAGGCCCATCCAGCGCTCCGACACGGCCGAATTGGATTAGGAACCCCATTGTTTGGCTTGCGCCCCGCAGCCATCGTCTACGACATCGTGACCCGCGGATATTGCGTGGTAATACTGCGGAGAATGTCGGCAGCAACAACGTCGCGCAAGCGGGGCGCGCCTCGCTCGGGGCTTGATCGCTACCTTGTAGGACCGGATCGGATAGTCGCCGTGTCAATGTCGGCGTCAGACTGTCCCCACTAACTCGGGGATTATGGCTACAGATATTCATGTGGTGCCCGCCGGCTTCGCTGCGAGGAAAGCCCAACCCTTCGCCACTTCCCCATGTTCGTCGTCGGGCTTCGCCGTCCTTCATCGGAAGCTAGTTCTTGGCAAACGCCGCTCGCGCATCGCCACGGTCCAGGCGGGTGTATGAGTGGGGTGAGTCGAAGGTCTCCTAGAAGACGACCACCGTGGGCGTACCCCGCAGCAGGAGGTATTCCCGGTCGGCCGTGCCGGTGGGCAGCGCGTGGAGCAGTTCCTTCTTCTTCTCGTCGCCGTTCCGTTCCTTCATGCCCCGCGCCAGCGGCAACATGGCAACGGATGCGCGAGCGGCCTCGGGGGGCGGCCAGGGGTGACGGCGAAGCGACGATCGCCGACGGTCATCACATGCGTTATTCCTCCGATTTGCTGCGGCCTGAGCGGCGCGGGCACCTAGAGCCCGCCGCGTTGGCGGCATGGTCGATTGACACCGGTCGCGCCTCCAGATGGAAGGTAAAATAATTTACATTCGATTTCGAACGTCAATTGCGGCCGGTTTTGCCAGCCGAAGGAAAGATTTGGTTAAAATTCAGTCACTTATAGGGCTATAGAAGCGCCTGGAATTTTAGGCCTGTCGTCTTTCAAGACGCGGATACTGGGCTGGGCTCGGCAGAAATTACCTTGACACATGCATAGAGAGGCCGCGGGCGCTTCGGCCTTCCTATCCCCCCTTCGTGTCAAGTCCCTTTCACTCCTCACTGAGTTCGGACAACGAGGTAGGTTATTCTGCACTCAGGACCGCACAGTCGGCTGGATTTCATGCGGGCGAACTCGCCACAATGCGCAAACAGGTGCGCTCTGAGACCAAACCGGCCGCACTAGGTGACTTCGTGCCTGATCACAGTCGGCTGGATTTCATGCGGGCGAACTCGCCACAATGCGCAAACAGGTGCGCTCTGAGACCAAACCGGCCGCACTAGGTGACTTCGTGCCTGAT
>NZ_JBFTQH010000100.1:0-2190 GCF_056398905.1 Rhizobium sp. 01T417 | reverse complement strand
TCAGTCCTTCCAGACCGCTGTCGTTATAGCGGCTGATGATCTTGTGACCGGTCTTGCGGGAGATGCCGAATTCGCGGCACAGCGCCGCTATCTTCTCGCCATCCAGAACCCGCGCAACGAATTTGAGACGCTCGTCCATGCGGTTGCACCTCCTGCCAAGGCACCTTCGCTCTCCTCGCAAAGGCCAAAAGTGTAACCCATGTCTCCGGTATGAACTGCCACCCCTCTCTCGGGAAGGACACTCAAGCCGCCCAGCACGTGCGCGTCTCTTGAATCGTTGGGCGTCCTTGTGAAGGCCATAGTAAATCCCACTAGGTCGCTGGTGACATTCTCCTACGGCACGCTCAACCGTTGATGTTGCCCTGGGTGCGGGCGCACCCTAGTATCTCCGTGCTTCCGGGATACGCCGCCGTGACCGATACGATCGCCCCACAACTGATATTCACTCTGAACATCGCGTGGGAAATCGCCTCGCAGGAGAGCCCGGACTATGACCTCGTCGTCTATTTCATCCAGCAGGCTCTTCGTGCAGCTCAAGAAGAGGCATTGCGACACGGCGTCATTGTCGATTTCGAGCAGAAATCCGAGCTTCAATAGGGTGTCCGCTTGCAGTAACCGCCGGAGTCACGAGGCTAAGGTCTACCGCGTAGCCAGTTGAGATCGAGTAGCAGATGTCATCTATTTTCCGGTACCGCCGGAGAAAGGCGGCTGCGGCGTTAGCAGCATCTGCAACTGGTCCATATCCGTCTCGCCGCTGATCCGTTTCCTCAGGATGCGGCCGATATGTTCGCCGGTGGCCGTAAGGTCCTCATAAATCGTTTCCACCTTCGGCTGGATGGCGGAAAGTAACTGCGAGGTCTGCTTGGCGACGATGTCGTATTCGACGCCAAGGGTGAGGCCGCAATCGCTCATGCCGGTGATCGTGGCAAGCGCGCACACTTCGCCGCCGCACATGAAGGCGTCGGGTGGATCGGCTTCGCGATGCCGTCGGGCGATACGGTCGCGAATCGCGCCCGCCGGATGATCGAGGTCGATCTCGGAGATAATCTCGTAGGCACAGCCGGCTTCGCGCACCGCGGTCATGAAGCCGTGCAGGATATGGCTGCCGAAGCTGAACTGCATCGGACCGCCGATCAAAGCGGGCTTACGACGCCCTTTGGCGATCAGCCGCTTGGTTGCCTCATAGGCGAACGTGAAATTGTCGTAGTCGACATAAGGATGCGGCGTGGAAAGTTCGGTGCGGCCATGGGTGACGAACGGAAAATTGTGCTCCATTAGCAGCCGCACGCGCGGGTCGAACGGTTCGGTGCGCGACATCACCAGGCCGTCGGCCATGTGATTGCGCATGATGTAGTTGACTGCCTCGATATTGGTCGTGTGCGGCAGGTTGGGCATGACGATCAGATGGTAGGTGGTGCCCTGCAAAGCAGCGGCGATGCCGGACATGATCGAGGTGCCGTAGCCGAGGATCTCCTCATGCGATTCAAGAAGGATGGCGATGACGTTCGTGCGGCCGGTCTTCAGGCGCTGGGCCGCTCGATCTGGGGAGTAACCGACCTGCAGCGCGATCTCCCGGACGCGCTTGCGGGTCTCGTGGTTGATGACCGGGTCGTCCGAAAGGGCTCGCGATATCGTCGTCACAGCAAGGCCCGCGATGTCCGCGATGGTGCGCAACGTCGGCTTGCCGCTCCTGCGGGTCACTCCGGTCGTGGGCGGCATTGTAATGCGAGACACGCTCGACTTTCCTCCAAAGCGTCGATTGGCCGGACACTAGCGCGATATCGGCGCCGAAAGCAATGCTATTATGGAAACGTTTTAAATAATCGGCTTCCGTTTTCCAAGCAATAGGGCTGTGTCTGAAAGACAAGTAAAAACAGGCAGTAAATGATACTGCCTCCGACAAAGAAAGGCGCGTCGCTACACTTGACTTGCTTATGTTTATAACGTTTTAAATTAACCCATGCGGCGTTCGCGCCGTATAAGTAGAGTCTTTCGCGCGGGGAGCGCAGGGGCTTTTTGACCGCGGATTTTCCGCTTTTGTGAACTTGCAAACCGGGAGGAAACGATGCGCAAGTTTTTGATGACGACAGCGTTGGTGACGATGAGTGTTGCGGGCTTGGGTGCTGCCAAGGCTGCGGATGTGAAGGAAGTGCAGATGCTGCACTGGTGGACGTCCGGCGGCGAGGCTGC
>NZ_JBFTQH010000099.1:0-2200 GCF_056398905.1 Rhizobium sp. 01T417 | reverse complement strand
TCTCCAGAATATAGTCGCAAGATTTCAAGCCGTGCAGGACGCAAAATTGAACCTCGCAGATGCCTACTGGGAATCAGGTCACGAGACCATCTCCTCGCGGACATATCTCGAGTACTACGAACATGCAATCAACGAGGGGATTCAGGACATCCCAGAACGAGTACTTGAACGGAAGGCGAAGTAAGACATGAGGGAGCGTGTTATGAACATGATGGACTTCACTGCGGCGGGTGGGACCGATGCCTATTGATTTCCGACGCATCCCGCCCAAGACCGTGGTGCCCGAGCTGCCACGATGGTCAGTCACGAAATGGACAGCGCTCTTCGTCGCCATCGTTGGTGGCGGAGCAATCCTTGCGCTCTATATGTGGCCTACATCCCGACCGACTGATACCGCTTGGTTTTGGGTTCGTATCGTTGGTTATCCGCTACTTGCATGGATATTCCTCTGGAGCACTACGCTGGCAGGCGCACATGCCCGCCGCAGCGTTGCCTTCGCGAAGAATGAAGTGAGTGAGCGATACGAGCTGGCATGTCATGCGCAAGCAAGCAGGCCGCTCGCACTCCTCGGGCATGCCTGGCGCTTTTCTGCCGACGATATGGAGAACAACGTCAACGCAATTGTCGCAGGCGACGTCGGAATGGCGGCACGAACTAGCGCCGCATTTCCAAAGTCCGCAACGACAGCGCGCTGGATCGCCATTCCAGAAAAGCCGTTCTATCCGGGCAACGAACTCTCGGAACATTCCCGGCATGAAGTCATTTCCGGCTGGTTGATAGACGATCTCCTCGACCCATTGCGCGGCGATCTCGGAAGGTTGGCCCCTGGCACACGCGTACGCGTTCGACCGATTGTCGCGTCGTCCCTGGCGCCCGAAGAGGTATGTGCGGGTATAGGAGAAAGACTTCGGGATTGGTTCCCTGACCTTTCCATAGCCATGTCGAAGGAGAYCGACGCGCTCACGTTGTCCAACATCGACGCGTGGGCCGATGATCTTTCGCCAGCCCAAGCTCAACTGCTCGTCGCAATCCAACTGCGCCGGGCAATTAGTGAAGAGCTCCCCGAATGTTCCGCGGAAGCCGGTGTCGCGCTGCTCATCGGTCCACCATCCGATGACGTGTCGACTGCCGCCGGACTGCATCTGCACCGGCCCGCCATGGGCGATGCGACATCCGCAAGTGAGGTCAGTGCTTTGGCGACCCGATGGGGCCGGAGCAATGCCACCGACATTGGCGTCGTTTGGAGCAGTGCATTGACGAGCGAAGTCATGACACAACTCCGATCGACATCTGTTGCAGGTGACAACGCCACCTGGATCGATCTGCACAACACCATTGGTGACTGCGGCTACGCGGCGCCGTGGTTAGGTGTCGCGCTGGCCGCCGACCGAGCTGCACGGACGGGATCCTCCCAACTCTTTATCGCCCAGGAAGGCGACCAAATCACCGCACTTGTGTGCCGCAAGCAATCATGAACTCATCCAGGTCGTCAGGTGTGACGATTTACCTTCGACTCGCGATACTCGCCCTCTTCAGCGCCGTGGGCGCTGCGGTTTGGTTTGAAGGTGCGCGGCTCGGCTTGTCGCCGCTCCAAGCCAGAATGGCAGTCGGTGCCTTGGCGACAGCATGCGTCGTATCTCTGATCCTCGCTAGCTATTACGAGTGGGTCTTGCTCAAGGTACAGGAATTGCACGCCCGACTCGGGAGGCCCGATCAAGCGAGCGACCCGCAGATGAAGAGTTCCTCGCCCCCCTCTCGGGGCGACATCGCACAGGAGAGCGGGCTCCACGCGATGGTCAAAGCGCTTCAAGAGGAGCAACGTGACTGGCGCTATCACAAGCCGTGGTTCCTGCTCGCCGGCGATGCGCTAACAGTCAACCGCCTGCTTCCTGGACTTGTTCAGCAGGGCTGGCATAGTTCCGACGCGGCGGTCCTCTTGTGGAATCAAAGCAGCAAGGGAGGTGAACCTGACGCAGCACGGCTCAAGCAACTTCGGAGACTACGCCGTCGCCGTCCGCTCGATGCCGTCGTTATTGTGAGAGAGGGCACTCCCGAGAGCCAGAAGCGATGTATCGGCGGATTCGGTCTTTCGCGCATCGCCGAGCGTCTCTACTGGTCCGCGCCCGTCTATACACTCGAGGTCGCTCAGGCACCCGCCACTGATAAGCCGGTCTCGGTTGTTGGCTTCGACCTTCCCGCT
>NZ_JBFTQH010000098.1:0-2363 GCF_056398905.1 Rhizobium sp. 01T417 | reverse complement strand
GCCCCGAATCGCCCCCCAACCAGACGTCCGCAGCTCGAACCCCTCCCCCCGCTTCTTCCACTTCCCATCCACCATATGGCCAAGTGTCAGCTGCGATTTGCCGGAATGCTCCGTGGACAGCTTGACGTGCTCCTGGCCCTCCCAGTCCTCGAACTCGAGCTTGTTGTCGCTCTGCGTACGAATGACGTTGCGCGACAGCCAGCGGTCGTGATTGGTGATCAGGTCCGTCTGACGGCTGTTGTGGTGGACGTGGGCGATGTAGGGCTTGTTCGGGTTCCCGTCCCGGAACGCGATGGCGGCTTCGGTGYCGTCGATCAGCGGAAAGTGGAATCCTGTCTGGAATGCGCCGGCGAATGGCTTTGCCAGCCGCAGTGGCACGCACTCACCACCACCGGGCCATTTCTCGAAATCGAAGTCGAAGCGGACGGTGTAGTAGCCCTGCTGCGTCAGGTAGGCGTACGTGTATTGGCTGGGTGAGGTAATGCGGGCGCTCAGCGTGCCTGCGATCTTTGGCCAGTTGGCCTCATCCAGCGGCAGCCGGAAGCGACGATCGGATGGGATCGATTTGAAGGTATTGCGATACGCCGCATCGCGCGCGCCGGTGTGGGTGACTTCGGTGATGACCTGCCCGTTTGGGGCGTCGGGCAAGTCGAGATCCATTCTCAGGATCCGCGCCGGACGCAGTTCCAGGACGTTGCTCTCGCCCTCGTATTCGACCTGAGACGCCATCGCCGCCTCATGACGAAGCTGCGCTTCCCATTTGGCACCATCGAAATCAAGGTGATGCGTACCGAAGACATACGGTTGCCCGTAAGTGGTCTTGTCCTTCCTCGCGACGTTGGCTTCGCCCTTCAAGGGTTCCCATGCCAGATCCGGGTTGTAATCTGCCACGAGGAACGATTCGGGGACCGTTTTAGCATTAGTACGAATGCCAAAGACGGCTTCGATGCCGGCCTCAAGCCCGGCCGATTCCCGATAGGGCACACGCAATTCAGGCTTGTAGAGGTAATGGTCGATGTCGTCGCCAAACACCACCATYTCGCCGAATTTCCCMGGMAGGAAATAGGAATAGAGCCCTTCCTGCTCCATCAGTAGCCGGATGAAGTCCCAATCGGACATCTGGTACTGCAAGCGGAACGGGTGCTGCGGGTACTCGCGCCGAAGCTTGAAAGCGAACTGGTGACCAACCAGTTCGTGCCGCCGCAGGATCGCCTCGATGATCTGGGGCGCGGTCTGGTGCTGGTAGATGCGGGTGGATTGGGTCAGCCGAAGCCGTGCCACTAGCGGTTCCACCACCATCTGGTAGCCGTGAAAATCCTGCGTCTGCTTCGTCTTGGAGAACTGCGTGATGCAACCCGCGAACTTGCGCGGCTCGGTGCCATCACCAGGGTCGATCTCGAATGTCGCGGGCTTGCCGAGGTAGCTGGCGCGCTCAAGCTCCAGCGGATGCGTAAGCTGGACAGTGACGGCGTAGGGAGCGCCSAGCTTCTCCACCGCTTCGAACGACACCACCGACAGACCCACGGCGGTCTCCGCGCCCGGCACCTTCAGGAAGTAAGACTGCTGGCCACCGCCCAGTCCCTTGAGCAGCGCTTCCCCGTATGCCTTCAGTGTTGCAACCCCACCCGACATCGTCTCTCTCCAAGGCCGGGCAATCCGGCGTAACAGGTCAGGCGTGCCGCTTCGCAAGCGACATGCTCCTGCGCGCCGCACCTTACCGTCTTGTGGCTTTCAGGAAAATAGGACTGGATCGAATTATTGATTTAGATAAAAAAGATCAAAAATCCGATGAATTTTAGGAAGTCACCTAAATACAGTGGGAAATAAAAAAGATAGTCTCCCGCACTTGCGTGTCTACCGGCCATGCGGCGATCGACGAATCGAGTGCCGTGCGGATTGAAAACCTGTTGGAGAAGGAATCGAGAATGGCAGAGAGCTTCCAGAACGAAGTGCCCAAGGCGCGGGTCAACATCAAGCTGGATTTGCATACCGGCGGCGCGCAGAAGAAGGTGGAATTGCCACTGAAGCTGCTGGTGATGGGCGACTACAGTAATGGGCAGGACACCCGCGCGCTGGCGGAGCGGGAGAAGGTTTCCATCAACAAGAACAACTTCAATGCGGTCCTGGCGGACTTCAAYCCGCGGGCSARGATTGCCGTCGAGAACACGCTCGCMGCSGATGGCTCCGAGCTGCCCGTYGATCTCGAYTTCCATTCCATGGATGACTTCAAGCCGGAGGTRGTSGCCGGCAAGGTGCCCGARCTGCGCGCGCTGATGGCGGCGCGCAATCTGCTGCGCGATCTCAAGTCGAACCTGCTCGACAACGCGATGTTTCGCCGCGAGCTCGAGAAGATCCTCAAGGAC
>NZ_JBFTQH010000097.1:0-2387 GCF_056398905.1 Rhizobium sp. 01T417 | reverse complement strand
CTGTCAGGGCTTCTCGCGCGAAGGCCGGTGCGCGACACGTTTCAGGTCATTTGAGACGTCGGCTCAGTCCGCTCAAACCGTTCCAGCCTCCGAACGTGAGTCCGCCTGGCTCAGCGCCTGACGGACAAACCAGTTCGATGGCTGAGCCTACTGCAATCCATACAACTACATCGTTTGTATGCATTCAAGCCAATGATAATCCGTATCTTCTGCGTCGATGTACGGATTTGCAAACCGGATTCGTGATCGGCGATGAACCAAAAAAAGCCAGAGCATTGAACTGCACCCCAAAAGTTGGACACCAACTTTTGGGGTGTTTTCATGTATCGGTACTCGGAGCAGTTCAGGCTGACAGTTATCCAGAGCTACCTGGACGGTCAGGCAGGCTATGGTGAGATCGCCAAACGCCATGAAATAGACAGCGGAACAGTACGGCGCTGGGTGGCGGGATACCGCCTGCATGGCGCGGCGAGCATCAAACGGAAGTACACGCACTACAGCGCCGAGTTCAAGCTTGCCGTGCTGAAGCGGATGCGAAGCCAGCGGTTGTCGCATCGCGAAGTCGCAGCATGGTTCGATATTCGCAACTTCGGTGCGATTGGCATTTGGGAACGCCAGTATGATGCAGGGGGTATAGAGGCCTTGTCATCGCGCCCAAAAGGGCGTCCCAGGAAGATGTCGCCACCCACTCCCAAAGCAAAGCCACCGAAGCCATCTGGTGATCGCACGCGCACGCGCGAGGAGCTCATTGACGAGCTGAACTACCTGCGCATGGAGAACGCCTACCTAAAAAAACTCGACGCCTTAGTTCAAGCGAACAAGAAATCTGCGCAACCCAAAAAGCGCAAATAGTGCTTGAGCTAAGGCGGCAGTATCCATTGGCGGGGCTGTTGAAGGTCGCAGGCCTGGCACGAAGCACCTTCTACTATCAGCAAACAGTACTTCAGGCGCAGGACAGGTATGCGGAACTGAAGGCAAGAATCCGTGAGCTGTTTGCGCAGCACAAAGGTCGCTACGGCTACCGCCGCATTACGGCGGCGCTTCGGAAAGCGGAATTGATCGTCAACCACAAGACGGTTCAGCGCCTGATGAAAGCCATGGGCCTGAAGTCTCTCGTCCGGCCAAAGAAATACCGTTCTTACAAAGGTGCGGTGGGCCGAGTTGCGCCCAACGTGTTGCAACGGCAGTTCCACGCCGGGCGTCCGAATCAGAAATGGGTAACCGATGTGACCGAATTTAGCGTCGCCGGCGAGAAGCTATACCTCTCGCCGGTGCTGGACCTGCATAACGGCGAGATCGTCGCATACGAGATGGCCAGGCGTCCGTTGTTCGAGATGGYAAGCAAAATGCTCAAGAAGGCGTTTGCTCGACTCGGCCCCAAGGACCGACCGATCCTGCATTCGGATCAGGGCTGGCAATACCAAATGGCGTCCTATCGATCGATGCTCAAGCAGCGCAGTGTCCGTCCCAGTATGTCGCGCAAAGGTAACTGCCTCGACAACGCTGCCATGGAGAGCTTCTTCGGCATCCTAAAGTCCGAATTCTTCTACCTGAACAAGTTCACCAGCATCGAGCAACTGCAGGATGGACTGCGCCAATACATTCACTACTACAATCATGACCGCATCAAGCTCAAACTAAAAGGGCTGAGTCCCGTGAAATACAGGACTCAGCCCTTTCCGGCCTAGCCATCAACCGTCCAACTTCTGGGGGTCAGTTCATCGCGCCTGGCTTTTTTTTACGCCTTTTACTAGACGACTATTGCCGGGCGAAGGCGGCGATGGGGTCGTCGTCTTCCTGGGTGGGCGCAGGGGCGGGCGGGGGGGCTTCTGGGGCGGGCGCCGGCGTCATCGGCAAATTACTAGCTGCCACCACGCGGCGGGCGCCGTTGTAGCGGGAGGCCCAATAAGACTTGCCCATGTCCTCGAGCCGCACCGTGCCACCGGTGGCGGGCGCATGGACGAAGCGGTTCTGGCCGACATAGATGCCTACGTGGGAATTGGCGCGTCCCGTGGTGTTGAAGAACACGAGGTCGCCGGAGGCCACCTGGCTGCGGTCCAGCGACGAACCGCGCTGGCCCATCTGCTCGGTCGTGCGGGGCAGGTTCACGTTGGCGGCGCGCTGCACCACGTAGCGAACCAGGCCGCTGCAATCGAAACCGGAATCGGGGGTGTTGCCGCCGTAGCGGTAGGGGGTGCCGACCAGCGACATCGCCTGGATCGAGATTTCCTCAAGTCCGGCGCTCGGGTCGATCATCGGTTTGCCGGGTGCCCGGGGCACGGACGAACCCTGCCGGGGCGGCGGCCCGCCGGCGCAGGCGGCCAGTAGCAGCGCGGCGGCACTCACCGCGAGGGCGGCGGTGCGGGAGGCATTGAGAGAGAAAAGGC
>NZ_JBFTQH010000096.1:0-2397 GCF_056398905.1 Rhizobium sp. 01T417 | reverse complement strand
ACTTGGAGGTAGTTCATGTATTCGTACGAGGATCGCATCAGGGCGGTCAAGCTATATTTCAAGTACGGGGGAAAGACGGCAACGGTCGTTCGTGAGCTGGGCTATCCGTCGGGCAAGAACCTGAAGCGGTGGGTTCACCTGTACCAGGCGCTTGGGGACCTGCCCAAGCTCCGCCGTCCAAGGCAGCGATACACGCTGGAGCAAAAACGCGTGGCGGTGGATCACTATTTCGGTCATGGCTGCTCTTTAGTTCATACCCGCAGAGCCCTCGGGTATCCCAGCACCGAAATGCTGGCCCGCTGGATTGAGGAGCTGCGCCCTGGGTCGCGCCGCATGGTCACGAGCACAAACACCAGTGCGCCGTTTGCGTCCGAACAGAGGCGTCAGGCAGTCACTGACCTTTGCACCCGCCCGGGCTCAGCGGAGGATGTKGCAAAAAAGGTTGGAGTAAGCCGACCGATGTTGTACAAGTGGAAAGATCAACTGCTCGGAGACGAGGCATATCGATCTATGCGAAAACGTAAATTGGCTTCGCCTGAAGACGAGCATGCGGCGTTGCTGGAAAGAATCGCGCAGCTCGAACAGCAGGTACGCCAGCTGCAACTTGAGCGCGACATCCTGACGCAGGCGGGCGATCTAATAAAAAAAGACCAAGGCATCAACACCCTGGCCCTGACAAACAGGGAGAAGACACAGGTGGTTGATGCCTTGAAATCTACGTATCCGTTGTCCGAACTTCTTCGCATCGTCGGGCTTGCACGCAGTAGCTATTTTTATCACAAGACAAGATTAGGCCTGGCCGATAAATATGGCGAGGTTCGTAGCGCCATGGTCGAGATCTTTGAGGGCAACCATCGGTGTTACGGGTACCGCCGTATCCACGCGATACTGCGCCAGCGCGATATGCAGATCTCCGAGAAAGTTGTGCGCAGATTGATGGCGGAGGAGCAGCTTACTGTCCATCGACCTCGTCGCCGGTATAGCTCTTACAGCGGGGAGATTGGCGTTGCGCCCGAGAACCTGATTGCCAGGGACTTCCATTCGCAGGCTCCAAATCAAAAGTGGCTGACGGACATCACCGAATTCCAGCTTCCAGCGGGCAAGGTCTACCTATCACCCATGATCGACTGCTTTGACGGCAAGGTTGTGAGTTGGTCTATCGGAACGAGGCCTGACGCGCAATTGGTCAATAGCATGCTCGACGGCGCTATCAAGACGCTCACCGAAGGCGACAGCCCCGTCGTACACAGTGACAGGGGCTCGCACTATCGTTGGCCGGGATGGCTACAACGTATCGATGCGGCGGGTCTCGTCCGATCCATGTCGCGAAAAGGCTGCTCACCTGACAACGCTGCGTGCGAAGGCTTCTTTGGGCGCCTGAAAAACGAGATGTACTACTGTCGCAACTGGGCCGGCACCACGGTAGAGGCATTCATGAACGAGCTAAACTCGTACATCCAGTGGTACAACGAGCGGCGCATCAAGTTGTCCCTGCAGGCGATGAGCCCGGTCGACTACCGGCGCCGCTTGGGAATCGCAACCTGAATCAGTCCAAGAAATCGTCCGCAGCCCCCTGCAAACATTTACAATCCGCCCAGCGGAAGATCGTTTCAGCGAGGGCAGGCACGCCTGTGTCACCTGAACCGCGGACCGTACGTTCAAGTCAAATACGGCTTGCAACGAATGTAAATCGAGTGCCTCCAGCCTTTGTGGAATTGCGATGCCTGCATTGTTGACGACGGCGTCGATCTTTGACGACGCCGACAGCCGTGCCAGCACTGACTCGGTTTCCTGAACGTTCGCCAAATCCGCTGTAAGAAGCTGGCCTGGAAAATCCTCGATTGCATTGCGAGCGATGCCAATAACATTCCAACCCGCCCGATGCAAGTGTCGACTCAGTGCCAGCCCAATCCCCTTGGTTGCGCCTGTCACGAGAGCTGTATGTCGCTCTTCCATTTTGTGCCCCTATGGAAAGAAGGACTGAACATGATACAGGGCGCCAAGTTGAGGGACACGACGTCGATCGGCTAATCACGCCTCTGCCCACTGGAGCGCGCCCGGCGGTTTCCTACCCCAAACCGGACATTGATGCCCCGTTTTCAAACGGCCGCCTCTGGCCGGTCTCGGTCGTCTGAACTTCCGCCGCTGGGCGCGTTGGGCGGGGGACTGCATCCGACCCTTCTGAGACAAKCGACGCGCTGCTTGTTGGTCGGCTGGCCACTAGCGCGAACCGCCCGTTGTAGCGGGACCGCAACCCGCCGTCCCACCTTCGTTTTCCAGGATTCGCTGACGTCACCCGTTTTCCAGGATTCGCTGACGTCACCCACGAAAACGCAATGCGTCTACGACCAACGAGAACGCCGGAGAAGGCTGCCGTCGACTCGGGTAGTAGAGGTG
>NZ_JBFTQH010000095.1:0-2490 GCF_056398905.1 Rhizobium sp. 01T417 | reverse complement strand
GTGATGGCAACCGCATGGTCTCGCTTCCGCGATCCGATCCCTATAACGAGATCTACACCGTGCGGGGAAAGTGGTGGGCGCTATGCCACGAAAAACTTATCAATCCGCTCGATACGCGCAAGAAGACGGTCGACAAGGACTGGAAACAATATGTGCAAACCATTCAGAAGCGAGTCCGCCCATTTCATCTTGCCATCGCCAACCGATATCACCCGAATACGTATGCGTTCTACGGCGACGACACAGCACACACGACCTGGGGAGAGGTCACATGGGGAAGGCGGTATGCTGCGCCGCGCTTCGGGCCGCGCGCCRTTGACGACCTTRCCGAGGGAACGGTAATGCACGACACAGGTCGTGGGACCATTTCGGTCCTCACGCGAAGTGCCGGAAACCCATTGCGCGTTGTCTTTGACCTGAACGGTGCGGACGAGAGCGGTGACGGCACCGTCCCGCGCCGGTCCGGCGCAGCGCCACGGGAGAAAGCGAAGGTCTGCCTGGCTTACCGTGGGATCGAGCATGAAGCCGTGTACAAGGTCTGGCCACTCCGGCTATTCACGGTCTGGTCCATTGTCAAGATCACGGATGCCGTGAAAGACACTTCCATGGCCTATTGCAAATGAAGCGCCTCTCATCGCTGCTTATCGTGATCCATGCGCTTGTGCTCCCGGCGTGTGGGAAGACCCCTCCATTGACGCCTCAGGAACAACAGACCGTGAATGCCATGACTTCCAATTTGACCCCGCGTTGTGTGGGACGCCATCTTATCGATCTGCCTGCAGGCATGACCGTCGAAGGCTCGGCCATCGTGGAAGACGCACGGGTCAAGACGAAGATGATGTCCCTCGATGCATTTAATAAGGAGATCTCTGCGCGCGAAGCCGAACTCAAGGCGGTGAAGAGCATGGATGCACATCCTTTCCTCTATCTCAACGTGCCCGCGTGGGATGAGCACTCCCGCTACTTCATGCACCGGGGTTCGGAACGCAGCCACATCGCAAACCGGATTCTGGAAGGCTATCGTTGGGAGAATGGGGTTCGCGTCAAAGTCACGCTGGAGGCGTCAGATTTCAGCAGCCCCGATCAGGCGGATGACCCGATCGTGCAGCGCATGGACATCAAGAACGATGTTCCCCCGAAGGCCAACCATGTCTTTGAACTGCTTACGAACTTTCGCGGCCGCGCCGAGAACGAGATTCCAACGGAGCCGGGATTGTGCCTGCCGTACGGTCTGATTCTGGGCAAGGCGCGAGAAGGTGAGCGCGTGACTGGGATTTTCACTCTTGCAAGCCACGAGGATGTCGACTTCACACTTGTGACGGATTCAGGTCTCGCTGCAGTAGGTTCGCTATTGCAGCGGCATCGGCAGATTGAGGACGCGTTGTCGCAGATCAAGGGCGGGCGAACGGTGCGTAAAGGGAAGGTCGCTTTGACCGGCGTTGACGCCGAGGAATGGCTGTTGGCAGGCCCAAGACCCACCACGGAAGTGCATGGGCATCTCTTCACCCTGGAAGGGAACGCCCTCGCGGACGATGTGTTGGCACCTTTCGTACGGCTCGATATGGAGACAGCGAATCCGCTTCCGGACTATCGTCCGCTCGAACGCGCATCGCTGACGGACGSCGAGGCCCTCGCGGTCTGGGACGCCATCTCCCGAACCCTGCGGCCCCGACCGAATGCCTTCTGACGGTGGAGTGCATGTGAAAGCGCGCGCCGCAGCAGCCCTCACACTCTGCGCCACCCTGGCGCTCGGGGCCTGTGGCAAGGCCCCCACGATGTCCATGCCGGAACAACAGGCCGTGGATGCGCTGACCCACAAGCTCATTCCCCATTGCGTCGGACGCTACCTGCTGGAGATGCCGCCGGGCATGACGACGCGCGGCACGACGAAGATTCGCGGCATCATGATCTCCACGCAAGCCATGGCCATCGACGCCTTTCAGGCAGAGATCGCCAAGCGCGGCGCTGAACTCAAGGCCGTGAGGAGCGTCGATGCCGATCCCTTCCTGTACGCGAACACGACGTCGCCAGACGGGCAGCCAGGCTACTTCATGCACCGAGGCGCGGTAGACGCCGATCCGGCCAGGCGGACGCTGGAAGGCTATCGCTGGGAGAACGGCGTCCGCATCCAGATCCAGCGCGAGGCCTGGGATTTCACCGACCCGGACCAGTCCGCCAACCCGCTCGTTGGCAACGTGACGGTCAAGAACAACGTTCCCCAGCGCCGCTTTGAAGTGCTGAACATGCTGGACAGCTTTCGAGGTCTCCCCGCCGGCAGTGTTCCGACGAAGCCCGCGCTCTGCATTCCCGGCGGCTATCTGCTGGGCAAATCCAGGCCGTACGAGTATGTCGATGTGCGCTTCGATCTGCCGTCCTACCCCGGCGTCTCGTTCCACATCCTCACGCATTCCAGCCTGCATGAAGCCCCGTCGCTGCTTGAGCGAGACGGGTTCGATGCGGCCACGGGTGCACCGGACGGCTGGCGCACCC
>NZ_JBFTQH010000094.1:0-2509 GCF_056398905.1 Rhizobium sp. 01T417 | reverse complement strand
GTTTCGTCTCTTGCGGCGGAAAGCGATAGGTGTACCGGTAGGAAGCCTTGACCTTCTCACGCTCGACGGTCCGGTCCAGTGTTGCACCCCCGATGCATTCGACATCCTCGATCATCTCTGCCTCGGTCATGTCCATGCGATCGAAGTAGGCCCACCACTCCGGCTTCTRCTCGCGTCGGTGGTAGTCAAGAAGCTGATACGCCACCAATCGATGCTGATCCTGCTCAGTTCTCTCGTCCTCGCGCTCAGGTATCCCGTCACACATCGTCCGCTCAAACTCCTCGAGCCGGACCTCGATGGGCTTCTTCTCGCCGACTTCCACAGTTGGGGATGCTGCACCACTAGCAGACGCCGCCAAGATGGCCCAAGGCATTGCCTCGGGTCGCAGCTGGCAAAGCCATTGATGCAACTTAAAGGTAGACAGGACGTCATCGCGGTTGTAGTCGGCGATCTCCTGGAGCAGTCTGGGGTCCTTTGTCTCCTTCCATTTTTCATAGTAGAGAATACTGGCGCCAGCATTCGTCACGTCACCTACCCGCTGGCCCAGATAGAACTTCTCCACGTACTTGATAGAGTAGCTGGGTTCGGAGATCAGCAACGCTTCGCGCACAACCTTGTAGAGATCGACGAGCTTGCCCCTTCGCAGCAGACCATCGACCTCGGCTTCGCGGGTGCCATGCATCGACATCAGCTTCTTCAGGGCCGTCGCCTCATAAGCTGCGTAGTGATAGATGTGTGCGTCAGGGTACTTCCGCAGCCGTTCGTAGACGAAATCGATGAACCGCTCGAACGCCAGCCTTTCCTCCGCTCGTGTATGCGCCCAGAATGGAACAAATTCTTCGACCCCATCATCGACGATATACAGCCCGAACAGATACTCGAGACCGCCTTCCTCCAATGGATCGCCTTCCATGTCGAAGTACATGTCCCCTGCACTCGGCATCGGTAACCGCTCAAAGCCACGCAGTCCCTGGTCTACCTTGGGAAGCAATTCGAGGTGTATGCCACCCTCGTTGCGCGCCTTGAGTTGAAGTGCTGCCTGCGCTCGCAAGCGCTCGAGCGTCTTTGGTGCCAGCTTGGGGATCGACACTTGTGCCGGCATCACGGCGAGTTCGGCGAGCGTAGTAACGCCACTCTCCGAGAGCTTCTTGATTTGTGCCTTCGAGATATTGGCGACGTACGACAGATGGTCATCATCGGACCGCCTACCATCGCACAGATTAATCCACTCACACTGCGAGCATTTGTCGCACGGATCCGGATACGTATTGACCGCTTCACCCTCCGCGATGCGGCGCTCGAAGCGAGCCAGCACATCCCGAAAATACATGAAATAGTCAGCCACACGAAAAGTGGCCACATGCCCGCTGCCGAGGACTACCTGCATCGACTGCGGCATAGTTCCCTGTTCTCGGCTTAGGAGCCAGGAATAGAAGCAGAGCTGGATGATGAATTTCCCGCGAGCGGAACGGGCTAGCTTCGTATCCTGAACTTCATAGCTGTACGCGCCAAGCTGCGAAGGCGAATCGACCCTCACGAGAAAGTCTGCGTAGCCCAGGTACTGACCATACAAAAATGCGGCCTGAAAGATAACGTCCACGCCCTCTTGCATGGCTTTGCGGGTCGCGGTCACCCGCGCTTCCACCGAATCACCCTCCGCGTTGACATCAACCCACGACCGGCCCTGGATGAGTTTCTCAAAATAGGCCTTCTCGTGCGCGAGCCCCTTGTCCTGAATCAACTTCAACTGCGGAT
This sequence comes from Rhizobium sp. 01T417, assembly GCF_056398905.1. Classification (NCBI taxonomy): domain Bacteria; kingdom Pseudomonadati; phylum Pseudomonadota; class Alphaproteobacteria; order Hyphomicrobiales; family Rhizobiaceae; genus Rhizobium; species Rhizobium sp. 01T417. The sequence continues at coordinate 754 of NZ_JBFTQH010000094.1, read as the reverse complement.
CTTCGGGCGCCTTTTCGAGAGGTGTCTCGAGATTCTGAAGGCCAAGTGTCGTGCTGTGTTCGCATTCGAGAAAGGATACGATGTCTGACGCGGAGAACAAGTACGACCCATTTTTCTTTTGCATGCTGTGCCTCAATGTCACACCGGCGGACCACAGCCGCCGAAACACAAGCTCGTCGGAGGCCCGCCGTGCTCAGGGAAGGGATATGCCTCGGATACGCTGATAAAGGTCGACAGCGTACGAATCCGTCATACCGGAGACGAAATCGGTCACGCGAATCAGACGCTCATACTCCGACATCGTGTCAAATGGCGCATTGCCTCCTGGCATCAGACTGAGCAGCGTGCGGGCCCGTGAAGGCGGCTTCTTCGGATTTTTCGCCTTGTTTTCAACCGCGCCCACAAATGCCGACAGAAGCCCGCTGATGACCTCGAAGCCGCACGCTTCCACCTCGACGACCGGCTTGGCACAATACACCTGACGAACCGCTACGTCCTTGAACCGCTGGAAATGGCCGGCGTATTCGATTTGCTTGGTGAGTTCTTCGTCAAACGCACCGTTCATCAACCCGTCATAGTGCTGATTGAACACCGCAACCGTCGCGTGGATCAGCGCGTTCACCGTCACGGCCCGGAAGTACTCGGCCCTGCGTTCGTCGTCCCCCAACCGGTCGGCGCGTTCAAGGCTTCTGTCATTCAACCAAGGCCGATGGAGATCGCGGAGTTCCTCGAAACTAACCACCCCCGCGCGGAA
>NZ_JBFTQH010000093.1:0-2526 GCF_056398905.1 Rhizobium sp. 01T417 | reverse complement strand
CGAGCCGACTCGCCGTGATTTCCTTTATCTCACCACAGGCATGGCGGGGGCGGTTGGGGCCGTTGCGGTTGCATGGCCGTTTATCGACCAGATGCGTCCGGATGCTTCGACGTTGGCGCTGGCCTCGATCGAGGTTGACGTTTCCAGCCTCGAGCCGGGAATGTCGCTGACGGCCAAGTGGCGCGGCAAGCCGATCTTCATCCGCAACCGTACGCCCGAGGAAGTGAAGGCTGCCGATGAGGTGCCGCTTTCCGACCTGAAGGACCCGGTGGCGCGCAACGCCAACCTGCCGTCCGACGCGCAGGCGACCGGCGTCGACCGTTCGGCCGGCAAGGACAAGGAAAACTGGATCGTCATGATCGGCTCGTGCACCCATCTCGGCTGCATCCCGCTCGGCCAGGCCGGCGAATACAATGGTTGGTTCTGTCCCTGCCATGGCTCGGTCTACGACACGGCCGGYCGCATCCGCAAAGGTCCGGCGCCGCAGAACCTGGCGATCCCGACCTATTCGTTCGTTTCCGATAAAGTAATCAAGATCGGTTGAGGGGGACTGATTTATGAGTGGCCATTCCAGCTACGAGCCATCAACCGGCCTTGAGAAGTGGATCGATGCGCGCCTGCCTTTGCCGCGCATGGTCTATGACAGTTTCGTCGCCTATCCGGTTCCGCGCAACCTGAACTATGCCTACACCTTCGGCGCCATGCTTTCGGTCATGCTCGTCGTGCAGATCCTGACCGGCGTCGTGCTGGCCATGCACTATGCGGCGGAAACGACGGTTGCCTTCAACTCCGTCGAAAAGATCATGCGTGACGTCAACCACGGCTGGCTGCTGCGCTATATGCACGCCAACGGCGCGTCGTTCTTCTTCGTTGCCGTCTATCTGCACATCGCCCGTGGTCTCTACTACGGCTCCTACAAGGCGCCGCGCGAGATCCTCTGGATCCTCGGCGTCCTCATCTACCTGCTGATGATGGCGACCGGCTTCATGGGCTACGTTCTGCCCTGGGGCCAGATGTCCTTCTGGGGCGCGACGGTCATCACCGGCTTCTTCTCGGCATTCCCGCTGGTCGGCGAGTGGATCCAGCAGTTCCTGCTCGGCGGCTTTGCCGTCGACAACCCGACGCTGAACCGCTTCTTCTCGCTGCACTACCTGCTGCCCTTCGTCATTGCCGGCGTCGTCGTCCTGCACATCTGGGCGCTGCATGTCGTCGGCCAGACGAACCCGACCGGCGTCGAGGTCAAGACCAAGACCGACACGGTTCGCTTCACGCCCTACGCGACGCTGAAGGATGCGCTTGGCGTTTCGATCTTCCTGCTGGTCTACGCCTACTTCGTCTTCTACATGCCGAACTTCCTCGGCCATCCGGACAACTACATCCCGGCTGACCCGTTGAAGACGCCGGCCCATATCGTTCCGGAATGGTACTTCCTGCCGTTCTACGCGATGCTGCGCTCGATCACCTTCAACATCGGACCGATCGACTCGAAGCTGGCCGGCGTCCTCGTCATGTTCGGCGCCATCATCGTGCTGTTCTTCGTGCCCTGGCTCGATACCTCGAAGGTGCGYTCGGCGGCYTATCGCCCCTGGTACAAGCTGTTCTTCTGGCTGTTCGTCGCCAATGCCATCGTCCTCGGCTGGCTCGGCTCGCGTCCTGCCGAAGGCACCTACGTGATCATGTCGCAGCTTGGCACTCTCTTCTACTTCGCCTTCTTCCTGGTGATCATGCCGGTTCTCGGCCTCGTCGAGACGCCGCGCCGCTTGCCCAACTCGATTACGGAAGCGGTTCTGGAAAAGCGCAACAAGGTGGCGGCCGCCGAGCCGGTCAAGGCCTGAGCGTGCGACAGGAAGGGAAGAGACACATGAACAAGCTTGTTACCAGCCTCCTGTCGCTGGCCGTCGTCGCTGGTTTGAGCGGCGCGGCACTTGCCGAGGAAACCACCCCGAACGGGGCTGCGCCGGCAGAGCATGCCGAAGGCGCAACGCCGCACTATCCGCTCATGCATCCGAAGCATGAGCACTGGACCTTTGCCGGCCCGCTCGGCCATTACGACAAGGGCCAGCTGCAGCGCGGCCTGAAGGTCTACACGGAAGTCTGCGCCGCCTGTCACTCGATGAGCCTCGTGCCGTTCCGCACGCTCGGAGCTCTCGGCTACTCGGACGCACAGGTGAAGGCCTTGGCCGCCAACTACGAGGTTCAGGATGGCCCGAATGCCAGCGGTGACATGTTCACCCGCAAGGCCATTCCGTCGGACTATTTCCCGTCGCCGTTCCCGAACCACGAGGCGGCGGCTGCCGCCAACAATGGTGCGGCGCCGCCGGACTTCTCGCTGATCGCCAAGGCGCGCGGCATCGAGCGCGGCTTCCCGCAGTTCCTGATCGACATGATCCCGTTCGTCGGCGGCTATCAGGAAGGCGGTCCGGACTACATCTACTCGCTGCTGACCGGCTACGACCAGCAGCCGCCGGCCGGCGTCCAGGTGGCCGAGGGCACGCACTACAACCCGTACTTCGCCGGTGCTGCTGC
>NZ_JBFTQH010000092.1:0-2639 GCF_056398905.1 Rhizobium sp. 01T417 | reverse complement strand
CCTTCCGGGAGTCCGGAGGCATGCCGACTTTGCTTTCGGTGCATCTCGGGATCGTCATGGCCCTGTTCGCGACACTTCCTTACGGAAAATTCGCGCACGGCATCTTCCGCTCAGCGGCGCTGATGAAATCGGCGCTGGAGAAGCGGCAAGCAAACAACCTCAAGTTAGGCAGCGAATAATACAGAGCGTTACCCCGAGGGGCCTTGCATGTGAGTTGGCATTGAAACTGCCCGTGCGGGCCAGGGGACCGTCGAACTATAGGAGACTCAGATGAAGGTTGGATACGTTGGCTTGGGAGCGCTCGGAGGAGAGCTTGCGCGTCGCTTTATTGGCAAGCACGAACTCTGCGTCTGGGACCTCAATCCACAGGCTCTTGAAACATTTAGAAGCCTTGGCGCAACGGTAGCTACCTCGGCAGCCGACCTTGGCAAGCAGTGTGAGGCTGTCGTTGTCTGCTTGCCGCGAAGCTCCGATGTGCTTCAGCTCGTATCCGGTCCCGACGGATTGGCGACGGGATTGTCGGCAGGCAAGATGGTTATCGACCAGACCAGCGGCATTCCCGCAGAAACGAGGAAGATCGCTTCGCTGCTCTCCGAAATCGGCGTCCAGATGATGGATGCCGCGGTCTCCGCGAGCCCTCAGATCGTGGCGAGTGGCGGTGCGACGCTCATGGTCGCTGGGCCAGACGCGCTTTATGAACGGGCGCGCCCCTTGCTCGAAACCATGGCCGGTACCATCTATCGCTGTGGCAGTCAGATTGGTGATGGGCAGGCCATGAAGATGGTAAACAACGCGATGAACGGTGCATGTCGAATGGGCATGCTGGAGATCGTTGCAATGGGGATGAAAGCCGGGCATCCCCTGGAGCGGATGGCGGTCGAGGTGAACGAAAGCCGGCTGGGGCGAAGCCAGGTCACGGAGAAGATGTTGCCCGCTCTGGTGGAGGGCCGAGCGTCGACACGCTTCGGGTTGCCGCTCATGCTCAAGGATATTACCCAGGCGATGATGCTTGGAATGGAGGTCGGCGTCCCGATGCCAATCACCAGCATCGTTCGAGGATTGCTGCAGGTTGGCGTCAACACGCTCGGTCAGGGATCCCAGCTCGAGGACATGGTTGACGTCATCGGGAGGATGGCCGGTACGACAATTGCCCCAAGTGATGCAGAGAGAAAGCGGGACAGCGAAACGGCCGGCTTGGACGCCAGCGTTGTGGGCTCCTTCGTGGAAGCCGCCATGTTCGCGCTGGGACAATTGGTTACCTATGAATGCACCGCGCTGGGTGTGGCATACGGCCTGCGCCTCCAGGACATCGCCACGGTTATCAATACCAGCTCCGGTTGGAGTGGAGCATCGCGCGTCTTGTTGCCCGCACTGTTGGCTGGTGATCGCAGCCCGGTTTGGTCTCTGCGTGAGGTTGCGGAAAAGTTGAGCCAGGCATGTGCGCTCGGCAGTAAGGTCGGAGCACCTATGTTCGTGTGTAACCAGGTACGTTGCCTGTATGAACAGGCTGCCGTGTCTGCTGGTGAAAAAGCCGATGTCGCCGAAGTGGCGGGCGTCGTCGAAGTTGCGGCAGGAATTCGCTTCCTGCAATAGCAATAGCGAAGTTTGCTTTGGTGGTAAGGAGCTATTCATCGACGAATAGCCAATATAAGTTTGTTGGAGACAATATGAAGCGCCCCACGCTGAAGGCTCTCGCCTTCTTTGGCATTGCACTCGCAAGCGCCTCCGCATGTTATGCGGCGGACCCATTCCCTACGCGACCGATACGGATTGTTGTTAACACCGCACCTGGCGGTCTGCTTGACTTCACCATCCGCCTCGTCGCCAAGGAGATGGGTGCCAATCTCAAACAGTCGGTCATCGTCGAGAACCGCGCCGGTGGGGACGGCCTGATCGGTATCAATGTTGCCAAGGCGGCGCCGGCGGACGGCTATACGCTTCTGGGCTCGGCAGGCACCATGGCGTTTCAACAAGTCATCCGCCAAGACCCTGGCTACGACCTGACACGCGACTTTACGGGAGTGGGCTTCGTTGGACGATCGCCATTCCTGGTTGTGGTGTCACCCGAACAGCCGGACAAGACACTCAAGGAATTCGTCTCTCGGGCAAAGAGCAGTCCGAACTCGCTCTCGTACGCTTCGGCGGGTGTAGGAACTGCTCCTCACTTCGCTGCCGCAATCTTCAATCAGAAGGCTGGCCTACACCTTCTGCACGTGCCATATAAAGGAAATGGGCCTGCCATTCCGGACGTGATGAGCGGCCGGGTGAACATGATTTTTGAAGCATATTCAAGCAGTCGCGGCTATATCACGTCCGGGAAACTGAAGGCCCTGGCCGTTACCTCGACCTCACGGATCGCAGCGCTGCCCAATGTTCCCACGCTCGCTGAAGAAGGCATTCCCGGCTACAGCTATTACACCTGGATGGGCTTAGTCGCCCCCGCCGGCACCCCCAAGGACGTCGTGCAACGCCTTTCGGAGGCTCTGAAGAGCGCGATGAGCAGTAAGGCACTGACTGAACGCCTCAATGGAGAGGGCATCGAAACACCCCATATGACGACGGCCGAGTTCAACGACTATCTTGCCAATGAAGTAAGTCAGACACGGAAGCTCGTTACCGACCTCAAGCTGCCTAAACAG
>NZ_JBFTQH010000091.1:0-2668 GCF_056398905.1 Rhizobium sp. 01T417 | reverse complement strand
GTCGAGCTTGGCGGCGCCCATGCCGAGGGCGTCGGAAACAGCCGAAAGGGCCTTGTTGTCCGACTTCATCGTCGTGGCGATCGACCAGTAGGCAGCGTTGTCGGCAGCCTTGCCGACGCGCAGGCCAGACGAAACGGCGTTCTGCGTGTTATTCAAGCCCTTGTTGACGTTGCGCAGCGTCTGGAGTGCCGCCATGGCGGAGTTGTTGGTGTTAATGCTTGTCATAAGTCTGTCCCCAAAAACAAAATACAAAAGGAGGACATACCGGACTTCTATACCGGCGATGACGGACCAGCTTCATGCCACTCGGTGCCGTTTCTCTTGAGCAACCAAACCCGTCATGTCGGGAACAATTTTGCAGCCATTCATTGCCAACTCATTAAAACGGCTGATGAAACGGCGTCAGGTCCACGATGTGGTTAACGGTGTCCAAACACCCATAGGCGCCCGACCCAGCGGAACACGTCGGCTTCAAGCAAGCTTGGTGTGTCTAGATAGAGCAAAACTAGGCGCAATATGGCCTGCGCGCGCGTGGCCTTGGCGCTCTTCGACAAAATTCCGAATGGGGTGGGCTCTTGAATACCAATATTTCGTTTGCAGCGGCTTCGAAAGACTACCAAAAGGGACAGTATCTCAAGTCGCTTGAAGCGCTGAACCAAATCATCAACACGCAGAAGGATGTAAAAACGTACGTCCTGCTTGCCAAGAACCTGCTGAAACTCGGCTTCAAATCGGAGGCGGCAAGTGCCTATGCATTGGCGGGCGAACTCGACAGCAACAAGGAGTCGCTTTACACGCGCGAAGCCGCGCTTCTGTATTTTGTTTGCGGCGACGAGGAGCAGGCCCTGCTTTACGCACTTCGTCTCATGTCTCTCGCTAGGTCCGACGTCGACCTTGCCAGCGTGCTTGTTAACATTCATCTGAAGCAGGGCCGAAAAGATCTCGTCAGTCCCTACCGCGACGTCATTTCCAAGAGCAGCAATCCGGACCATGCGCGCCTCGCCGTGCGAATGGTCGGCGACGACATTCTGGATGCGACCAACGAGACGCTTATCCGCAATCTCTTCAAGAAGTTTCCGGAGATCATATCGCTCCGGCTGCTCCTGCTCGTTTTCGCGCGCGAGGTGTGCGATTTCGATTTGGTCGCAAGGGAGTTTCAATCCGTACAGCGAATGCTCGAAAAGGGCGACCTGGGCTTCCTGGAACGCGACAACCCTTTCTACAACCTCCATTGGTGTGGCAACGAGGCGCTCAATGCGCGCGCCTCCCACACTCCTTCGCTTCCCCTGAAGGAGGCAGCCGCGCGGCGCAAAGCCGTTCCCCATTCATGGGGAGACAAAATTCGGATCGGTTATCTCTCCTCGGACTTTTGGGTTGGGCATGCGACTATGAAGTTGCTGCGCCGCGTCCTCGAGCTGCATGACCGAGACAAGTTCGAGGTGACGCTCTTCTGCCATACCACGGAGAAACACCTGGAACATGAGGCCAGCACTGTCGATCGCTCACAGTGGGGCGAAGTATGCATCGTCCGGGACATGACCGATGAAGAAGCCGCACAAGCCATTCGTGAGCGGCAGATCGACATCCTGATTGATCTCAAGGGGCACACACTCGGCGGACGGTCCAGAATACTAAACTATGGCGGGGCGCCAATACAGGCGACATGGCTTGGCTTCCCGGGCACGGTAACGGACATCGATCTTGACTACTCGATCGGCGATCGCTTCGTGCTGCCCGAGGGCAGTGAAGCGCACTATTACGAGAAGTTGGTGCGCATGCCGGACAGCTATCAGCCCAATGATCCCGCCAACCGTCCGAAGCCGAGGCCAACAACACGCGCTGAGGTCGGTTTGCCGGAGGATGCATTCGTCTTTGCCTCGTTCAACGCAAACCGCAAGATCAACGCGGACATACTCGACGTCTGGTGCAACATTCTCAAGCGCACGCCGAACAGCGTACTTTGGCTTATGCTTTCGTCACCGCGTACCGAGGCCAACTTGCGGAACTATATGAACAGGAGGGGGATCGATTCGAAGCGAGTGATCTTCTGCCCCCGCGTATCCTACGAAGAGCACATCGATCGCCAGCAGATGGCGGACCTCGGTATCGACACCTTCCCGGTCAACGGCCACACAACCACTTCCGAACAGCTCTGGGGTGGCCTGCCAGTCCTGACGGTCAAGGGCACCAATTTCGCTTCCCGCGTCACCGAGAGTCTGCTCAACGCAATCGGCTTGCCGGAACTCGTCGCCGCCGACATCAAGGCCTACGAGGACATGGCCGTCGAGCTCGCGAGCAGCCCGGAGCGCATTGCCGACTACAAGCAGCGCATTCGCCAGAACGCCTGCATCATGCCGCTGTTCGATGCGGAACGCTTCACGCTCCACCTCGAGAAGTCCTACGAGGTCATGGTGGAGCGCGCCAAGATGGGACTGGACCCTGACCACATCGACGTTCCGGCCCTGCCGCCGCGCACGGAGCCATTCTTCAGCTTCGACTAGATGGAAGCCCCACACAACAAAAAGCAACGGTGTTAGGCGTCAATCACCGTTGCTCGATAGTCTCTCATTTTGGCATTGAGGATTATGATCATCCTTCGCATGACCGCGACGAGAGCGACCTTTCCGGGCTTTCCTTTCGCTTTCAGTCGTTCGAAGACGGCCTTCAT
>NZ_JBFTQH010000090.1:0-2781 GCF_056398905.1 Rhizobium sp. 01T417 | reverse complement strand
GGCCTCTTCAAGGACCGACTTCTCTGACTGCACCTTCGTGAGCGCTTCCTCATGGGCGGATTTTTGGCTCCATTCCCCGCTCAGCCAGAGACGCCATTCCAGAATCAGGTTTCGCGACTGGTTGATGATTTTCATCTCCTTTGCCGCCGCGTCGATCTGTTGCTCGAGTTCCGTCAATGCACTCGTGTCGATACCGCGTTCCTTCAACTTCGCTGTTCGGTCGGTATTGACCTGGGCGCAGGCGTCTTCGAAGCGTTTCGTGGCTGCCGCCTCTTTTCCATGAATGTCGACAAGTAGTTGCTCAAGCGTTCGCCCGCTTTCGTCCCTACGTTGCTGCTGTCGTGCCCGTAGCGACGCCACATCCTGTTCAAGGCGGACGCGATGCTGCGACAGGCGCTGCGTAGCCTCGTCCAGATGGCGCGCTGCTTTGTCATGAGCATCTCGCGCCTGTTCTTTCGCGGCCTCCCGGCTGCGCTGAACATCGGCACGTGCTGTCTTTAGCTGTTTCTCAGCCGACAATAGTGCCGATTTTGCGATCGCGGCTTCACTAGACTTCAGACCTTTCATGTCTTCGGCCGCGGCCCGATCAGCGCTGCGCTGAGCGAGGATCGCTTCCTGTTGCGAGACGCGATCTTTTTGCCTCTGCATGGTCTCACGGGCAGCGTCGATCTCACGCTGCAGTGCGGATTCGTCGGCCACGAGAGGCGTATCCAACAGCTCAAGGTCCAACTGGAGGCCATAAACGCTGTCCTGAATCGCACCGACGATCGGCGAAAGATCGGTGCGGTTCAGGATGTCGTCTCGCAGAACCTTTGCGATGTCCTGCGTCCACTCCGGACGCTGGCTACGCAAGACGTGGAGCACACTGTTCTCGTCTGGCGAAGCATGCATGAGCAAGGACTTGAGGGCCTGGTCAAGCTTTTGGGATTCAGCCTGCGATACGCGCAGGGCATTCTCAGTGTGTGCAAAGGAGTTTCGGGCCGCCTCATACGTCTTTTGTGCTTCGCCTTCGTGCTCGATGGCGCCCTGGTGCTTCGCGCGGGCATCATCCACCTTCGCCTCCTGCTGCTCCGCGATCTCAACGAGCGCCAAGTCGGGTTGCGGATTGGTAAACTGCGCCTTGGACTTGCCTACTGCCTCGCTGGCGAGACTGGCAGCTTCCTGCAACCCCTTCTCGCTGGAGGCGGATGCCTGCCGTACTTCGCACTCTTGCTGATCGAAATCCGCGGAGAGTGCGTCTACCCGCGCCTGATGCGCTTCCCTGGCTTCGGAGCGTTGTCGTTCAAAATTAGGGAGTCGCTCGGTGTATTCGAGGCGCAAGGTGTCCAGAATTTTTCGGTACTCGTCCTCGATGTTCGTTTGCGCGCTCAGCAGTGCAGCCTTGCGTGATTCAAGGTGCTGCCTGGCTTGAGCGATCTCCTCTTCACGATCGAGAAGGGTAGCCTTCGCCGCCACCCCTTGGTTCTGATAGGACGCGTGCTTCTGACTCAGTTGATTGAGCTTCCCAGAAATCGCATCAAGGTTACGTTCGGTTTGGTCGAGTTTATCGAGAATAATTCGAAGGGCCGCACTATGCTCCTGCTCGGCCTTTTCCAGATCCTGCTTGGCCGCTTCGTGCTCGCGCCGCTTCATTACTTGATCATCTTCGAGGGATCGGTCCAACGACAGGAACCTCGCATGGATGTTCCGAAGTTCCTGTTCAGCTGCGAGCACTGCGTCGTAGGCCTTTTGCACCGCCTCCATGCGATGCGCCTCGGCCATGACTGCCGTATAGCTCTCGAAGGCATCCGGCCAGCTCTCGATCTTCTTGCGCTCCGCGCCAAGCGAAATCTGCCCACCGGCATCGGTTACGGTGGCCACGATCATGCGTTGCAAGTCCGCGAAGTTGGTCTTGCGCATAAACATGCCGAACACGATGCGCTCGATATGCGGGAGGGGCTGACTGCTGGGGCAGAAGGCGTATTCCAGGATGTCCCGGCGATGTTGCTTCAGGTCGGAGCCATGCGCACGCTTTCCCTGGATGATCGCCCGATACTGGTCAAGCGGCATTTTCCGCGTACAGATTACGCCCCGCAACTTTAGCCGTTCAAGGAGGTTCGAGCTCGCGACGAGGGTGGTTTCGTCGTCGTGCACGAACCATTCCCGCTGGTACACACTCCGCGCGAAGCGGTACTCGACGCCATCGCCGGACTGATCCGCGCACAGGATGGCGCAGCACACGATGTCATCACGCCGATATTCATAGACGATATACGACGTGGATCTGGGCAAGTAGTAGCGCGCAAAATTCTTCTGGTTGCTGACTGGCTTTACGATCCGATCGGGACGCTCTCCATAGAACGCTGGGATGAGACGCAGCAGGGATGTCTTCCCTCGACCATTCCGCCCCGTGATCGCGGTGCCGCCGGCAAGCGGCAATTCGGTGATTCGCCCCTCGGTGTACGAGTCGATCAGAATCACGCGCTGCAGTGCGAAACGTGAACCCGATGGATCGCCGTGCAAATTCACTTGATCGCTCAACCTGAAACCTCCGTAGCCGCGCGCTTGGCGCATGTATGTCGCTTTGTGCTATATGTAGCTTTATACTACCTATAGCGTAAGGTAATGGTTGGTGTTAGCATTTGTCAATACTGGACAAATCCACAGCATCGGCTCCGTGCCTGTGGGACGCGTCACGCCACCCGCGCCTCGGGGATTCTGGGGTAGGACCAGCCCCGTGCCTCAGAACACCGATCAAACAGGTTCCGCGAACCGCCCCAATGATCTGCCGCTCACAGTCAT
>NZ_JBFTQH010000089.1:0-3454 GCF_056398905.1 Rhizobium sp. 01T417 | reverse complement strand
GCGGTCTTCAAGGAGCTTGTCAAACGTTCAGGTGCTACACGGAGAAGGGCGCCTCACCTTTACCCTTGGAGCGAAGAGCGAGGCGCCGGATGTCCTGGCGTTGGGGCCGGACCGGCCGGTGGGCTATGACGTCATTGTCGATGCTGTATTTCGCTACGCTGCGTCGCTGGGGGACGCGCAGGCAAACGCGGCGAGTCGCTTTCCCGCAATTGACGATCTTCTGCGGCGCCGTCTGCCCCGGATCCACAACATTCCGGAAGGCAGGGCGCTCATCGACGAGGCAGCCCCCCTCCTGCCGCAGGTGGTCGAGGCTGTGTTGGGCATGCAAGAGACCACATTGTTTCTTCAAGGTCCTCCAGGCGCGGGGAAAACCTACACCGGCTCCCGGGTCATCCTTGCGCTCCTACAGGCCGGCAAGCGCGTGGGCGTCTCCTCCAACAGCCACCATGCGATCAACAACCTGCTACGGGCGGTAGAGGTGGCGGCCGCGGAGCAGAGCTTCGTGTTCTCCGGTGTCAAGAAGTCCTCGAAAGACCAGGAGGATGGCTGGATAAAAGGCGAACTGATCAGGGACGTTTTCGAGAATGAGGAGGTATCAGGCAGCGGTGCACAACTGCTTGCCGGCACCGCCTGGCTATTCTCGCGCGAGGAGCTGGAAGGCGAACTTGACTATCTGTTTGTCGATGAGGCTGGCCAGGTGTCGCTAGGCAACGTGGTGGGCATGGGTATTTCGGCCCGCAACATTGTCCTGTTGGGCGATCAGATGCAGTTGGGACARCCGACAAAGGGCGTGCATCCGGGCAACTCAGGCCAGTCGGTACTGGAGTACCTTTTGGATGGGTTGTCGACCATTCCGGCGGCGCAAGGCATTTTCCTGAACACCACCTATCGCATGCATCCCGATGTGTGCGAGTTCATCTCCGAAGCCATTTACGACGGCCGACTGACTTCGCACGAGAAGACGGCGCGCCAAGGTCTGGTCCTCAATGAGGCAGCGCACTCGGCCCTTGCGCCTTCGGGCATCAGGTTCGTCCCGGTCATCCACGACGGCAACGCGCAGGAAAGTCAGGAAGAAGCCGATGTGATCCGGGACCTGTATGCAAGTTTGCTCGAGCAGGAGTTCCTGGATGGCGAGGGGAATCGGTGCCGATTTACGCCAGGTGACATTCTTGTGGTGGCCCCCTACAACATGCAGGTCAATCTCCTGCGGAAATGTCTGCCGGCTGGCGCCAGGATCGGCACAGTTGACAAGTTTCAGGGGCAGGAAGCGCAGGTTGTCATCATCTCCATGGCAACGTCCAACGCAGACTATCTGCCGCGCAACATCGAGTTCCTGTTTAGCAAGAATCGTCTGAACGTTGCCCTGTCAAGGGCGAAGTCCCTAGCGTTGCTGGTGGCCTCGCCCGAGTTGACGTCGATTCGCTGCAAGACGCCGGAGCAAATGACCTTGGTGAACACGCTGTGCTGGGTGGGGCAGACGTCGGTACAGCAGGCGCAGCGTTGACTGCGCTGGCGCGCTGCGGGAGCTGACTTCAATCGCTCTCGGCCCCGCCCCAGGGATAGTTGTCGATAAATGTTGCGATCCCAATCTTTGCGAATGGGATCGCGCAGCTCACCCGCGGTCATTTCAGGGGTTCTTTTCGGACTCCTTTGAACGGGTCACCGTCCTTTTTCTGATCCATGAACCGGCCGGTATCCGAATCGCGCTTCGTCCAGTTCTGGGTGACAGGATTGTAGACTTGCGACCGGTCACGTACCGCGCCACGTCGAGCGTTGTCGCCAATAGGGGGGTTCTTAGCCATTTCGTAACTCGCTGATTTAGACGTTGAAGCTATGGGTCCACTGGGGCAGACCGGCACGGGACAGGTAATCGACCAGATTGGGGCTGCCAAAGAACTGCAGCCGGCCGTTGGCCGTGAAGGCAAGTGCTGATTGGTCGACTTGCAGATTCGATGCCCGCGCTTGAGCCGTCAGTTGAGCCAACAATTGGCTATTGTCCGACGACGAGCCAGAGCTTGATCTTGCGTCGAATACGGCAAAATTGATCCAGCCGCCGCTGCGTGCGCGCTCCCGAAGGTGCGCAAAATTCACTCTCATGAGATTTCTCCTTGCCGGAACCCATTGCCGGCATGGAGCAATTCTGCAGAGAGCACTAGCTCAAATAGTGACCTAGTGATCGGTCGGTGGGCGATTCTTCTCTGCTGCGGCGCACAATGCAGCGTGGAGGTGCTCGCGAAGCTCCGGTGGGTCGAGCACTTCCACTTCCGGGCAATGGCGCAGCAGGTCCATTACGAGCTCCTGATCGTTCGAGTAGGGTACTTCCAGGATGTAGTCGCCGTCGCTGGTCGTGACACTTGTTTGATCTGGGTGCCAGCGTTCGGCCGCCACCCATTGTGCTCGCTTGGCAGTAAATTTGATGCGGGCGCGGTGCTTCGCGGGACCCGCGAAGATGCCGTACCCACTCTCGAAGTGCGCGCGCAGGTCTTCCCGGGAAACCCGTTCAGCCGCGGTGGGCAGCACGGTTATCTCCCTGATTGCTTCCAGCGCAAAGGTTCGAAGTGCATTTCTTTGGTGGCACCATACGTCAAGGAGCCAGTTTTCACGGTAATGGACCATCTGCTGCGGCGAGGCCACTCGTTCGGTGAGCTCCTGCTTGTCCCGATTCCAGGCTAGCATTGCGCGCAAGCGGTTTCGCAACGGTGCAACGTCCTCATCGAGCAGGCCCGGCTGAATCCCCTCCAGCAGGTGCAGCATCGTGAGAAGGGCGAGGATTTCGGCAGAACTGAACCAGATGCCCGGTAGCTCGAACCGGCCGCCCTCGGCCAAGTCATCGCGAATGACGTAGCCACGTCCACGTTCGGTGGCACTCCATTCGATATGGCAACCGAATCGGTTCTTCAGGAACTCGATATCCCGTTTGACGGATGCCACAGAAATCTCAAGCTCCTTCGTTAGCGTGGCCATCGGTACGGGACCGCGCTTGCGCAGAAGTTGGATGATCTTGCCGAACCGCTCAATCGAGATCTTCGCCGCGCGGCGCTTGGGCTCTGAGGAGCCGCTAGCCCGTTGACTTTGTTTGCCCGTAGGTTTGGCTTCGCGCTTTGGCATGGTAGCGTGGAGTATCTCGCATTGACGGGCGTATCTGATGCAACGGGGATCGCCAGCACCCTTGTTCCTAAGCAATGCTCATATGAGAAGAAACAGTTGCTTTCGGGCAATCTGGACTAGAGGCGACGTCGGAAAGTAAGCCAGCATCCCCGAAGTGGCTCAAACGTTTTTTCGGTAACGCATCACTGCGCTGTGCGTCCACTAGCTTTTCCTGTTCTTGCATCTGCATGCTATTCGGTGACCGATCCTACCGCAGTTGAGCAACGAAGAGCTGGTGTGCGGCAGGATCGTCGCTGACCTCCGGGTCAAATTTCGCTTTGACGTAGAAGAGCATCGCCTGTCTCAG
>NZ_JBFTQH010000088.1:0-2816 GCF_056398905.1 Rhizobium sp. 01T417 | reverse complement strand
CAGGCACTGGCATGCGACGCGGGTGAGACTTCGAAAGCGGGCATAGCGATGCCCGTGAAGCTGCTTGGCATCGGCAAACGAGCGCTCGACCGTCTCCTTGCGGCGCTTATAGATTGCCTTGCCCCAAGGGGTCAGGCGATGGGCGTCGGTGCGCTGGCGGGCGTCGGCCCAGACATGGCGGGTGATGGTACGCACCGCCTTGGTGTTTGATGTGCAGGAGGCCAGCAACGGACAATCGCGGCAGATGGCAGGATCCGAACGATAGTGGCGATAACCGTTGCGGTCG
This sequence comes from Rhizobium sp. 01T417, assembly GCF_056398905.1. Lineage (NCBI taxonomy): Bacteria > Pseudomonadati > Pseudomonadota > Alphaproteobacteria > Hyphomicrobiales > Rhizobiaceae > Rhizobium > Rhizobium sp. 01T417. The sequence goes on along the minus strand of NZ_JBFTQH010000088.1, from coordinate 2,530 downwards.
GTGGTGGCATAGGCGAGCAGTTGGCCTTCGGGGCAGCGATAACCGTCCGCCTCAGGCTCGTAGACGAACTTCGACTTGCGCATCATGCCATCTTTGGGCGGGGTCGGGTTGCGATAGCCGGTGACACCGAGGATGGTGCGGTCCTCCAGCCCCTTGGCGATGCCGGACGTGGCATAGCCGGCATCCAGCCCGMCAGCRCCGACCTCGAAGCCGAACCGCTCCCGCTGGCGGTCCAGCCGGTCGAGATAGACGATACTGTCATGCACATTGGCRGGCGTSACATGGGTATCGGTGATGATCGCAAGCTTGCCGTCCACATGGGGTAATCGCGGCGCGATCTCCTCAGTGCATTTTTACTAGATGGTACTGGCTGGGTTGGTTGCCCCCGATAAGATGGAAATACGGGCTCACGATTGGAACCGGGCCCAAACATCAATGGAGGCAACCATGGACCAGTATATCGGGCTTGATGTTTCATTGAAAGATACGGCGATCTCGATCCGAGAGGACGGGAAGCGGATATGGCGAGGGAAGCGCGCTTCGGATCCAAAGCTCTTGGCGCAGGTGATCCGCAAGCACGCCCCGCACGCCAAGCGCGTTGTGTTTGAAACGGGGCCGTTGTCGACGTGGTTCTATCATGCACTGATGGCCGAAGGGGTTCCCGCGATCTGCATCGAAGCGCGGCACGCGCAAAAGATATTGCACGAGACGCTCAACAAGACGGATGCCAATGATGCGGATGGCCTGGCCCAGATGGCCGAAGCCGGCTTCTACAAGGCGGTCCGGGTAAAGTCATTTGACAGCATGCTGACGCGCACCCTGGTGGCGGCTCGCAATCAGCTTTTGAGCATCTCGACCCAGCTCAGCAACCAGATCCGCGGCCTGATGAAAACATTCGGCCTCATTGTTTCCAACGGAAAGGGTAGGGTGTTTGATGGCAAAGTGAGGGAGCTATTAGCTGGGAATGACGCCCTTGCAGCGATCATATTGCCCCTGCTTGATGCGTGGCGTGGCATCCGCAAGCGCGCGGCCGATCTGGATCGCCAGCTGCTCGCAGTGGCACGGCAGAGCCAGCCGACGAAGCTCCTGATGACGATCCCGGGTATCGGCGCCGTTACGGCCGTCTCCTATGTTGCCGCGATTGAAGATCCAGAAAACTTCAAAACGTCGCGCTCAGTTGGTGCCTGGCTTGGGCTGACAACGCGGCGCTACCAGTCAGGTGAGGTCGACTATGACGGCCACATCTCGCGACGAGGCGACAGCCATCTGCGGGGACTGCTGTATGAAGCGGCAACGGTCCTCCTCACGAGAACCAGACCCGGCAACGAAAGCCGTCTCAGGAGCTGGGGGCTGAAGCTGCGCGAGCGGTTGGGCTTCAAACGCACTGCGGTGGCGGTCGCCCGGAAGCTTGCGKTTATCATGCACAGCATGCTCAGGACAGGAGAAGTGTTCAACGCCTCGGCTGGCGCCGCCGCTTAAGCGACAGCCAGCCTTCCTCCCTCAGCGCGTCAAACCTGATTTGAGGCACTGAGCGTCCGTGCTGCGGACGTAGGTTGGATCATTCCGTATCGCTCGCTGCAACGTAATAGAAGATTGCGCCGTTCACATAAGGAAGATCCTACCTGCGAATACCCATCATGCGGCGACATTTGTCGACCGCGAAGACAACCCTGCTCCCAGCACTGGACAGCTCTGAAGGACATGGCCGCTGAGGGCCGAACCGACAATTCGGATTGCGCCGCGTTGCCTTCCTTCAGCCCGGTAAGGATGCCGCATGCTCAACCTCTCTTGACGGACGGAATGCGATTATACAACCGTGCGGTGATCGAGGTAGAAGAAGCCCTTTGGCTTGCCGTCGCGCACCATGTAACCGCTGTCGGGATCGGTGCGCGACACCTTGGTTTCCTTCACCTGCGGCTCGCGCTCCTTTTCCTTCAAGGGCTTCTGGCCGTGCACTGCTCGCTCGGCCTCAATCGCCCGGTCGAGGTCGGCCCAGTAATCGGAGCGCGACTTTTCGATCATCGCAAGATCRTAYTTGCCCTTGTTGGCATTTGCCTTCAGATGCGTTGAATCCGTATAAAGCACCGTGCCGTCCACCAGGCCATGACGGATCGCCTGCTCAACGATGTGGTCAAAAATATCCTGTGCCACGCTCGTGTCGTTGAAGCGCCGGCGGCGGTTCTGCGACAGCGTCGAGGCGTCAAACACACCGTCCGTCAGCTTCATCTGCAGAAACCAGCGATAGGCGACGTTGACCTCGATCTCGCGCACCAACTGACGCTCCGAGCGGATSCCGAACAGGTAGCCAATGAACAGCGCCTTGAACATCAAGGTCGGATCGAGCGGCGGGCGGCCGTTGTCGGCGCAATAAAGCCCCGCAACACGATCATGGATGAAGGAAAAGTCGATCACCGCGTCGATCTTGCGCAGCAGGTGATCCTTCGGCACCAGACTGTCGAGCGTCACCATCTCAAGAGCCGTCTGGGTGGGGGCAGGTTTCTTCAACATGTCCCAATGAATCACAAACCCC
>NZ_JBFTQH010000087.1:0-2854 GCF_056398905.1 Rhizobium sp. 01T417 | reverse complement strand
GGTCCGGGCAATGTCGGCGTGAATGAAGCCGCGCTCCGTCACCTCCAGCCAGACCTGCGACGCTTGCACGTCAGCCGCATGAATCTCGTCGGTGATCAATGTCAGGAACTGACCGCTTTCCAGGTCCTGCGGCGATATGTTGATCGCAATATGCATGTCGCGATGCTCGGCGAGCGCCGTTTTCATGTTCAAGATAACGTTTTGGATCATGATCGCCGTGACTTGACCGATCATTCCGTTCTGTTCTGCGAAAGGAACGAAGAGGTCTGGTCTGACCCACGTGCCATCGGGCTTTTGCCACCGTACCAAGGCTTCAGCACCGATGCATCGACCACTCGATAGTTCGATGATTGGTTGATAATGCGCGAGAAGCTCTTTCTTGTGAAGACCCGTCGCAAGCTCGCCTGCGAGTGACAATCGCTGGCGCGATACCCAAACGATCAGAGCGATCAGGGCAAGTGATATTCCGACGCCGATCGGGACCATCTTCCAGAGTTCGCTGTCGGTACGCCAGTCGGCGACGCTCCGGTTGGAAATTGCAAACGCGGCAAAATCCTTGCCTCGACGGGAGGCAAAGACTTCGCTTTCGTTAAAGCCGCTGGTTTCTTCTTTGACCAGCCGCGAGACAAGTTCCGGGTCGGCATCGCCAGAAAGAGCGATCGGTTGTCCGTCCAGGGATGCAATACCCAGCAGCATGGGTGTGTCGTGAAGGACATCGACCAGTCGTGCCCGCTTCAGCAGTGCGTGATAGTCACCGTGGCTGACAACAACCATGCCATTTGAGGGCGTCGAGATGCCTCCTCCATTCAGACGCAAGGAATATCCGTCCGACAGTGGGATGCTCTTTTCAGTGAGCCGCATCTCATTGCGAACAAGTCCCCAGGTGTTGCAGATCACGCGCCCACTGCTCGTTATGGCGATTTCCTCCACCGAGAGGGCATCCGTCGTCAACTCCTGCAAGCGGGCGATGTCATCAGGCGAGCAGGTCTGTCGCTGCTCAGAGGCGAGCAGGTCCAACGCTGCACGAGCCCGGGAAATATTCAGGTCACCGCGCTGCAGCGTCCAGTCGGCGTAATCGGCCAAGTGTTGGCGCTCCAGTGCGAATGCGCGTTCCCGAGAAATATAAAAGGCCGCCAATAGCGGTAATGCTCCGGCGCAAATTGCCAGCCCGAACGCAATCGCTAAAATTCCATTTCGCCGCAAGTTGGCTTCCTCGGAAACTTCGGATCACTGCAATTGGGCGAAGTTAACACGCTTTCGAGTTGTCGAAGCTATAGAATTACTCTCGCAACTGAATTGGTCTCCGACGATCAAACCGCAGCCGTTTCCACCAGCTTCAACCTTACGGTCAACGGGCGCGCTGGCTTCGACGGCATCGGCGCCACTATACCGAGCGATCGGAAGGAACTCCGCGATCCCTAATTTTCGAGCACCTTTGAAGGTCCGTATCGACGCGCTCGCAGCGCTCCGATCAGTGAGTTGCACGAAGGACGTCGTGCGGTCATCTTGCAAGCCATCCGCCATCGACAGGCAAGACGATGCCGTGGACATAGTCGGACGCCTGAGATGCCAGGAACACGGCTGCGCCACCGAGTTGCGCGGGATCGCCCCAATGGCCGGCCGGGATGCGGGCAAGGATGCCGGCGCTGCGCTCACGATCCTCGCGAAGCGCGGTCGTGTTGTTGGTCACGAAATAGCCCGGAGCAATGGCATTGACGTTGATACCCTTGCCCGCCCATTCGCAGGCCAAGAGACGCGTCAGTCCGGCAAGCCCGCTCTTCGAGGCCGTGTAGGAGGGAATGCGGATGCCGCCCTGGAAGGACAATAGCGAGGCGATATTGATGATCTTGCCCCTGCCACTCGCGAGCATATGCCGGGCGGCAGCCTGCGACAGAAAGAAGACGCTCTTCAGGTTGATGTCCATGACCGCATCCCAATCGGCCTCCGTGAAGTCGATGGCGTCGGCGCGGCGGATGATGCCGGCATTGTTGACCAGGATGTCGAGCTTGCCAAAGGTCGCTACCGTTTCGTCGACGATTGCCTTTGTCGGTTCGATCGATCCAAGATCGGCCTTGATGGCGTGAAAGCCAGCACCGATCTCGCGAACCGCAGCCTCGGTTTCGTCCATCGAYGAGCGGCCAACGGCAACGATCGAGGCGCCGGCAGCCGCCAGCGCCACGGCGATTGCCTGGCCAAGGCCGGTATTGGCACCGGTGACGACCGCCACCTGCCCGGAAAGATCGAACATGGTCATAGCAGGCTCACTTCAGAAAYTCGGCGCGATGTGGCGTAAACGTATCGATCAGGCGGCCCTTCTCGAGAGCCTTGACCCCATGYACCAGATCGGGGGGRACGATGAAGCTGCCTCCCTGGTGCAGGGTTTCCGTCCTGCCGTCGATCGTCACCTCGAAACTGCCCTCAGCCACATAGCTTGCCTGGATGTGGGGATGGGAATGRAGCGCACCGACGGCGTCCTTCTCRAAAACCACCTCGACCATCATCATCTCAGGCAGGTRGGCCATGATGCGACGCCTCACGCCCGGTTCCGGACTGGTCCACTCGGCATCCTTGGCCGGCACGAAAAGATCACTCGCTGCCATATTCCCCCTCCTCACCTAAGATCTTCGATGGCGACAAGGTCGACGTCGGTATAGTCGACATTGTCACCGGCCATGGCCCAGATGAATGTGTAGCTTGATGTRCCGACACCGGAATGGATGGACCAACCCGGCGACAGGATCGCCTCCTCGTTCTTGACGAKSAGGTGGCGCGTTTCGTTCGGCTCTCCCATCAGATGCACGACGCGGGCCTTTTCCGGCAGATCGAAATAGAGATAGGCCTCCATCCGCCGGTC
>NZ_JBFTQH010000086.1:0-3511 GCF_056398905.1 Rhizobium sp. 01T417 | reverse complement strand
TTTGTGCGCCCAGCATGGGCGCATTCTTGTGGGTGGAAGTCCCACCGTAAGCTGGTCACGGCGAACGAAGAGAAGCGCAACTGCGGAAGGGCGACCGACCGTGGGGAGGAAGCGTGGATCGAAACTGCGGGCCGATGAACAAGAACCGGATATGAGGCGGTGCCAACCAGGGCGAGCGGGCAAACGACCGCGAAGCTCTTGTGACCAAGGGGCGGTGGCGTAAATCCGGCGGTCGTGCAGTGAAGGAGTGCGTTCTTACCTGGGGAGATCTCGTCTTGCGCCTGAAAGGGCGACGGTGTCGAGCCGGAGCGAGARGTCAGCCGAGGCCGTAGTAGGGAGCGCACAGGCGCGAACGAAGGGCCGAACGAGAGAGAGTGAAGTTCCTCCAAGGATGAGCAAGGCCATGCGTCAGATGCCGGGACAGCCCGGGAGATCGGAGAGGCAAGCGGGTGAAGCCCGTCCGGGCTCTGGTCTCGACGAAGCCGAGCCCCCGCCGCGGATCGGGAACGACACGGGCGCAGTGATGATCCCGAAGYCAGGGGGCGGCGAGCGCGAGCTTGGCATCCCCACGGTGCTGGACCGCCTGATCCAACAGGCGCTCCTGCAAGTCCTTCAGCCAATCCTTGATCCGACCTTCAGCCAGCACAGCTACGGCTTCCGTCCGGGAAGGAGTGCGCACGATGCCGTCCTGGCGGCGCAATCGTTCGTGCAGTCCGGACGGCGGATCGTTGTGGACGTGGATCTGGAGAAGTTCTTCGACCGGGTTGACCATGACATCCTGATCGACCGTCTGCGCAAGAAAATCCCCGATCCCGGCGTCATCCGTCTGGTTCGGGCTTACTTGAACGCCGAGATCGTCGATGGGGATGCGACCATCAAGCGGACCAGAGGCACGCCGCAGGGCGGGCCGCTGTCGCCGCTACTGGCCAACCTGCTGCTGGATGAGGTGGACAAGGAGCTTGAACGGCGGGGCCATGCCTTCTGCCGCTATGCCGACGACTGTAACGTCTACGTGCGGTCACAGCGGGCGGGCGAACGGGTGATGGCTCTGCTGCGGCGGCTTTATGGCCGACTTCGCCTCAAGGTGAACGAGACCAAGAGCGCCGTTGCCAGTGTCTTCGGCCGCAAATTCCTCGGCTATGCTTTCTTCAAAGCACCAGGACGGGTGGTCAAGAGACGGGTCGCCGACAAGGCCATCAAGGCGTTCAAGGAGCGCATTCGCGAACTGACACCGCGCGTGACGGGTCGATCCCTGAAAGCGGTGGCAGAACGGCTGCGTATCTTCGTGTGCGGATGGAAAGCCTACTTCCGGCTGGCGCAAACATCTCGGGTCTGGCAAAGGCTGGACGAATGGATGCGTCACCGTTTGAGGGCTATCCAGCTCAAGCAATGGAAGCACAGCAGGACTATCTTCCGGGAACTGACGGTTCGGGGGGCAAAACCCGATGTGGCCCTACAGGTGGCGGCAAACGCCCGCCGCTGGTGGCGCAACAGCGGCAAGCTCATCAACGCCGTTCTCACCATCAGATGGGCCGACCAATGTGCATTCCGGCTACGTGCGCCGCACAGCTGAACAACGCGCGCATCAATTACTCAGAGGGTCAGTGCTTGCAGCTTCCAGGACTTGGCGCACCCACTTGGCCAACGCGGGATCTTTTGAAAGCTGGAATTGGAAATCCTGTTCCGCCAGTTTCCCTAGCCTATAAGCAGCAACTAGCTCCCGCTGTTGTGTGTTCAACTCTCGCACGCTCGCGTGCTTCAACGTGCTTCTGAATGTCCAGCTATCGCCTATTGACATGGCATTCTCCAAGAGGCATCGGGCGTCCGGCAGGGATCTCGAAACGCATCGCGCTCATTCTCGATGTGCATCAGTGCTTTGCGACAACCCGGGAAGCACGCGCATTGACGCTGAAAGGCGCACGCATTTGCTCCTGAGTGTTCGGGTTCAGGGTCAAATCGACCTTATGCGGGGGCATTACCTGAGCGTCGCGTAGAGCGTTCTGCCGAGCCCGCTTAGTCAGTTTGGCCGAAGTGTCAGGCCTTTTTTCTGGTGGGCCTATGGGAACGTTGGTCATATTATTTTCCATTTCGAGATGGGTGCCGTCAAGATTAAGGCAGGAAGAAGATAGCTACGCGCAGTCGACATCTTGCAGCGCAACCGCGATCCACCTGAGAACCATCATGCTGCCCAAGTGATTCCACGCCATTCACCAATCGAATGGTCTGGAATTCGGCGAGGAGCAGGTCAAGCAACTCTGACGACGTTATCGATGGACACGCGGAAATCACTTCCAGTGCCAGCGTCGTGGCCGCACGTGCAAGATGACCTTCGGGGTCGGCCCGACGGTTGACGCACCACGCGTGAATGCTGCAGGTCAAGATATCGAGATGCTCGTCTGTAAGGTCGACATTGGTGAAGAAATTCATGGTACGGCTCCCGCCTGAGGCAAGAGCACATATGATCTCCCAATCGACTCTGCCCGGAAAGAATGGGCCGACCGACAGATAATACGCCTTCGCACCCTCCGTGGACAGACATTTGTCGACCCGTACGGTGGCGCACGGTTGCCCGCGGTCCTGGATGTTGGCCCGAGGCGCGTGATTTTCGATGCTCACCGCGACAGATGCCTTACCATCAGGCGAGCGCCCTTGTCCCAACCTTGCAACGCATGAGGCCTGCCACTTGGCCCAGCGTCAATGCCTTTCCGAATTTCCGCTGGATCTCCCAACGATCGATCGGCCTTCGGCGATTGCACTCCGGGCAACGGGCGAACAGCGCCTCGTACTGCGCCAACTCCCCGAGCGTTTTCTCGTGATCAAGCTTCAGGTACCTTCATCCCCAACATCTCCCCGGCAGAATGGTCGTACCTTATCTGGCACTTGTCGTTGAACGGTGCATCGTGTTCGCGATTGCAGCCAAACTCTTTCGCCAAGTCATAGCGAAGTTCCGGCATGGGCTTGTTGCCGTAGCGGGCAAGGGCGTCCGCGGCCGCCATTGAGCCGCTGCGTTGGCATTTGGTGCAGGAGTATTGGAGTTCATGCCCGATAAAGTCGGACGGGTAATATGCCATGCGCATAGCGCCTCTCCTTGAAGAGGTTGCCGGCAGCCGCATGTCGATAGGTTCTGGATTTTCGCTCCGCTAGAGTAGGTGAAAAATGGGGAGAGAGTCCTGCAGCGTCAAGCCCATCCGCCGTGCAGTAACGACCACGGTGAGGGTTTCCCGCTAGCGCGAAATAGAAAGGCCCGACGCTAATGCGCCGAGCCTTCATTGCTGGTTTCTGTTGGGACTGGATTCCAGCAGTGCAATGGCCTGTGGGATCATTGCTACCGTCAAACATAAAGCCAAATAGAAAGTTCCGCCGCCGATTCCGATGAAGCCGCCCCTTTGTTCCGAGATGATTGCGCCCCCGGATTCCGGGATGATCTCGCCCCCTTGAGGCTGGGGTCCTGCTGGCTGTGATTGTTGTCAGTTCATTCGTGTGACGAGTCAAGATTTCCGGCGTTGATTTC
>NZ_JBFTQH010000085.1:0-3264 GCF_056398905.1 Rhizobium sp. 01T417 | reverse complement strand
GGATAACCCTCAGACGCTGAACCGTCCTTCTGTTCCTCGGTAAGCGTTGCGCCAGGCCAGCGTCCTTCGCTGACCGTGCTTCGAATGACGTCGGCCAGCACTATCCGCGTCGCCAGTGCGGCGGGTGACAGTTCACCTTCACTAAGGCTTGTGAGAATGTTCTCGCGTTGAGCCGCCTCGTCGTCGAACTGCACCCTACTCAGTTCGGCATGCGCCTCTGGCCCCAACAGCGATCCGGGTTGGATTGTTACGCCCATGCCTGCCCCGACTGCGCGCATAAGCAGACTCAGTCCGTCAATCTCGGCCACGACATTCGGCTCTACCTTCGCATGCTCGAAACATCGTGTGAGCAGAGATCGCAAGCCGTGCGATCCACTTGGGAGGATGAGGGGGAGCGTCGCCGCTTGACTGATGGTGGCGTTCTCCCCGAATGGGATACCGAGCATGCCAGGCAAACCGATCAGGAACAGCTTCTCTTTTAGAAGCCGAACCCTGCTCCAGCGCTGGGAGGGCTCTTCACGAAAGAGCACAGCGAGGTCAATTTGACGCGCGCTCAGCATAGTCGAGAGATAGCCCGAGAGACTTTCGACGATCCGAACTTTGACGTCAGGGTAGCGACTGCGCATCGCCTGCATGAATCGCACGCCAACTATTCCCGCCGTGCTCTGGGCAAGACCTACGCTCACATAGCCCGTGAGTCGAGCATGTCTGGCCGCAGTGGCGGCTGCATCAGCGTGCCGCAGCGCAAGCTGTGCCTGGCGCCAGAACGCAAGACCGGCATCAGTCGGCACAACACCCGTCGAGGTTCTCTGCAACAAGCGAGTGYAAAGTTCACCTTCAAGTCGACTGATCTGTTGGCTCAACGCCGACGTGACCAACCCGAGTTCGAGAGCCGCCTTTCCCATGCTTCGGTGCTCAATCACACTCACGAAGTAGCGCAGTTGTCTAAGTTCCATCGGTGCTCGCTATGCGAATGGTGCGGACGTTAGCAGAGCCGCCTGGAGCGAACTTGGGGACGGAGGGAACACACACCACGACCCGTCACCATGTCGAAAGAACCAGATGGAGTGCAGCGCTGATGCCCGTTCGAACTGAACCTCGACGCAGCCGGTTCCCTGGATTGGATGACGGCCCCGAATGATGCGTGTCGCGGCGGGGTCGCCGCCTCCAATCCATTTCTCGAACAAGGATCTCAGCGAGAGTTGCGCATCTTTCATGGTCGCTCCAGTGTGAGGGGGGCGCGCTCGCCATCGGCGACGCATTGCCCTCGCTTCGCTTTTAGATCTCCACCATCTCGAAATCGCTCTTGCCGACTGCGCACTCSGGGCAGCGCCARTCRTCCGGAATKTCTTCCCAGCGCGTGCCGGGGGGAATGCCATCGTTCGGCATACCTTCGGCTTCGTCGTACATAAAGCCACACAGCGCGCATTGCCAAACCTTGAATTCCACTGCCTCGCCCACCGACTCATCCGACCCTACTTGAACGTCTTCCACAACTACTCTCCTTTCCTTCGATACCGGGACTGCTACCAGCGGCACACCAGCCACTGCACCCCGGAGAACACATGGTGCTGCGCGATGCACCGGACAGAGACTCGCAGCACAACCACAGTTCCGATGCTATCATGCGTTCTAGTGGCTAGCATAGATTCCACTGAATGGAACTGCAAGGCGATTTTTCGAGAAGTGTTGAGGAGGGCAAAAAATGAGTGTCAAAGGCAAGGCTTGTATCGTCGGCGCATACGAGCACCCCTTGCGCAAGGCGCCGTCGCACTCGGTGGCGCAGTTGCATGCCGAAGCAGCGAAAGGCGCGGTCGAGGATGCAGGACTCACGCGCGAGGACATCGACGGGTACTTTTGCGCCGGGGATGCCCCCGGGGCGAATGTTTGGTCAATGGCCAACTACCTGAACCTGAACAAGCTGCGCCACGTCGATTCGACCGACATGGGTGGTTGCTCGTATCTCGCCCATGTGGCACACGCGGCAGAGGCAATCGCCGCGGGCAAGTGCAATGTCGCGCTCATCACGCTGGCAGGAAGGCCGAACTCGGAAGGGATCTCAGGGACTCAGGTGCGCGTACGCGGCGTCAATATGCCGGAGGCGCCCTTTGAGATGCCTTACAACCCCGTCACGCTCAATTTGTATGCCATGTGCGCCATGCTTCATATGCACAAGTTCGGCACAACGAGTGAACAGCTTGCCTGGGTCAAGGTGGCAGCCTCCAACCATGCTCAGCACAACGCGAATGCGATGCTGCGGAATCTCGTCACCGTGGATGAAGTGCTCGCGTCGCCGCTCATCGCAGATCCGCTGCACCGGCTCGATTCGTGTGTCGTCAGCGATGGTGGGGGCGCCATCATCGTGGCCCGCCCCGAAGTTGCAAAGTCACTCCGGAGGCCGGTCGTGAAGGTGATTGGCAGCGCCGAAACTACCAAGCATCAGATGGGCGGAGAAATCGATCTCACTTACACCGGCGCCGCATGGACGGGACCTCGAGCATTTGAGGAAGCGGGCGTCCGTCCCGCGGATATTCAGTATGCATCCATCTACGACAGCTTCACGATCACCGTTGTGCTTCAGCTAGAAGATCTCGGATTCTGCGAGAAAGGCGCCGGTGGAAGGTTTGTTGCCGACGGCAACCTGATTTCGGGCGTCGGAAAACTGCCATTCAACACTGACGGGGGTGGGCTGTGTAACAACCACCCTGCCAACCGCGGTGGGATCACGAAGATCATCGAAGCCGTGCGTCAGCTCCGGGGCGAAGCGCATCCGAGCGTACAAGTCCCTGACTGCAGGCTGGCCCTTGCAACCGGCATCGGTGGCGCCATCGGTTCCCGGCACGGCGCCGCGACACTCATCCTCGAACGGGAGTAAAGACATGTCGACTATCCCTGCAGATCGAAAGATTTCTGATCCCGCCCTGAATCCTGGGGACGAGCCATATTTCGAGGCAGCTTCCAGGGGCGAACTCTTGGTCAAGGCCTGCAACGGTTGCGGCAAAGTCCACCACTACCCCCGCGCCATCTGCCCCTTCTGCTGGAGCGCCGACGTAAATTGGTCGCAGTCGAGCGGAAGAGGAAAAATCTACACATACAGCGTGACTCGCCGTGGTGCCGGTGCCCCCTACTGCATTGCCTACGTAACACTGGACGAGGGGCCCACCTTGATGACAAACATCGTGGACACCGACCTGGACGACGTGAAGATCGGCCAACGCGTTAGCGTCGTCTTCAAGCTATCGGAGAACGGAACCTCCATACCGA
>NZ_JBFTQH010000084.1:0-3705 GCF_056398905.1 Rhizobium sp. 01T417 | reverse complement strand
CCGCAGTTTCGATCCACGCTTCCTCCCCACGGTCGGTCGCCCTTCCGCAGTTGCGCTTCTCTTCGTTCGCCGTGACCAGCTTACGGTGGGACTTCCACCCACAAGAATGCGCCCATGCTGGGCGCACAAAAAGAACCCGCTCCCAAGGAAGCGGGTTAGTTGATGACGTGGAAAGGTGGGTCTGAACTAGAGCGTTCAAGTCCTGCCAAAAAACGCGCAGCGAGTTGCCGGGTTCCGGTACGCCAGCGAACCAATCGTGAAAAAAACCCGCCGAAAGGATGGCGGGGTTGAATGGGGGTCAGTGTAGGAAGGGGAATCGAACAACTCGCGTTCTCAGTTCCCCTGACTCCCCGCCGCGCGCGTCTAGGCCGACAGCTCTTTCGCTTGCGCATTAATCTTTTCGTAAGCATCGTCGAACGGATCACGCATTGCCACAAGAGGCGAGGCGCCGAGAAGAAGGAGGGCTTTCAGATGCTTCCAGCCGCCCTCCTCGCCCAGTACCGTCGCATAGGATGTCATCGGCTCGCGTACCTCACCAGCGTGCAGGCATTCGTATTCCGCGAAGTTTGCGAAATTGTCGCGATTGCTGTCCGAGGGGTGGAAGGTCTCTGCCGCAGCGCCTTCAGCACGGTGTCGATGCCGCTTACGTGGAGTCAGGTGAAGACGGACCTGGATCCGAAGCGGTTCACCATCCGAACGGTGCCGGCGCTGCTCGCAAAGACGAGCGCCTGGCAGCATTATTGCGACGGACAGCGATCGCTCGAACGGGCGATCAAGCGGCTGGCCAAGTCGATGAAGCAAGCTGCCTGAACGCGCATTCGGTGAACCACCGTAGGGCCGATCGAGTTCGTTGGGGGCGAACGGCGTTCAGAAAGCCCGGTCTCTTGCTACTGCTCAAGCTTGCCATCGTCAACGCGGTGGCGGATATGATCTTCGATGATTTCGCCCATAAAGCCGTTGATGGCGCCGCCCGGTCGGGGCGATTAATTCGATATCGCGCTACCAATGTTGCCGCTCGAATAAAACGCGCACCCGGTCAAGCTCGGTCGTAGGTAAAGGACGTCAGCAAGGAGGTTACGAAATTGCTCGCCCGTTCCTTGACGAGCACCTCGGTCCACTCATTGGTTCCTCGAAGTCTCAGATCGGTGTAAATGCTGTCTACTGCGGCCTCTTCGATGCGTTTGATCTGCGCCTTGAAATTTGCCTCGCCGCCGGCATGGTACATATCACGGATAACCATGCGCAGGATTTCCTGGATGGCGATTTGCCATGACGTGTTGATCGCCTGAAGTTCGTTCGTATCCGGGGCCATCGGGCTCCCTTTCATCTCGAGTGCCCCACACGAACCCGCCATGCTGGCGGGTAGCGGCGTAGCGGCAACAGCTATCCTTTTCTTGCCTTGCGATTGGCATAGCGTCGGTCTCGGTCCGCCTTTCGCACCGCCTCATCTTCGATCACCCGCGCTATACGCGCGTTTTCGGCGATCGCCCGCGCTTCGGTTTCGGCGACTGCTGCAGCCTCGACGGCTGCCTGCCGCGCTGTCGCCTCAGTCTCGATACGCTTCTGCTCCTCAAGCTTGAGACGTTCGCGTTCAACACGCCGCTCTTCACGAGCGGTGGCAATGGCTGCGCGTTCGGCCTGCCTTGCGCTTCTGGCTGGTTCTGCTGCGGCCCTTGCCGATCGGTAGGCGTTCAGGAGAGCAGCTTTGGCGTCAGCGGATGCGGCACGGCGCTCGGAAACTTCGTTTTTTCTGGCGTTCTTCATTCTTATCCCAATAGTGAGTGCAGCAGAGATCAGCGCGCCTTGGCGCGTTTGGCGATGAGGTTGGGTGTCGCCGACATGCTGTCGGCCAGCGCCTTTGCAAGACGTGCCTCTCGAAGTCGAAGAGTTTTGGCATCCCTGGCCTGGGCAACGAAATCCAGCTCTTCTGCAGCGTTGTTTTTGGAGAAGAACTGCGTCTGGACGTTGCTGAAGGCGATCTCCGCCTGCTGGCGGGATTTGCTGTGTGCTTCTGTCATTGGAACCTCGACTGGGTCGGCTTAGCAGCCGGAACAAAAAAGGCCAGGCAAAACGCCTGGCCTTGGTGAAACAGCTTCCGGCAGTGCCAGTACATCCGTGGTCAAAGGGAAGCAGATCTCAATTTCTATTCGGACTGCAGATTGGTAGCAGACATCTTGCCCGACTTGTTGTCGCGCTCGAGCTCGAAGCCGATCTTCTGGCCTTCGACGAGTTCACGCATTCCGGCGCGCTCGACAGCCGAGATGTGCACGAATGCGTCTGCGCCACCGTTATCAGGTTGGATGAAGCCGAAGCCCTTGGTGGAATTGAACCATTTTACTGTGCCAGTGGTCATGATGAACCCTTTCAAAGCATAGATGGAGGAACCGCGCAGCCCATGCTGCGCAGGCGGAAACCGACTGTTTTTGAAAGGGAAGTTCGCTTAAAGCGCGGTGCCAATCGCGCGGTAGACAAAGCTCGGCAAGCAAAAGATCGATGGCGCATTCATAAGGGACTTAAATTGCCGAGTCAACGATTAGTTTTTGTCGCGACGAATATTCGCATTAAGGTTGTGACTCCCTAGCCGTTGCGTTCGGCAGCCTCCGCCCTTCTCAACGGGGAGCGGCGAGCCGCCCAACAGCCTGCAATCAAGCTCAAGCACTCGCCGCGCGCCCCCGCGAAGCGTTGCTGTCACCTGCGGATAATTGATGCAACTACCACGCCCCAGGGTGTGTGCTATAATGCGAGCGTCCGACTTGACCATATAGGTTTTTTCGACGCTCCTGCCGAGTCATGGCTTGCGCTTGAGGTTTCGGCCCTGAGGGCGCAATCCCCCACATCATCACGTCTCGGCGAGCGCAACAAAGAGCGGGGCAACCGACCCTGCCTAGATCCGTTAGTCTATGCTGTCAGCCGCGCCGTGCCAGCGACCGTGCGATGTCGACGATATCGTCGCGGCCAGCGGTTGGATCTTCTCTGTTCCAGGCAATGCCGAGCCCGATCCGGAAGTCGATCCCGTTTACCTTCTTCAGTTCAAAGCCGCGATTGGGAAGATCAAGCGTCCATTCCGGCGCAAAGCCGATACCAAGCCCGGCAGAGACCAGCGACACCAGCGCATAGGTGTCATCGCAGCTGAAGGCAATGTTGGCGGTGAGGTCGTATTCCGCGAACTTCTCATTGAAGTATCGTTCGGTAAAAGACAGGTTCTGCCGGGAAAAGGCGATGATCTTCTGAGTGCGCAGATCGTCGATCGTGATCTCCTCCCTGGCTGCCAGCGGATTGGCATGGCCAACCGCCAGGTAGTAGCGCTCATGCGCAAGCGAGACGAAGCGCAASGAGCCGATGTTTTCCACCGGGCGGATGAAGCCCAGATTGAGCTGGCCGGTCTCCAGGCCGCGGATGATCTCGCCGGTATTGCCAGAGGCGATGTGGATGCGGACATCGGGATACTTGCGGGCGATCTTGGCAAGGAAGGTTGGCAGCATGCCCATGGTGGCCGGGTAGATGCTGCCGATCCTGATCTGGCGGATGCGACTGCCGCCGGCTGCCCGCGTCAGTTCGGTGGTCAGGTCGATGTCGCTTAAGATCCGCACACAGCGATCATAAAAGGTCTCCCCTGCCCTGGTCAGTTCCACCCGTCTGGTCGAGCGGATGAACAGCGGACAGCCAAGTTCCCTTTCCAGCGACATGTTCCCTTTCCAGCGACAT
>NZ_JBFTQH010000083.1:0-4413 GCF_056398905.1 Rhizobium sp. 01T417 | reverse complement strand
GAGCTGTTCATGTTTGGAATCCTGGCTCCTGGTTTAAGCGATTCGGGTTTGGCTTTGCGGATCGAAGAACACGGCCTTGTCGAGGTTGAAGGCGAGGCGGGCGTGCTGGCCGGCCTGGATGCGGGCGTCGGCCCTGAGCCGCGCCACGACCTCCTTGCCGCCTAGCTTGGTGACCGCGAAGGTGTCGGATCCGGCCGGTTCCACCACCTCGATCAGGCAGTCGCTTTCGGCCAGCGCCTTGGCGTTGCGGTCCGCACCGTCAGGATCGGTCAGCGCCTCGGGGCGGATGCCGAAGACGATCTCGCGGCCGGTATGCGCTTCGAGCGCGCCGTTGCCCGCCGTGA
This sequence comes from Rhizobium sp. 01T417, assembly GCF_056398905.1. Lineage (NCBI taxonomy): Bacteria > Pseudomonadati > Pseudomonadota > Alphaproteobacteria > Hyphomicrobiales > Rhizobiaceae > Rhizobium > Rhizobium sp. 01T417. The sequence continues at coordinate 4,069 of NZ_JBFTQH010000083.1, read as the reverse complement.
CAGGCAGCCGGATCGGCTCGCCCTGCGGACGCGAAAGCGACACGGTCAGGCCGGACGCCCCCTTCTCGATCGTCCCCGCGAGGAGGTTCATCGCCGGCGAGCCCATGAAGTCGGCGACGAACATGTTGGCCGGGTTGTTGTAGATCTCGGCCGGCGTGCCGAACTGCTGCACCTCGCCGTCGCGCATGACGGCGATCTTGGTGGCCAGCGTCATCGCCTCGATCTGGTCGTGGGTCACATAGACGATCGTCGTGCCGGTCGCCTGGTGCAGCCGCTTGATCTCGATGCGCATGTCGACGCGCAGCTTGGCGTCGAGGTTGGAGAGCGGTTCGTCGAACAGGAACAGCTTCGGGTCGCGCACCAGGGCGCGGCCCATGGCGACGCGCTGGCGCTGGCCGCCCGACAGCTGGCTCGGCTTGCGATTGAGCAGGTGGCCGATCTGCAGCACCTTGGCAACCTTGTCGATCGCCTTGTTGCGCTCCTCGACCGGCACGCCGCGCATCTCCATGCCGAAGGCGATGTTTCCGGCCACCGTCATGTTCGGGTAGAGCGCGTAGCTCTGGAACACCATGGCGATGTCGCGCTTCGACGGATGCAGGTCGGCAATGCTGCGGCCATCGACGCGAATGTCGCCCTCGGTGATCGATTCCAGGCCGGCAATGGTGTTGAGCAAGGTCGACTTGCCGCAGCCGGACGGGCCGACGAGCACGAGGAAGCCGCCCTTTTCCAGGTCAAGGTTGATGCCCTTGAGGATCTCCAGCGAGCCGAAGCGCTTCTTGAGACCTGAGATTTCGAGGAAAGCCATTGGATTATCCTTTGACAGCGCCCGCCATCAGGCCACGCACGAAGTAGCGGCCGGCGAGAATGTAGACGAGGAGGGTCGGAAGCGCTGCGATCATCGCCGCCGCCATGTTGACGTTGTATTCGACGACACCGGTGGAGGTGTTGACGACGTTGTTCAGCGCCACCGTCATCGGCATGGAATCGCCCGTGCCGGCATAGGCCGAGGCAAACAGGAAGTCGTTCCAGATGTTGGTGAACTGGTAGATGACGGTGACGACGATGATCGGCAGCGAGTTCGGCAGCATGATGCGGCGGAAGATCTGGAAGAAGCTGGCACCGTCGACCTGCGCCGCCTTCACCAGTTCGGTCGGAAAGGCCTCGTAATAGTTGCGAAAGAACAGCGTCGTGAAGCCGAGGCCGTAGACGACGTGAACGGTGACGAGGTTGACGGTCGGATTGCCGAAGCCGAGCGACATGCCGATCTGGTCGCGCAGCGTCGCCCCGAAGCGGCCGAGGCTGCCAAGGATGGTCGCCATCGGCAAGAGCACCGACTGGAACGGGATGAAGCAGGCAAACAGCATCAGGCCGAACACCAGCGTGTGGCCGGGGAAGCGCCACTTGGTCAGGATGTAGCCATTCAGCGCGCCCATGATCGTCGAGATCGCCACGGCCGGAACGACCATCTTGATCGAGTTCCAGAAGTAGCCCTTGATGCCGGCGCAGGTCAGCCCGACGCAGGCCTGCCCCCAGGCCTTGAACCAGGGCTCGATGGTCGGCGACTGCGGCAGCGCCAGCATGTTGCCGTTCTGGATCTCGTCCATCGTCTTGAACGAGGTCACCAGCATGACGAACAGCGGCATCAGGTAGATGATCGCGAAGATGACAAGCAGCCCGTAGATGAAGATCCGGCTGAACAGTCTGTTGCGCGAGGCGCTGGCCGCACTCGGCAGGGTCGAGGTGACGGCGCTCATCGCGATTTCTCCCTGAGTTCCGAATAGAGATAGGGAACGATGATCGCCGAAATCGTCATCAGCATGATCACCGCGCTCGCCGAGCCGACGGCCATCTCGTTGCGCTTGAAGGTGTATTCGTACATGAAGTTGGACGGCAGCCAGGCCGAGCCGCCGGGGCCGCCCGAGGTCAGTGCCACAACCAGATCGTAAGACTTGATCGCCATGTGGGCGAGCACGATGAAGGCCGACAGGAAGATCGGTCTGAGCAACGGGATGATGATGCGGCGATAGAGCTGCACGGTCGTCGCCCCGTCGATCTGCGCCGCCTTCATGATCTCGCTGTCGATGCCGCGAAGGCCGGCAAGGAACATCGCCATGACGAAGCCGGACGCCTGCCAGACACCGGCGATCACGACAGTATAGATCACGAAGTCCTTGTTCTTGATCCAGTCGAAGTGGAAGCTCGTCCAGCCGAACTGATGCAGCGTCTGCTCGAGCCCGAGCCCCGGATCGAGGAACCATTTCCAGGCAACGCCTGTCACGATGAAGGAGAGCGCCATCGGATAGAGGAAGATCGGCCGCAATATGCCCTCGCCGCGGATCTTCTGGTCGAGCAGGATCGCCAGGAACAGGCCGAGCGCCAGGCAGATGCCGACATAGAGCACACCGAAGATGCCCATGTTGGTGATCGAGGTGTACCAGCTGGACGGCGGATCGCTTTCGAACGTCCAGCGCCACAGCCGCTGATAGGCGCGCGGGCCCGTCAGCACGTAGGACGGAAAGGTCTTGGAATTGGTGAAGGACAGATAGATCGTCCAGAGGATGAAGCCGTAGACGAACACAAGCGTGATGGCGAAACTCGGCGCGAGCACGATCTTCGGCAGCGCGTCCTGCAGGCGCGCGCGGATGGAAATGAGCGTTCCACGGTGCGGCGTGAGAACGGTTTTATCGGTAGCGATGGTGCTCATGGGGTCATCTCCTCCAACGAGATCGTCCGTGGCGGAATCTTCCCCGCCGACACCGGCGGGGAAGACCGTGGGAGGCCTTGATTACTTGGCGTCGTCGATGGCCTTGACGAGCTCTTCGACCGCCTGGTCGGAGGTCTTGATCTGGCCATGCACGAACTTCGAGACGACGTCCTTGTAGGCATTGGCAACCGCCGGAGGCGCGCCATAGCCCTGGGCCAGCGAGCCGTACAGCGTGCCGCCTTCATTGGCCTTCTTCAGGTCGGCGATACCCTTCTTGCCGCAGGCGTCGAAATCGGTATCCGGAACGTCGGTACGGGCCGGAACCGAGCCCTTGACGACGTTGAACGCCGACTGGAAGCTCTTCGACAGCGTTGCCTTGGCAAGCGCCACCTGTGCTGCCTTGCGGTCGTCAGGCACGTTGAACATGCCGAACATGTCCGAGTTGTAGATCACGCTGCCGTCGGTGCCCGGGAAGCGGTAGCACAGGAAGTCGGTGTTCGGTGTCTTCTTGGCGGCGACGAACTCGCCCTTGGCCCAGTCACCCATCACCTGCACGAGCGCATCGCCCTTGATGACCATGGCGGTCGCAAGGTTCCAGTCGCGTCCGGAGAAGTTCGGGTCGACGTACTGGACGATCTTCTGCAGGTTGTCGAACGACTTCTTCATCGTGTCCGACTTCAGCGACTCCTCGTCGAGGTCGTTCATCGCCTTCTTGTAGAACTCGGGGCCGCCCGTCGACAGCACGATCGAGTCGAACATCGTCGCTTCCTGCCAGTTCTGGCCGCCGAGCGCCAGCGGCGTCACGCCGGCAGCCTTCGCCTTGTCGAGCAGCGCGATCAGGTCGTCGAAGGTCTTCGGCTCGGTGCCGCCGATCTTGTCCATCACACCCTTGTTGATCCACAGCCAGTTGACCGAGTGGACGTTGACGGGGGCTGCGACCCACTTGCCGTCATAGACGGAGAACTTCTGCAGCGCCGCCGGAACCGCCTTGTCCCAGCCCTCGGCCTTCGCCGTCTCCGTCAGGTCCCCCATGACGCCGGCCTGGGCGTAGTCGAGAACGGTGTAGCCGAGCATCTGCGAGGCCGTCGGATAGGTGCCGGCCGCAACCATCGCCTTCAGCGCCGTCATCGCCGCATCACCGCCACCGCCGGCAACCGGCACGTCCTTCCAGGCAAACCCCTCCTTCGACAGATCCTCCTTCAACACGTTCAAGGCCGCAGCCTCGCCGCCGGACGTCCACCAGTGCAGCATCTGCACTTCCTTCACATCCGCAGCCTTGGCAGCACCCAAGCCCGCAACACTCATCGTCACCAACGCTGTCGTCATCAAAAACTTGCGCATCGTTTCCTCCCGGTTTGCAAGTTC
>NZ_JBFTQH010000082.1:0-4702 GCF_056398905.1 Rhizobium sp. 01T417 | reverse complement strand
GCGTCGATCTGGTCGTACGCCTTGAACTCGCCGAAGTACTTCGTGATCGCTGCCGTCAGAGACGTCTTGCCGTGGTCAACGTGGCCGATCGTGCCGATGTTAACGTGCGGCTTGTTGCGCTCAAACTTACTCTTTGCCATTTGGGCTCTCCACTCTTTTAAGGTCCCGTGAGGGATCTAATTCTTGTTATCGGTCAATTGGTATTCCGGTCACTTCTGACCGGAATACTTTGCCTGGATTTCCGTTGCGACGTTCGACGGGACCGGCGCGTAGTGATCGAAGGTCATCGTGTACTGAGCACGGCCCTGTGACATGGAGCGCAGGTTATCGACGTACTTGAACATGTTCGCCAGCGGAACGTTGGCGGCGATGACGACGGCGATACCACGGCTTTCCTGGCCCTGGATCTGACCACGGCGGGAGTTCAGGTCACCGATAACGTCACCGACGTAATCTTCCGGCGTGACGACTTCGACCTTCATCATCGGCTCGAGGAGCTGAGCGCCGGCCTTCTTGGCTGCTTCACGGAAGCAAGCACGCGAAGCGATTTCGAACGCCAGAACCGACGAGTCGACGTCGTGGAAGGCACCGTCGATGAGCGTCGCCTTGACGCCGAGCATCGGGAAGCCAGCCAGCGGACCGGAAGACAGAACGCTTTCGATACCTTTCTGAACGCCCGGAATGTATTCCTTCGGAACTGCACCACCGACAATCTTGGACTCGAACTTGAAGTCTTCGCCATCCGGGTTCGGTTCGAAGACGATCTTGACGCGCGCGAACTGACCGGTACCACCGGACTGCTTCTTGTGCGTGTAGTCTTCTTCGTGCTGGCGCGTGATGGTTTCGCGGTAGGCAACCTGCGGAGCACCGACGTTTGCTTCAACCTTGAATTCGCGACGCATGCGGTCGACGATGATGTCGAGGTGAAGTTCGCCCATGCCGGCGATGATCGTCTGGCCGGATTCCTGGTCGGTCTTGACGCGGAAGGACGGGTCTTCAGCAGCCAGGCGGTTGAGCGCGAGGCCCATCTTTTCCTGGTCGCCCTTGGACTTCGGCTCGATCGCGATCTGGATGACCGGCTCGGGGAATTCCATGCGCTCGAGAATAACAGGCTTCAGCGGATCGCAGAGCGTGTCACCCGTGGTGGTTTCCTTGAGACCAGCGAGAGCAACGATATCACCTGCGAAGGCTTCTTCGATGTCTTCACGCGAGTTCGAGTGCATCTGCAGCATACGGCCGACGCGCTCGCGCTTGTCCTTGACCGTGTTCAGAACCGACGAACCCTTTTCGAGCTTGCCGGAATAGATGCGTGCGAAGGTCAGCGAACCGACGAACGGGTCGTTCATGATCTTGAATGCGAGCATCGAAAGCGGCTCGGAGTCGTCAGCGTGACGCTCGATTTCGGCTTCCGTCTTGAAGTCGATGCCCTTGATCGCCGGAATATCGAGCGGCGACGGCAGGTAATCGACAACGGCGTCGAGCAGCGGCTGAACGCCCTTGTTCTTGAAGGCGGTACCGCAGAACATCGGGTGGAACTTGACGTCGATCGTGCCGCGACGGACGAGCGCGCGGATCTGATCGTTGTCGGGCATGGTGCCTTCGAGGTAGGCTTCCATCGCGGCTTCGTCGATCTCGACAACGGTCTCGATCAGCTTTTCGCGATATTCTTCAGCCTTGACCTTCATGTCTTCCGGGATTTCGACGACATCCCACTGGGCGCCGAGCGATTCATCGCGCCAGACGAGAGCGTTCATCTCGATCAGGTCGACAACGCCCTTGAAGTCGCTTTCTGCGCCGATCGGCAGCTGCATGACGACAGCCGTTGCGCCGAGACGGGTCTTGATCATCTCGACGGAGCGGYAGAAGTCCGCACCGGTCTTGTCCATCTTGTTGCAGAAGATCATGCGCGGAACATTGTACTTCTCAGCCTGGCGCCAGACGGTTTCCGTCTGCGGCTCAACACCGGCGTTGGCGTCGAGAAGAGCAATCGCACCGTCGAGAACGCGCAGCGAACGCTCGACTTCGATGGTGAAGTCGACGTGGCCGGGGGTGTCGATGATGTTGAAGCGGCGCATCTTGCCGTCACGGCCCTTCCAGAAGGTCGTGGTGGCAGCGGAGGTGATCGTGATACCACGCTCCTGCTCCTGCTCCATCCAGTCCATCGTGGCCGCGCCATCGTGCACTTCGCCGATCTTGTGCGACTTGCCGGTGTAGTAAAGGATACGCTCAGTCGTCGTCGTCTTGCCGGCGTCGATGTGCGCCATGATACCGAAATTTCGGTAGTCTTCAATTTTATATTCGCGAGCCATTGTGGACTGCCTTTCGAACCCGTTCGGGATTACCAGCGATAATGCGAGAACGCACGGTTGGCGTCAGCCATCTTGTGCGTGTCTTCGCGCTTCTTGACCGCGGAACCACGGTTGTTGGATGCATCGAGAAGCTCGCCCGACAGTCGGTCGATCATGGTCGTTTCGTTGCGCTTGCGCGCGGCAGCGATAAGCCAGCGGATGGCCAGGGCCTGACGGCGCTCCGGACGAACATCAACCGGAACCTGGTAGGTTGCACCACCAACACGGCGCGAACGGACTTCAACGTGCGGAGCAACGTTGTCCAGAGCCTGATGGAACACGCCGAGCGGCTCCTGCTTGGACTTGCCCTGTACGGAGTCAAATGCGCCGTAGACAATGCTTTCAGCGACGGACTTCTTGCCGTCAAGCATGATTGCATTCATGAACTTGGTAACAACCAGATCGCCGAACTTCGGGTCCGGGTTGATCTCGCGCTTTTCTGCTCTGTGACGTCTGGACATACTTCTCGTCTCTTCAATTGTTAAAGGCGCTCTACCACGCGGAGGACCTCGCGCAGCGCCGGGATTTCAAAGCCGAATTACTTCGGACGCTTCGCACCGTACTTCGAACGGCGCTGCTTGCGGTTCTTGACACCCTGGGTATCGAGAACGCCGCGGATGATGTGGTAACGAACACCCGGAAGGTCCTTAACACGGCCGCCGCGGATCATGACGACAGAGTGTTCCTGAAGGTTGTGGCCTTCACCGGGGATGTAACCAATGACTTCGAAGCCGTTGGTCAGGCGGATCTTTGCGACCTTACGCAGAGCCGAGTTCGGCTTCTTCGGCGTCGTCGTGTAGACGCGGGTGCAAACGCCGCGCTTCTGCGGGTTCTCCTGCAGGGCAGGAACCTTATTACGCTTTACGTTCGCCTGACGCGGCTTGCGGATAAGCTGGTTTACGGTAGGCATTCAACCATCCCTTACGTTTATATCTCAATCCCTTGCGGGCGTAACTCGCGCCGTCTCCGGCAAGATCACACGCTTGTCTCAATGCGCAAAACGTGGCCCGATCCGCTTTCGCAGATGGACCACTGAGAGCAGAGGACGCAAAAGACATGCGTCATGCGTGCAGGCATCATATCTTCAACGTGCGTTTCGAACCTTGTTTGAGGTGATCTCCGGGGCGCGTCGCCCCGAATGGCCATGCCTCACATGGGTCCGGATGGCGCGGGTACTACTGGTTTCCCGTCGTCTCGTCAAGGCCGTTAAGAAATAAACTTCGGCCAAACGCCTTGAAACCCGGCCACTACGCGCTCTTTTGGAGCTTCTAGGCGCATTCGCTGCTGCACAGCAAGATAAACTTGAGCATTGCAGTAAAAAGCGGCTATGGAATCACCGATTGCAGACGCTAAACGCATGAAATCAGATTCAAATCTCGAATCGAAGGACATCCGATGATCACCGCCCCCGACAACGACAACATTTCCGAAGGCCCGATGGTCTTCATCATCATCGGCAAGGGCTATGAGTCCGACAACAGCGAGGGCGTCGATCTCCATATCATGCTCAAGGCCGCCGACGACGACAGCGCCGTGCGCGAGGCTCTGAATGCGCTTGCGGAAGAAGGTTTCATCGAGGCCGACCTCGACCAGATCGGCATGCTGACCGAAGTGCCGTCCGAGGAGCCTCACGCCTCCGCCTATCAGGGCGCCGTCGACGGCGAAGTCGCGATCATCCGCTTCAGCTGAGGCAACGATGAAGCCGGATGCGCTCAAGGTGCTGATCTATGCAACCTGGCGCGACCGGCTGCTGGTTTTCGATGAGCCGGACTTTCCGGAGATCGAGCTTCAGGTTCCGGGCGGCACGGTAGAAGCTGGCGAAGATATCGCCACGGCAGCCCTTCGAGAGTTTTCGGAAGAAACGGGAATCCTGTCTAAGACTCCCCTCGCCCCGCTGGTTGTCAATGACTACCGTTTCTACAAGGATGGCAGCGACGTCTGCCACCGGCGACATTACTTCCACATTCCGCTTGAAGGTGAGCAGCCCTCCACCTGGCTGCATCGCGAAATGACGCCGTTCAGCGGCGGGAGGCCAATCCTGTTCCGTTTCTTCTGGCTCAGCTTCGACGATGCCCACGTTCGGCTGGGCTACGGTATGGAGCAAGGCCTACCGCTGCTGAGCTGAGCCCTTGCAAAATCGAATTCAATCGGCATAGGGGGCGATCGATGTGATCACACCACCCGGCATGCGGGTCCGCGCCGGGCGGTTCGAGAGATTGAGGTTAGACGAGCCTGGGCATTCCAAGTTGGTCAGCCCATCTAATGGTGAGGGTGGCGTTAAGGAGCTTGCCGCTGTTGCGCCACCAGCGACCGGCATTTGCTGCCACTTGCTGGGCCACCCCAGGTTTAGGTTT
>NZ_JBFTQH010000081.1:0-5100 GCF_056398905.1 Rhizobium sp. 01T417 | reverse complement strand
GCCCGTAGGTGCCGGCTGCTTTGAGTGCGGCCAAGATCTCTGCCGAAGCTGGATCCGATTTGGCCCTCTCGAGACAATAGGGCGTCAGCGCAGCCGCGATGGCCGAGGTTCGCTCGATCCCGGCGGCTTTTTGAGCACTGCCAGTGGTCACCCAACCTCCCCATGTGAAGCCGACGATGGCAAGTGCGGCCGCGCCGCATGCCGCTCCCCATAGGCCGGGGCGAAGCCAGGTCATGTCTAGCATGTCCATATCCAATCTGAATGAAAACGCGCAATATTGCGCAGGACTACAATAACCCAAAAAGTAATTATTGACTAATATATTATTTTTCCATCCATTTTATTTGAAGTTCTTGAAATATTATTTTTGATCATTTGTAACAAATTCTATTTTATATTTAATTTTTCTATTTATGCCCTCTTCACGACTTAATTTGAACGTATGGTAATCCAATCGTCATTTGGCCATATGGCTCCTTGCGGCGTCAGATCCCTTGAACGCCATCCTCCCAAATCCCGATTGGCTATGCCCGATACCACCGGTCAGATGAAGGCTTGTACCTGTGTGGCAGTTCAGCGCCTTCACTTGGAGTTTGTCGCCATGTCAACGCGCATCATGAACACCATAGTTCATTTCTCGGCTCCGTTCACTTTGCCCGACCTCGATGAAATGCATCCTGCAGGGGACTACAAGATCGTGCAGGACGAGGAGCCAACCGACCTATCCCGACCGTCTCATCGGCGTGTGGCAACATTTATCTGTCTGCCGTCGATTGCCGCTGGAAGCCGGGAGCGGCGGATCATCAAGATCGATCCTGGTCTTCTCCAGCACCTGCTATCGACGGCGAATTCTGCAGGGAGACCTTCGTCATGAACGCGTTCGAGAAACGCGAAAAGGCGATGGAGCAGATGTATTTTCTGGCTTCCGAAATGGCCTTCAAGATTCAGTCCCGACGAGATCGGGTATTGGCTCATTGGGTTGCGGCCCTAGTCGGCGCTACCGATGTTGAAGCCTACGTTGCAGAGATCATCGATGTTCGAACGACAGCCGCGGGCGATGAGGGCGTTATAGCAAAGATTCTCGCAGACGTTCGAGCCGCCGGTCGCATCCTGAACGAGAAAGAGCTTCGAGTCCAAATGGCGACGCTGATCGCCAGTGAAACAGGCGCCGACGCGCGCAGTCGTTGAATGTCTGTTCGATAGAGTATGCGCGAAATCGCGGTCAATCCGTCTTTCACCCGCCGGCACGTCGGTCAAGAGATCCTGAACGGCTGGGTCCGTTTGCCGCCTTGATGGGGTTAATGCAAATCGCCAGAGGACTGCATTGAGTCCGTTCGGTCTCGAAATGCCCAATCAAGCAATGGCCGCGACCCCGGTGGCCAGCACCGGCCAGCAGATCAGCGTTGCTGCACTTCTTGGGTGATAACCTCGAAACGGGAAAGCTTTGCAGGCCCGAACGCTGTCGACAGGGCAACATCCGTCGCATCGCGGCCGGTCGCCATAAGGATACGCCCGATGCGCGGCGTGTTGTGGCGAGCGTCCGCCGTATGCCAGTGACCGCCGAGATAGACCTGGAACCAGGCGCTGAAGTCCATCGGATTGGGATCGACCGGCACGCCGATATCTCCCAGATAGCCGGTGCAATATCGCGCCGGGATGTTCATGCAACGACACAGCGTAATGGCAAGATGCGCAAAATCCCGGCAGACACCAGTCCTGTCGGTAAACCCGCCATACGCCGTTCGGAGCGGATCGGCCTTCAGGTAATTGAAAATGATGTGATTGTGGACGAAGTCGCAGATAGCCCGGACGCGCTGCCATCCGAGTGGGGTCGACGAAAACCGTCCCCAGGCAAAATCGGCGAGCCTGTCGGTATCGCAATAGCGGCTGCCGAGCAAGAAGACCAGCACCTCGTTCGGCAAGTCGTTAATCGCATGTTGAAACGCGCCTTCCGGGACAATGTCCGGCTGCCCGTTGTCATAAATCTCGAACTCCGTGGAAATCGTCGTCAGCCCCGGCGGAGCGACAATGCGACTGCAGGCATTGCCGAAGACATCGGTATAGTACCAAGCCTCGATTTGCCTGTCGAAAGTCAGTATCTGATCGGTCAGCAGATCGACACGGCGGGAGGGATGAATGTTCAACACCATGAGCATCGGGGTCGGCTGCGCACACTCGTAGCCTATATGGAATCCAGCCCGTATTTTCATCCTACATTCCCTGTTGGAGAGGTCGGTCATGCACGGAACGCAATTGGCAACGTCGACGGCACAGCGGAGTTCCCGCGAGTCTCCTTGGTTGCAGGTCATTCGGTCGTAGCGTTGGCCTGCACCGACATGCCATCGAAGTCGGAAGGGCTGCCATCATAGATGGCCGCTCAACGGCAGCGCCTGGCTAGGGGCACGTGCGACTGCCACGCGAATAAGATCGCGATTGCCTACGATGGCGTTCGTCGGATCGAGCTCGGTCCAGCCGGCTCCAGGAAGATAGACCTGGCACAGGCATGTTTGGAGCCTCTTCCGAGCGTGGTGCTGCCATCGGGTCGGCGACGTAGATGTAGCCGGCAACGACGCGCGCGGCGAGCCCGAGCGAGCGGACTGCCCCATTCATCAGTAATGCAAAATTGTGACGGGATCCTGGACGCACCGTGAGGCTCTGAACCGGCGTCTGTGTTCCATGTTCAAGGCGGCGGCGATACGAAAAGCTCTCGCTGACGGCATAGCAGAGTGACATCAGCAGACGGCCGGTTTCCGTCGGCTGGCCGTATCGGAGAAACTGGCGGGCCCAGCGTCCGATCTCGTCGCTTGAATCGCCATAGTGACGCTAAATTGCCGGCGCGAGATCGGGAGCCTCATCCGCATCGTAGGAAAACGGGTAGATCAAGGCGGCACCAGCGATCTGGAAATCTAATGCAAGTTGAGGCGCGCGGTCGGCTGCGGCCGGTATCATGCGACTGAGATTGGAGGATATTGATTGGATCGTGCAGTGTCATTGCCGCGATATCGCTGGCAGTCACGTGGCCGACGCGGTTCAGATCGTTCAACCGAAGGACCACCTGTGCTGCTGTAGAACGGCTTCAACTGCGCCCTGACGCTGTCGAGTCGAGATGGCGGTCGATCACGCGAAGCAGATGCTCTGGAGTGGCGTGATCATCAAGGCAGAAGTCGTAGAAGCTGCGCCGGAAGCCGCGTGACATCCTATCCTTCGCCTGATCCCCTGCGCATCACTCAAAAGATTGAATCACGGCTCTCAAGCGCCAGCAACGCCGAGTTTTCCCAACCAATCCTGCCAGAAGCTGAAATTGACAACCCTAAACGGGAGCTTTGGCCTTTCCTGTCAGCAATCCTGTGGGCCGCAGTGATTTGTTTCTCGACCTGGCCAATCTACCGCCAATGCGAGCGTGCTGTAGGGGGGTATCGAGCGCCGGCTGCCGCAGCTATATTGGTGATTTTTGTTGTAATCGCGCCGCTGACTGTCCTCGTAACGGCGCTCGCCGACGACATCACCAAATTAGCCGGGGGAATAACGCCTTCTGGAGCAGGGTCCTTCAGCGCCGCCAAACTGGATGCGCGGCCTGCCGATTGTTGGGGAGAGCGTGGCTGCCTACTGGGAAAACCTTACTGACGATGCTCCTGCATTTATTGTCGAACTAAAGAGGCTAACCGGCCCTGTGGCGATAGTCGATTTCCGCAAGTAAGGTCGGCTGAACCGGAACGCACGGGTCCTTGCTGTTGCTCGCCTGTGCAAAGGTCATTGGTGCAAGGACGACGTATTTCCGGCCTCTATTGTATTGCTGCTGAAGCAACGCCATTTATGGTTGGAGACGATGCGATGGATCATGTGCCAAAAATGGGAGACCCTTCAACGTCTGTCGGCGCACATGAGATCAAGATCGAATGCTCCGGGGGTGGCGCCTCATGTATCTCGAGATTGGCGATACTGAGCGGATCGTGCAGGCCGACGCGGTTATCTGCCCTCGCAGCCTCTCCGTTCAGCAGCCATCCAAGCTCAAGAAAACAAGCCACCCCAACGTAGCGGCATATCGGACCGCGGAATAGGAGCCAGTTTGCCTAACGATCAAAGGAAATCCGGCCAAGCGAGCGAAGAGGCCAGGTTTATTCAAATCGCGCTGAAAGAGGCCGGATATACCGGACAGCTTACAGCCATGGATGGTCACCAGTTCGATGTGGCCGCGCGACTGCTTGTGAAGTTGTTCAGGGCGGGGGTTACGGACGGTGGTGCGTGTCCGGGGAACTTAGAAAGCACTTCGGGTATGTGCCGGTCGAAACGCTCCAACCTGTCAGACATCGCAAAGCTACTCAGGGCATGGTGACGACCAGAACTGCAAATGACACTCATCCAGCCCCCACGATCCAAGGTACTGCGCCCCAGAAGCCTGTCTCTTCACGGACGGATCAATTGCAGGCCGATTTGGCGCGAACGCGAAAATACCTGACAGACGATGCTATCAAAATTGCGGCCCAAGAGGCTGGGATTTCAGGCGCGAGGCTTCGAGGCGAACCCACCTCACTAGCTCGCCAAGAGTTGGACGGCTATTTTGCTCGGCAACGCTATCACCGCTTCGAATTGAGCTTAATTGAAGCGCGGATCAAAGCTCAATAAAGCTCGCTCTCCCGTAGCTTTCCCAGATCGCCAGATAATGAGCGGCAGCGATGTCGCGAATGCTGCGTGGAGACATTCCACTGCCATGCCGATTGGGCTTCATCCGACTGCATTTGATCATCGACTGTACGAGCAAGTGTCGGTTGGTACGTTGATTGTTGTTCTTTGATGAGACCACTTTTGGGAACCTACTCTGAACGTCCTACTGCCGAAGTGCGCTCGAGCGCGTGTGACATATCTCCTCACCGTTTTTTGCCCGGCATTGCGCTTTTCATAGAATGTAATGAATTCTTCGAACGGGAGGGCTTTCGAGTATAGCCACCCTTGCCCGAACTGAACGCCGGACTGACGCAGGATCGTTTCCTGTTCAGCTGTTTCGATACCTTCCGCGACCATCTTGAGTTTCAGGCTATGGGCCATCTCGATGATATGAGGTGTAACCAGGCTTGTCGCGGCATTCGCATTCCGACCGATAGC
>NZ_JBFTQH010000080.1:0-5561 GCF_056398905.1 Rhizobium sp. 01T417 | reverse complement strand
CTTATGGACTTCAATACCGTCACGGCCGAATTTGCGCAGAGCGTTCCTGGAACAGATGCCTTCTTGAAGGTTAAGCAACAATCGCTTGCGCTTATGAAGAGCGATCCAGCCAATGCTGCAGCCTACTTTCTTATCTATGGTTTCGCCCGTTCTTACRTGATTTTGCACGACGATGAAGGCATTACGACCGAAGTCGCGAACACCGCCCAGGCTCAGTTGCTGAGCTACATGAAGGCGATTGAGCAGACACTGGGCAACGACCAGGCTCTCCTGAAGGCCATGAATCAAATCGTGCGTGACTATGATGGACGGCGCCAGCTTTTCTAAGCAAGTGGATAGGCTATGCATGTGCTACCGCTTCTGTTCTTGAGACGGTCGCATCCCCTTGCTCAGTTGGTGTCACGATAAAGAAGGGGAAGCTCGAGCTTCCCTTTTTAGGACAAAATCGCTCAAGGCTTACAGCGCCGCCTCCTTGAGCTCCTTCAGCGGCCACACCCTCCCCTCCACGGACGCCGGCTTGGCCGCGAACCACCGGTCCTGGCCAGTAAAAGGGCTCTTCCCAAAGCGCTTCTTCAAGGCCGGCACCTCGTCACCGAGCCCATTCCCAGGCACTAACCGGCACGATTGCCGATACGGCGAGCATATCGAAACCGTGCGTCTGGTCTTGACCCTCCTTCGGTGCTGCGGCCCTTCTGACATGCCGCATCAAATGCTGAAAGAAACAATTTTTCGGCATCGAGTCGGCAGCACATTCTGCTGTTCGGCCGGTAGAGTCAATCCCACAACGCCGCCCCCGAACTAAGAGTGCCGACGCACGTTTAGCGTTGTAGTGACATGAGAACGCAAAGCGATTCTGTGCACCAAGAAAAAACGATGGAGACAACCATGAACCATTTACGCCGCGCCGCTTTCCTTTTGCCAATGGCTTTGGCTTGCGCTGTCGCAACCGCCCAGCCGAGCCCGGCATATCCGACCAAGCCTATCAAGATAGTCGTTCCGTTCGCGCCTGGTGGCACGACAGATGTGTTGGCCCGGATCCTGGCGCAACGCATGACGGTGGCCTGGGGCCAGCCTGTCATCGTCGAGAACAGGCCGGGCGTCGGTGGAACGATCGGAGCAAGTATGGTTGCGAAGTCACCCCCCGATGGTTACACGCTCCTGCTGGGCACGGTTCATCATACGATTGCACAGGCTGTTTACAAGAACTTGCCCTACAACTTCGGCCGGGACTTCGCGCCTGTCAGCGTTATCGCGATGGTGCCGAATGTGGTGGTCGTCAACACGGGCCTTCCCGCGAAGACAATTTCTGAGTTTGTTTCTCTCGCGAGGGCGCAGCCGGGCAAGCTCAATTATGGAACGGCAGGCGCGGGAACGGCTCACCACCTTATCGGTGAGATGTTCAAGTTGCAAGCCGGCGTGGATTTGGTGCACGTGCCATATAAGGGGAGTGGGCCCGCCGTCACCGACCTGATGGGTGGTCAGGTGCAGGTGATGTTCGACACCGTCACTTCTGCGCTGCCGCAGGTCAAGGCTCACAAGACGCGAGCCTTGGCGGTGACGACGGTCAAGCGTTCCTCTGCCTTGCCCGATATTCCCACGCTCTCGGAAACGGTGCTGCCCGGTTTCGATGTTGGCACATGGTTTGGCATCGTTGCGCCCTCGGGGACGCCCGCGTCGATCGTAGAGAGGATCCACGGTGAGATCGACCGAATGGTGAGGGTACCTGAAGTTCGTCGGCAACTGCTGGAGATAGGCGCGGAACCGATTGGCAATACACCCGCCCAGATGGGAGCGCAGATCAAGGCGGAGTTAGGTGCCTATGAGACGCTGGCTAGCCAGATCAAACTGGTCGTCGAATAACCGTTCATCGTAGAACCTGAACCGCCCCCTCCAGGCGTCGATTTCCGCGCAAGCACCGAGGGACATCTGTTTGCGCATTGCCTACGCATGACACCACATTAACTATGCAATCTGCGATGGAAGCACGTACGCTTTACGACAAGCTGTGGCGAAGCCACCTCGTTGACCTGAATGAAGACGGTGAGGCACTGCTGTATGTCGACCGACATCTGGTCTACGAGGTGACCAGTCCTCAGGCCTTCGAGGGTCTGCGCCTGGCTAACCGCAAACCGTGGCGACCGGCAACGGTGCTTGCCACGGTGGACCACAACGTCCCCACGACATATTCCGAGCGGGCCAGCATCGATAGCGTCCCCGATCCGTTTTCACGACAGCAGCTACGCCAGCTCGACGCAAATTGCCGGGAGTTCGGCATCACGGAGTTCGACATCTTCAATCCCCGCCAGGGCATCATTCACGTGGTCGGACCCGAGCAGGGTGCGACGTTGCCCGGAATGACAGTGGTTGCTGGCGACTCGCACACAAGTACGCACGGCGCATTTGCGGCGATGGCATTTGGCGTCGGCACCTCCGAAGTCGAACACGTGCTCGCCACCCAATGCCTGACTATGCGGCCACTGCGCACCATGCTCATTCAGGTGAGTGGCGCCCTCCCACAAGGCGTGACCGCGAAAGACCTGGTCCTCGCCATCATCGGCCGCATCGGCACTGCCGGCGGAACAGGATTTGCCATCGAGTTTGGGGGCGACACGATCCGCGCGCTCTCGATGGAGGGGCGCATGACCTTGTGCAATATGGCCATCGAAGCCGGTGCACGCGTCGGCCTGATTGGTGTGGACGATACGACCGTCGAGTATCTGCGCGACCGTCCCTATGGTCCGCGAGCGGATCATTGGGATGCTGCGGTTGCTTACTGGCGTACATTAGTCAGTGACAGGGAAGCCATATTCGATCGCATAGTCGAGATCGATGCGAGCGAATTGCGACCGATGATCACTTGGGGAACCTCGCCGGAAATGGTGGTGACAGTGGACGCACTTGTCCCCGATCCGGCGCAGGAGCTTGACCTCGTCAAGCGAGCGGGAATGGAGCGCGCGCTCGCCTACATGGGGTTGAAGCCCGGCACCGCCATGCAGGATATTCGGGTCGACAAGGTGTTTATCGGATCCTGCACAAACTCCCGTATCGAAGACCTCCGTGCAGCCGCCGCAGTTGTGGCGGGTAGGAAAATCGCACCGTTCGTCCGACAAGCATTGGTTGTTCCGGGGTCGGGGCTGGTAAAGGCGCAGGCCGAGTCGGAAGGACTGGACCGCGTGTTTACGGATGCAGGCTTTGAATGGCGACAGCCGGGTTGTTCGATGTGCCTCGCCATGAACGAGGATCGTCTGGGTGCCGGGGAGCGATGCGCTTCAACGTCGAACCGGAACTTTGAAGGGCGGCAAGGCGCAGGTGGGAGAAGCCATCTTGTCAGCCCGGCCATGGCGGCGGCAGCTGCGATTGCCGGGCACTTTGTCGACATCTCGCGGGAGAAGCGCTGATGGAACGGTTCACATGTCTTGATGCAGTCGCGGTGCCGCTGGCCCGTCCCAACATCGATACAGATGCCATCATTCCGAAACAGTTCATGAAATCGATTTTCAGGACCGGATTCGGAGACAACTTGTTTGATGAGTGGCGCTACCTTGATCGGGGCACACTAGGTCAAGATGCCTCGAAGCGGCCAAGAAATCTTGATTTTCCTCTCAACCAGCCTTGCTACGCCGGAGCGCGAATCTTGCTGGCCAGAGAGAATTTCGGGTGCGGATCGAGCCGCGAGCATGCTCCCTGGGCATTGCGCGACTTCGGAATGCGCGTGCTGATAGCACCGAGCTTCGCCGACATCTTCTACGATAACTGCTTCAAAAACGGCATCCTACCGATTATTCTGCCTTCAGATGTCGTGGATGGACTGTTTACGCTGGCGCAGAAGCAGCCGGGCATCACGCTCCATGTCGACCTGCCGTCTCAACAGATCACGCCCCATAGCGGGAGACCCATCGCGTTCGRGGTCGATGCCGACCGGAAGACGAGGCTGCTCCACGGCCTCGACGACATTATCTTGACACTTCGGAAGGCAGAGACCATTCGGTCATACGAG
Source organism: Rhizobium sp. 01T417 (assembly GCF_056398905.1). Classification (NCBI taxonomy): domain Bacteria; kingdom Pseudomonadati; phylum Pseudomonadota; class Alphaproteobacteria; order Hyphomicrobiales; family Rhizobiaceae; genus Rhizobium; species Rhizobium sp. 01T417. The sequence goes on along the minus strand of NZ_JBFTQH010000080.1, from coordinate 1,564 downwards.
GCAAGACGACGACTGACCGAACCTTGGCTCTTTGTGGACCTCGCAGGGCTGTTGCCATGACCACAAATTTCCCGCATCCAATCCCCGATCGAGATCCCGATCCTCTGGAAACCTCAGAGTGGCACGAGTCCTTTATGGGGCTGGTGACACACGGTGGGCACAGCCGCGCGTGCTTCATGCTCGATGAACTTGTGCGCCTGGCGCGCACACAGCAGATTCCATGGCAGCCTGATCTGAATACGCCCTATGTCAACACGATTGCAGTAGAAGCGCAGCCAGCTTTTCCCGGAGATCTGGCGCTGGAGGAGCGCCTGGCTTCGCTGGCAAGATGGAATGCCCTCGCCATGGTGGTGCGGGCTAACAAGGCCTATGGCGAACTGGGCGGACACATAGCCAGCTACGCCAGCGCGGCCGATCTATTTGAAGTTGGTTTTAACCACTTTTTTCACGGCCGCAACGGGGACCATGGCGGCGACCTGGTGTTCTTCCAGCCACATAGCGCGCCAGGCGTGTACGCGCGCGCTTTCCTCGAGGGGCGACTGACCGAAGCGGATCTGTCGCACTATAGGCGGGAAATCACCGCCTCCGAGTCAGGGGCGTGTGGCCTGTCAAGCTACCCTCATCCATGGCTGATGCCCGACTTCTGGCAGTTTCCCACCGGCTCGATGGGTATTGGGCCAATCAGCAGCATCTATCACGCGCGTTTCATGCGCTACCTGACTCACCGCAACCTGCTCAATTGTGAAGGACGTAAGGTCTGGGGCGTGTTCGGAGACGGCGAGATGGATGAGCCGGAAAGCATGAGCGCGCTCACCCTGGCCGCGCGGGAGCGGCTTGACAATCTGGTGTGGGTAGTCAACTGCAACTTGCAGCGTCTCGACGGCCCGGTACGCGGCAACGGCAAGATCATTGACGAGTTGGAACGCTTGTTCGCCGGAGCAGGGTGGAACGTCATCAAGCTACTCTGGGGGAGTGATTGGGACGGCCTATTTGCGCGAGATCTTACAGGCACACTGGTACGCACATTGGGCGCCACCGTGGACGGGCAGATGCAGACCTTCGCGGCGAAGGACGGCCGCTATAACCGTGATCACTTCTTTGGGCAGAATCACGCGGTTGAGGCGGTGGCGCAAGGCCTCACGGACGAGCAGATTGATCGCCTGAAACGCGGGGGCCATGACCTTGTGAAGATCTACGCGGCCTACGCCGTCGCCGCCGCCCACCGTGGCCAGCCCACCGTAATCCTGGCTCACACCAAGAAGGGGTACGGCATGGGTACGGCCGGGCAGGGCAAAATGACTACGCACAGCCAGAAAAAACTTGATGAGACGGATCTCATCGAATTCCGCAACCGCTTTCACCTGCCGCTGACCGACGAGCAGACGACTAGTCTTGCCTTTTACAAGCCCGCCGACGACAGCCCCGAGATGCGCTACCTGCGTGAGCACCGCGAGCGTCTTGGCGGTGCTTTGCCCAAGCGCGAAACTGCTTGCGACATCGTGCCGGTACCAGCTCCAGAGCAATATGCGCGCTTTGCCTTGCACATGCGCGCTTTGCCTTGCAC
>NZ_JBFTQH010000079.1:0-5971 GCF_056398905.1 Rhizobium sp. 01T417 | reverse complement strand
GGCTGGAAACGTCAACCTCGATCGAGGCCAGCGCCAACGTCGAAGCATCCGGACGCATCTGGTCGATAAACGGCCATGCAACCGCAACGGCCCCAACCGCCCCCGCCATGCCTGTGGTGAGATAAAGGAAATCACGGCGAGTCGGCTCGCCCGTGATCTCGCCTGTCGTTTCGTGTTCGCTCACGGCTTATAACCATCCTCTACGCAAATTTTGCGGAACTCCGCCCCTGCTCCTCGCGGCGGCGAATCTGTCGCGACACAATTCGACCATAGATTCCCCACCAATCCGGCGCGTTCTAAGCTTGATCGCAAATTATGTCCAGCCTTGGCAAGGCCATGTGGGCACAATGTCGCGGGAATTTTCAGATGATTTTCGAAGACAATCACATGCTTGCCACAGCTGCGCATTGCACCAACTCGAGCCTTCGGCACCAGCGTCGACGGCGTTCCCGCCGACCGGCCACTACGGCTGAAACCATTCCAGTGGACCGAAGGTAACACTGYATCTCAGACGACTTTGGCCTCGTCGCCGAGTTTACGGTGTGCCTTTGAACCGGGCGGTGGCGCCTCGACATCGGTTGCGATGAACCCACCGGATTGCCGTGCCCAGAGTTCGGCATAGAGACCACCCTGTTTCAGCAGAGCTTCGTGCGTCCCCTCTTCTATAATCCCCCCCTCGTCGACTACGATCAATCGGTCGAGGGCGGCGATGGTCGAGAGCCGATGCGCGATGGCAAGCACCGTCTTGCCTTGCATGAGGCCGATCAGATTGGATTGGATCGCCTCTTCCACCTCGGAATCCAGCGCCGATGTTGCTTCGTCGAGAACGAGGATCGGCGCATCCTTCAGCATGACGCGCGCAATCGCGATACGCTGGCGCTGACCGCCGGAAAGCTTCACGCCACGCTCCCCGACGTGCGCGTCGAAACCCCTGCGGCCATTCTGGTCCTGCAGGCGCTCGATGAAGCCAAGCGCTTCCGCGCGCCGAGCCGCTTCGACCAACCGCGCCTCGCCCGCATCAGGGCGCCCAAACAAGATATTGTCCCGGACGGAACGATGCAGGAGCGACGTATCCTGGCTGACAACGCCGATCTGCATGCGCAGGGTTTCCTGCGTGACGGACGCAATGTCCTGGCCGTCGATCAAGATCCGTCCACCTTCGAGGTCGTAGAGCCGCAGCAGGAGGTTGACCAGTGTCGACTTGCCGGCGCCCGAGCGCCCGACGATGCCGACCTTCTCCCCCGGCTCGATCGTGAGCGAGAAGTTGTCGATAACGCCATCTGGTCTGCCGTAGTGGAAAGAGACGTTCTCGAAGCGGATGCCGGGCTGTCGAATAGTAAGGTCGCGGGCACCGGGGCGATCGACCAGTCCAAGCGGCTGCGAGATCAGCTCGGCAGCATTCTGGATCGTGCCGAGGTTGCGCATGATGCCGTTGAACTGGGTCGTCAGCCGGCCGAGAAGGAAGTTGAGGCGCAGCACAAGCGCCAGCGAGAAGGCGACCGCGCCGGAACTGATGAGCCCCGCCAGCCAAAGATGAACGCTCAGTCCGGCCATCGTAACGATCATGATGCCCGAAAGCAGTGCCATCGAGGCGCGTACCCCGGTGATGAAGCGCGTGAACCGCAGGACAGTGTGCTGATAGAAGTCGAAGCCTTGCCGCATGTAGCGGTCGCTCTCTTCGTCACGCGCAAACAGCTTCAGTGTCTGGATGTTGCTGTAGGCGTCCACCATGCGCCCGTTGATCATCGACGCCGCTTCCGCCGTTTCCCGGGAATGCAATCGGATGCGGGGCACGAAATAACGCGCGAGAACGCCGAACACGCCGAGCCAGCAGAGCACGACCACGGCAAGCGAGAGATCCAGCCGCGCGACGAGCACCAGCGTTGTCGCCGCATAGATGCCGACGAACCAGACGCTCTCCATCAGCGACGTCACCAGATCGCCCGTGGCCTGGCCCGCCGACCAGACCTTGGTGACGACGCGGCCGGAGAAATCGCTTTGAAAGAACGAGAGCGATTGCCTCGAAACATGCAGGTAGGATTGCCAGCGCGCGAGGTTATAGAAGCCGGGCGTGATCACCTGCTGATCGACGAGCGCAATCAACAGCGCGACGACAAAGCGGACGATGCCGATAAGGACGAGCATACCGAAGAGTTCGGCGCCGTGCGCGGCAAGAAGGCCGCTCCAGCCTGCGGCCGGCGTGATCGTCGCGAGGATATCGACAAGCCGGCCGACGAACCAGAAGAGCGCCGCCTCGATTGCCGCCGACATCCCGCCGAGCACGAGCATCGCGACGAAGGGCGTCTTCGCCTGCCCGATATAGAACCAGATGAATCCAAGCGTGGAACGCGGGGGCTGAATGTTTTCCCGCGGCGCAAAGGGATTAATCCAATTTTCAAAGACACGAAGGAGTCGTTTTATCAGCATAAATGCGATATAGGCTTATTAGCCAGGGCGGGAAAGCAACGGGCCCAGGGCGCAACCTTATATTTTCGTAACAATCGGTAACAACAACGGCATCGTTGTTGAATGAGACTGACCTCGTCACAATCTCGAGGTACAATGGATTCTTACGGGAGACGGCCGCGATGCAAGCAAGGAAGACAGTATTGTCGAGTATTCCGCTGCCCCTTGCGGAACGACTTGATGCAATCGTTGAACAGTTGGAAATGTCCTACGACGAGGCAATCGCCGAGGCGATCTCTACGTGGGTCGATCGCGAGGAAGAGCGACGTCTGTTCGCATTGCGTACGCTTGTGTCGACCAATAGCATGCTTGTCGAAGGAAACCGGGTGAAAGACTGGGCAGACAGCCTCTGACACCACATCCATGGACACGAAAAGAGAAGCCCTCCCCGCATCCGCAGGGAGGGCTTCTTTCTATTCGGCCGCCTCTTCCGCCTCTTCCGAGTGATCCGCCAAGAAGCCGCCGGACTGACGGTTCCACAGGTCAGCGTAAATACCGCCCTGCTGGACCAGCTCTGCGTGGGCGCCGGCCTCGATGATCCTGCCCTTGTCGAGCACGATCAGACGGTCCATCTCGGTCAGGGTCGACAGGCGATGCGCGATCGCAATCACCGTCTTGCCTTCCATCAGCGCAAATAGGTTTTCCTGAATCGCTGCCTCGACCTCGGAGTCGAGCGCCGATGTCGCCTCGTCGAGCACCAGGATCGGCGCGTCCTTCAGGAAGACGCGGGCGATCGCGACGCGCTGACGCTGGCCGCCGGAGAGCTTCACGCCGCGTTCGCCTACCTGCGCGTCGAGCCCTGTGCGGCCCTGCATGTCGACAAGCCCTTCGATGAAGTCCCAGGCATTCGCACGCCTGGCGGCTTCGATCACCTGGGCGTCGGTCGCGTCCGGGCGGCCATAGGCGATGTTGTCGCGGATCGACCGGTGCAGCAGGGACGTATCCTGCGTCACGACGCCGATCAGTTCACGCAGGCTTTCCTGGGACACGCCCGAGATGTCCTGCCCATCGATCGTGATGCGGCCGGCCTCCAGATCGTAGAAGCGCAGCAACAGGTTCATCAGCGTCGTCTTGCCGGCACCGGAGCGACCGACCAGGCCGACCTTCTCACCCGCCTTGATGTCTAGGGAGAGATTGTCGATGACACCTTTGCCCTTGCCATAGTGGAAGCGGATGCGCTCGTAGTGGATTGCACCCTTCCTCGCTGACAACTGCGGCGCGTTCGGCTTGTCGACGATGTCATGCTTCTTCGTCATCATCTCCATGCCGTCATAGACCGTGCCGATGTTCTCGAACAGCGCCGAGACTTCCCACATGATCCACTGCGACATCCCGTTGACACGCATGGCAAGACCGATCGCAATAGCAATGGCACCGACCGAGATCTGTCCGTTCAGCCAGAACCAGATGGACAGGCCGGACACCACGAACAACGCCACGCAGTTGTTCATATAGACGGATATATGAAACAACGTGACGCGACGCATCTGCGAGTGGACAGTTTCGAGGAACTCCTCCATGCCGCTACGCGCATAGGTCTCTTCGCGGCCGGCATGCGAGAACAGCTTCACCGTCGCGATGTTCGTGTAGCTGTCGACCACCCGCCCCGTCATCATAGAGCGCGCATCCGCCTGCTGTGCCGCGATCTTGCGAAGCCGCGGCACGAAGTAGGACACGATTCCGATATAGACAGCGAGCCAAACGAGGATCGGTATCATCAGCCGCCAGTCGGCAGCAGCGATCACAATGATCATCGACAGGAAGTAGGTGACGACATAGACGAAGACATCGAGGATCTTCATCGTCGTTTCGCGAACCGCAAGCGACGTCTGCATCACCTTCGTCGCAACGCGTCCGGCGAATTCGTTGGCGAAAAAGGTCATGCTGTGACGCAGCAGGAAACGGTGCATCTGCCAGCGTGCGATCATCGGATAGTTGCCGAGTAGCACCTGATGCATGATGAGTGAATCCAGCCCCGCCGCCAGCGGCAGGCCGATGAGGATCAACGATCCCATCCATGCCAACCTCGGCCATTCCGACTCCAGAAATGTCGCCTTGTCGGCTTTAGTCAGCCAGTCCACGATATCACCGAGGAACTGGAAGAGCGCCACCTCGCCGACGGCGATCAGCGCCGTCAGCACTGCCATGATGGCGAGCCACGGTGCTGCCGGCTTCGTGTAGTGCCAGCAAAATGCAAAAAGACCCTTCGGAGGAGCAACCGGCTCCTCGGTCGGGAAAGGATTAAGTCGCTGCTCGAACCAGCCAAACATGAAAATGCTCCGAAACCTGATCGGTCCAGCCTCCCCGGCTCGCGCAAAACGGCGCTTGAGAGCTCATATGGGAACCGGACGTTCACGGGACGAGGCCATAACGGCCGCGCAAAGGTTAGAAATGGGAACTCAGGAGAGAAATGGCACTACGCGTGCCAGGTCGCCACTCGCGGGGTCACGCATCGAGAGCGCATACGCGGCAATATTTCCATCTTGGCGCTCCCTTCTGGCGATTAAAAGATGTGCACCCTTAACGCGAATCAAGCAGAATTTCCAGCCCCGACCGGCCGGAAATTGAACAATTATCGGCCAAAATGCGCCCTATTGCGCTGAAATCACAGTTGCAATAGGCGTCCTTCGACGAAAACCGAAAAATACGGCCTAGACCATGGCGATCCTCAGACTAGCGCTCTATCAGCCTGACATACCCGGCAATACGGGAACCATCCTGCGTCTCGCCGCCTGTCTTGGCTTCGCTGTCGACATTATCGAGCCTGCTGGTTTCGACATATCCGACCGCAACCTCAAACGGGCAGGCATGGACTATATCGCCGCAGCCGCCCTCACCCGCCATGTCAATTGGGATCGCTTCGAGGACTGGCGAAAGGCTACCGGTCGGCGTTTGGTGCTGGCGTCCACCAAGTCGTCCGACCGCTATACCGACTTCGCATTCCGTGACGACGACATCCTTCTTTTCGGCCGCGAGAGCGCCGGCGTCCCTGATCATGTCCACGCGGCAGCCGACGCCCGGATCCTCGTTCCCATGGTGGAAGGCCAACGCTCGATAAACGTCGCCGTCTCGGCTGCGATGATCGTCGGAGAAGCCATGCGGCAGACCGTCTGGCGCTGATTTCCGACCTTCGCGACCTCGACGACGATACCGCTTCAAAATATGTCGCGAACGACGTTGTGAATTTCCCCAAGCAGCGTATAGTTTTTAGCCGAGCAATAAAAATTGCGCGCGTAACGCCATATTTTCAAACACTTGAGAACCTATATTCGAATAGGAACACCCTTCCCGCATAAAAGGCAAAGAAACGGCAGCATGGAATCGACGATCGTCATGATCAACCTGTTCGGCGCGGCAGCGCTGCTGCTGTTCGGCCTGGCCCAGGTGAAGGACGGCGTGTCGCGTGCGTTTGGGGCGCGGTTGCGCACCGGCCTTGCCACCGGCACGCGCAGCGGCCTGCGCTCGTTCGTCTCGGGCTTCTTTGCGACGATTGCGCTGCAGAGTT
>NZ_JBFTQH010000078.1:0-6539 GCF_056398905.1 Rhizobium sp. 01T417 | reverse complement strand
AACATCAACGCCACCGGCAATGCGCTGAACAACGCGCTCACCGGCAACGCCGGCGTCAATGTCCTCRATGGCGGCGCCGGTGCCGATGTCATGGCTGGCGGTGCCGGCAATGACACTTACGTCGTCGACAACGCCGACGACATCGTCAACGAGAGCCCGACCGGTTCGAACGGCATCGACACCGTGCGGTCGGCGATCAGCTTCAACCTGGCYGATRCCGCGCATGTGYTTGGCGCRGTCGAGAAYCTGACGCTKCTCGGCACCGCCGACATCGACGCCACCGGCAATGCGCTGAACAACGTGCTCACCGGCAATGCCGGCAGCAATATCCTTGATGGTGGTGCCGGCGCCGACAGAATGYGCGGCGGCGCWGGTGATGACACCTACGTCGTCGACAATGCCGGCGACATCGTCGACGAGAGCGTGGCCGGTTCGAACGGCATCGATACTGTGCTGTCGAGGATCAGCTTCAGCCTGGCCGATACCACTCATGTGCTTGGCGCGGTCGAGAACCTGACGCTGTTTGGCACCGCCAACATCAACGCCACCGGCAATGCGCAGCGCAACGTTCTCATCGGCAATGACGGAAACAATATCCTTAACGGCGGAGCGGGCAATGATCTTCTCACTGGCGGTTCCGGCGCGGACACCTTCGTCTTCGATCGGCAGCTAGATGCAACACGGAACGTCGACACGATTACGGACTTTGACGCCGCAGCAGATACAATCCGACTTTCAAAGGCAGTTTTCGCGGCGCTAGGACCGGCGCCCATCCTCACGGAAACGGCTTTCCACATCGGAGAGGCAGCGCACGATGCCAACGACCGCATCATCTACAATCCTATCACCGGCGCGTTGAGCTACGATGCCGATGGGAACGGAACCGGTGCTGCAGTCCAGTTCGCCACCCTCGGCACCGGGCTCGCGCTGACGCATGCGGATTTCGTCGTGGTGTAAGCAACGATCGACGCTGCTGGTTGATCGCTGTTGCGCAGGCCACCCCTGGGCTGTATTCGAGAATCCGTTGGCAAAGGCATTGAAGCGATCCGACGGATCGAAGGGCGGCCGTCCGCCGTTTCCAGCGGTGCTGATGTTTAAGATCCCGGTCTTGCAGGCGCTCTACAAACTCTCGGACGACCAGGCAGAGTTCGTCATCCAGGACCGTTGTCGTTCATGCGGTTTCTCGGGCTCGGCCTTTCTGACAAGGTTCCGGATGCCAAGACGATCTGCTTCCGGATGCACAGGTATGTGCAGGAGTTCAGCATGCTCAATCGATGTTCAGCTGGCAGGAACTCTTTTCCGAGCTCTGCCAGCCGTTGCGCCCCAGCGGCGGCGGCGCCGCTTCTGACGGTTGCGAGTTCCGTCATCCGCCGATCGAACAATGACGTCTTGCTTGTCCGTCGTCCCGTACCCGCCGATGCTCCCGGCCTGATCCCAACGACGAATTCGGCCAGCACTTCCTGCTGACCCGCAAGGCACGCGACATCAATCCGGCCGACCTGTGGTCGCCAACCGTCACCCCATATCCAATTTACCGATCGGAGGACGTGCTCCCGAGCACCGACCTGATTGTGGTAAGCATCACCTCTTCGTAGTCAATGGGCTCTGGTTGACCGACAACAGCGATTGTGGGTTTCGCCATATCGATCAGTGTTGACGCGGCCTCCCTCACATCTCGTGTCGTGACGCTTCGGATTCGATTGATCTCATCCTCCGGGGATACGATCGTGCCAAATGTCAGCATAGCCGTGCCGACCATGCGGGCCGCGTCAAACGGTGTTTCCCGGGCGCGGACGAGGTTGACGAGGCATTTGTTTCTACCACGATGTACGGCCTCGTCATTGTCCGCCGCTGCCATCTTCGAAAGTTCAATGCCCATCAGCCGGAGGGCATCTTCGACATGAGTTGCCGATGTCGCCGCATACATGCCGAATAAACCGAAATCGGAACCGTGTTCTGACCACGCTCCGACCTCATACGCCAGACCATGGTCCCGCCGGATTGATCTGAACAAGGGGGACGACATTCCCGTTCCCAATGCCTCCGCAAGGACTTGAACGGCGTAGCGATGACGGTCACCTGCCCATGCCGTTGGAAATGCGCAGGCTACGATAGACTGACTTAACTCCGATCGGGTCTGCAAAAAAAGTCCGCCTGAGTAGGCCGCCTTGGGTGCTTCTTTGCGCGTTCGGCTGGAGACCTGCATGGGATCCAGAAACCGGTTGGCAAGCACAACCAAATCATGGTGGGATATGCCGCCAGCCGCGATCAATATCATGTTTTCAGGCTGATAGTTCTCGACAACGAAGTCCATCAGATCTGCACGGCTTAGCCGTGCCACTGTCTCTGGGGTGCCCAGAACTGATTTTCCGAGGCTCTGATCGGGATAGGCCCTCTGCGCCAACCCCGCCAGCGCACTGACCGCCGCATCATCCTGGGCTTGCAGAATTTCTTGTAGAATGATCTGTCTCTCGACATCCATATCTTCAGGGTCGAGTCGAGGGGATATCACTACCTCTGTCAGGATCGCGACCGCTTCAGGAAGCATTTCCTTCAGCCCCTCAACATAATAGAGCGTGTAGTCCTTGCCCGTAACCGCGTTGATTGTCGCCCCGAGGCTTTCAATCCGCTGCGCAATCTCATCGGACGCGTGGTGCCGTGTGCCCTTGAATGCCATGTGTTCGAGAAAATGGGCGGTTCCATGAGCGGCTCCATCAACCCTGGAACCAGCCCGGATCATAATTGCGACCACGGCGCTTTCAAAATCCCTGAACGCAATCGAGACAACTTGAAGGCCGTTTGCAAGGCAGGAGTGGTCAATATTCATTGTAACTCCAAATTCTATGATGCTGCAGGAACCGAGGCGGCAGCGGAAGCTGCCGCAAACTCGGTTAGTTGGCCAGGGTGATCCGTCAACGCCACATCCGCTTTGAGGCAGCTTCTTCACCGGCGTGAAGTTCTGCCCACTGCAGCGCTCCGATCAAAATCATTGCAGCTAGCGCGACAATTGCGAATGGAAGCAGCGCGAAGCCGACTGCGACATTTCCAGAACGCTTTACGATTTTTGCGACAAGTTTCATCCGACTCTCCGAGGTCAAAGCCGGGGAGTTCGAAACTCTCGTACAGGAGAGCGCCCACGCCTTTAGGCTTGCGCCCTGAACATGCGCGTAGGCCTCCCCGACTTTTGACCGGAGAGTGCATTCTACGGCTGCACTGAGCCGCTGTACGAGGGGTTTCGACGCCCCGCCGCGCAATGGGTGCGCGGCGGGCATTTGATAGCAATAACGGAACGTCAACGCAATTGCAGCGCTGGCTTCACCTCCACCAAAAACTCTGGAGTTTTCCAATGGACGTACGCGTTGCGGCCCAGGAGTTCTCCAAGGAAGTGGAGGACCTGCCGGGCGCGGTCCGAGATATACGCGTTGACCTCGCTCGGATTGCCAAGTGAGTGGCGGGCTACCTCTCCGGGTTTTGACAACTCGCGAGTTGAACATCCTTCGAGATCCGGGCGACGGCTTCAATGGGTTCCACGTGTTCAAGGTTCAGGCCAAGGGCTGATTCGACGCAGCCCTTGGCCCAGGTTCTCCCGACCCTGCGTCGCGGCCTATACCCGTTCTCGACGCCCACTCACGGTGACCTCTACGGCGCTGAGAAGATATTCGTAGAATTTCCTATTTTCGGACTGAAATCGAAGAGACCCCGCCTGGGCACAAGCGGGGTTCAACGCGCCAGGTGTTTTGCGGACAGAAAAGCGCAACCGGCATCAACTGCCTGCGAACCGGTGGCATTGTCCCTCATCCTACGTTATCTGGATGCAAGGATGACAGTAGGGCACAAGGCACAGATGGACGCTGACCGTATTCTGGTCGTCGACGATGACGCGCGCATAAGACAGATGCTAGTTCGCTATTTTGAGGACAACGGATTCCGAGTGACGGCCGTCGGTAACGGCACAGCCATGCGCTCCGAATTGGCAAGGGAATCCTACGCGGCCATATTCCTCGACCTGGTACTGCCGAACGGAGAGAACGGTCTCGAACTGCTGCGTGAGCTTCGTGGCACCTCTGACGTGCCGGTCCTGATGCTGACCGGGCAGGACGATGTCACCGACAAGGTGGTTGGCCTTGAGGTCGGCGCCGACGATTACATTGCCAAGCCCTTCCATCTCAGAGAGCTTCTTGCGAGGCTTAGGACCGTGCTGAGAAGGCGCACCTCCTCGGGCCTGCTTTCCAAGTCCGGCGCCCTCGACGAGGAAAGCCTGGAGTTCGAAGGCTGGAGGCTCGACGTCTCGCGAAGGCGGCTCACCTCTCCTTTGGGCGCCGACGTGTCCCTGACCACCGGCGAGTTCGACATGTTGCTCGTGTTAGTCCGCAACCGGGGTCGTGTGCTGTCGCGCGACAAGCTCATGGACTTGACCCGAAACCGGAATCTCGAGGCCTTCGACCGGGCGATCGACGCCCAGATCGTCCGGCTTCGCAAGAAGATCGAGACAGATCCCAAGAGCCCGGAGCTCATACAATCCGTACGCGGCGTGGGTTATGTGTTTACGGGGCGGCGAAGCTACTCTTCCAGTATTTGATCTTCGTCAATGTGCGCCTTGCGGGTTTGGCTATTTTCCGACCAGCAACGGCGTCAGGAAAAATGACTATCTGGATCCTCTTCGCGGTGATGACGACCGCAACAACAGCCATACTGCTGCATCCATTTTCTTCGGGGCGCGCTCGGCCGATACAAGCAAGGGGAGCCGACAACCTCTACCGAAAGCAGCTTCTGGAACTCGAAAACGAGCTTGCATCCGGAGACATTCTGCCAACTGAATACGAGTTGGCCCGGGCAGAGACAGCGCGGCGTCTTTTCAAGGAGAGCGAAGCGGCAGAACGCCGTTTATCGGTAAAACGGCCCGGTTACTGGCTCCGTCCTGTCGTCGTCGCATTTCTTCCCTTGCTGAGTGTCGGACTGTACGTCTCCCTTGGATCACCTGACATGCCCTCACGCCCCCTGCAAGCAAGGCTGGCAGATCCGGGACAGGATTTTGCAATTCTTGTAAGGAAGACCGAAGACCATCTTTCTCGCAGCCCGAATGACGGCCGCGGATGGGACGTTATAGCACCTGTCTATCTCCGAATGGGCCGTGCAGCCGATGCGGAGCGAGCTTACCGGAACGCGCTTCGTCTCCTCGGACCGCAGGTTTCGAGGCTCGAGGGACTGGCGGCGGCGTTGATAACGCAGTCTGGCGGGGCGGTTGCCGAGAACCTTCATGTGGTCCTCTCGCAGATACTGGCTATTGAACCTGACAACCCACGCGCAAGATTCTATCTGGCACTCGGCCAGGAGCAGGTTGGCAGTCAGGCTGAAGCAAGGAGTGCTTTCGAGGCGATAGCCAGGAGTTCTCCGGCAGATGCCCCCTGGCTGCCGCTCGTCAACGAGCACATTGCCAGGAATGGAGGCCCTATTGTCGCCACAGGGAGAAAGGGGTCGGACCGACCAAAAGGCGAACGCGGCCTTTCGACCACACAGAGCCCTGATGCGGCAGAGCCGCAGTACAAGATACAGGCGATGGTCGAAAGCCTTGATAGCAGGCTTCGGGCTGAGCCCAACAATTTCGACGGCTTCATGCGGCTTGTGCGTTCTTATGCCGTGCTGAACGAAAGAACACGCGCGGTCGACGCGTTGCAGCGCGGGCTCGCGGTCTTCCCTGCGACGGGCGAACAAGGAAAGCAACTGGTCGCACTGGCGCGCGAACTTGGCATTGAGAGGGAATGACGGAATGACACGCAAGCAAAAGCGCCTGGCGGTGATAGGTGGCGGCATGAGCTTCATCATTGCCGCCGTGCTGCTCGTCATGTTCGCCTTCAGCCAGTCGGTGGCCTATTTCTACATGCCTTCCGATCTGGCGAAAACGCCGGTGGCACCGGAAACCCGCATACGTCTCGGCGGCCTCGTCGGCGAAGGCAGTATCCTGCGCGGGAAAGGATCGACAGTTCGATTCGCGGTCACCGACCCCAGCGGAGAGAGCGTGAGCGTCAGGTACGCCGGCATTCTCCCAGATCTGTTCCGTGAGGGGCAGGGCGTGGTGACCGAGGGCCGGTTCGAAGGGGCGAGCCATGAATTCGTCGCCGATACGGTACTCGCCAAGCACGACGAGAAATACATGCCGAAGGAAGTTGCCGACAAGTTGAAAGAGCAGGGGCTGTGGCAACACGCGGGAGAACCGGAATGATCATCGAGATCGGCCACTATGCCCTGATCCTGGCGCTGGCGACGGCGCTCGTGGTTTCCATCCTGCCGGTGATCGGTGCAAGGCGCCTCGACCGTGCGATGATGGATCTGGCCTCTGTGGGGTCCCTGGCGATGTTCGCGCTGGTGGCGTTCTCCTTCGGAGTTCTGACTTACGCCCACGTCGTCTCCGACTTTTCGGTCGCCAACGTCTGGGAGAACTCCCATTCGCTTGTGCCGCTGCTGTTCAAGTTGTCAGGCGTCTGGGGCAATCACGAGGGCTCGATGATGCTCTGGCTGCTGATCCTGGTGCTGTTCAGCGC
>NZ_JBFTQH010000077.1:0-7497 GCF_056398905.1 Rhizobium sp. 01T417 | reverse complement strand
ACGAAGAACTGAACGAGCTTTGGGCGGAAGCTTGGGGCAGTTATGACAGAAGGGATTTCCGAAAGATTTTAGCACGCAGCTTAACGCATGTTGGAGCCTACGAAGACGAGAGCCTGATCGGCTTCGTCAACGTCGCCACAGATGGGGGGGTGCACGCCTTTGTTCTGGATACCTGTGTCAGGCCAATGTGGCGTAGGAGGGGGATCGCGACGATGTTAGTCAAGGAAGCGACGACTGCTGCGCGAGTGCGAGGGGCGACGTGGCTCCATGTCAACTTCGAACCGCATCTGACCTCATTCTATCGTGCTTGCGGGTTTAAATCGACAGAGGCAGGTCTCATGCGGTTGGCAAATCCGGGCTAGCTTATGAAGGCCGCTGGACTAATTGGCGCAGTCCGGCAGAGGCGGCAATCATTTTTCGGCCCCAATCGGAGCTGTTTCTAAGGTTCGCATCCAAAATCCTTCGCGGCTTCGTTCCTTGGCATGACACCAAGTTCCCAAGTGCCTGGACGATTGCGCAGGTGTTCCTCGTGGGTGTGCATGGCCCGCTCAAACTTTTGATCGAGCGCGAAGCCTCGCGAGGTGACAGACCACTTGGCAGTGCCAAGCAGGAGTTCGAGACGATACATATAGGAAAAGCTACGACATCGAATTGCAATCCGAGCACGGTACTGAGGCAAACGCGGAGAAACTATTGGCAGCATGGAGAACTGGCAGCCACTCCTCAAGCTTCGTCCACTGACAGCATTTCCGGAGGGTCCCCGTCAACAAGGCGATGTCAAGTCGTGCTTTGTGGAGACAGATCTCTACGGAACAAACGAAAGAGCGTGCGTTCCAACGCGAAATCAAGGCCGATTGATCTGCTTCATCGCTAACCGCGCTCATCGAGCATGAGCGACATGCGTATGGAATCGATAAATTGCCCGTCGATCAATGTACCGCGTCTTTCTACCCCTTCGCGGCGGAAACCCACGCGCTCGTAAAGAGCAATAGCGCGAGCGTTGTCGGCATGAACAAACAGTTCGATCCGGATTAGGCCCACGTCCGTTGCTGCGTTCAAAGCCGCTTCCATCAAACGCTGCCCAAGTCGGTTACCGCGATAGGCGGGAATAATCCCCATTCCAAGCGATCCACGGTGCGATTGGGTCGGCCGAAAATGGCGAGTAATGTCGCACCAGCCGACGACCCGCCCCTCGTCGAGGGCGACGAACTGCGGATTGCCCTTGTCAATCATGCCGAGTACGAAGCTGCGCGTCTGTGGAAGTGGAGGCGCTTCCAACATGGTCAAATACTTTCGTTCCCGCGCTACAACGTCGAGCGCCGCGTGGAAACCTTCAATATTCTCCGACGCGATGGGAACGATTTCTATTTTACCTGGCGTACACATGGATTTGTCGGTTACCCCTTCCCATCGAACTGCGAGGTTCATTGAAGCTCATGCATCCTCGGATTGCAATCGGAAAGTTATGCGACTTTAGAAAGTGTCTCCGCTGAGATAACACTAGAAGGAGGGACGGGTGAATCGAGCGTCGTGCGCGTGAGAATTTTTATGCTGATTGCATCAAAGTCTCTCGCTTTAATGGATGTTTCGACCTCACGCGTTGCTTGCGACGGTTCCGCTGCCCTTCGCTTGGCAATGATGCCTTCAAGATCGTGTTCGCACGCGGTCCACAGGCTTCATTGTCACTGCAACGCTCGCACGGCTAGGCTACTCCTTTTGGATGCGTTGACTGCGATACAACTATGAGTATAGTCCTCGCGTTCAAAAAGTAGGAGGAGTCGCAATGGCATACCCCCCTATTCCGCCGAAACCCCATGGGTATTTTATTGTCGGCAGTAAGTTCAATTTGAACGACGAGAATAGTCAGCAGTCACCAAAAACAGACCCATCCACGCAGTGGGGCCAGGAGACTGGTGTAGTCGCCGATCTGGTCTCTGGCTACTGTTGGAACCAATTCCTGAACGCCAGAGGGTACGGTGTGCTCACCGTATATCTGAAAGACGCCGATTTGGTCGGCCCGAACGAGCTTGTCGTGTCGAACGGATGGACTTTCATCAAGGTAGGTCCGCCGCAGCAAGTGGTGGCTGAGTCCCCGCCTAATCTGCGCTATCCTGATCCAAGGCAAAACATCTGGACGATGCAGAATGACTGGTTTTTCAGCACGTCGAATTTCCCTTCTTCCGAAGTTAAATTGGCTGCTCATTTCGAGACTTGGGACAACGCTGCCAAGACAGACGGCTATGGGAAAGTATATTTCGACGTGAGGCCCGCCCAATCAAGAGATGCGAACAACAACATTGTTAGAAACGGCATACATATAGCGGGCGGGTGGATGTCGATTGGAACCAAAGCATTTTCTCACCCCTACACCGCTAGAGACTGGGGCGGACCGCCTGCACATAATGGGTTGAATGGCCTGCCGCCCACGGTAGCTGTTGCGAGTTGTCGTACATGGCCGACATTAGGTTTAAGCTACGCCGGTCACGACTACGACCATGCAAACGGCTTCGCATATGTGAATCTAGCGGCATCGCAGTAGGTTACGATTGGTAGTACAGGTACCGTTCCTGCCGGGGTGGCTTCCTTAGGCCCTCTTCGCACCGCCTCTGGCCGTAACACTGGTCCGCTAAAGGCCCGATAGCGGACATTGCGAAGCCTGATTTGCGCCAATTCCGGCCGCATGATGATATCCCTCAACGCTGGTGGAGTGTTGCTCCGGACCTACCTGGCAATCTTTCCGTGACCTATGCCTCCAGCAAGTCGGGTCGAGGCACTTGCCACCAGTGTGTCCACGCGAATTGACCGAACCGTGCAATCACGTAGACGACAACTGCGGTCGCAATCAGCAATTCGAAGACCGCCAGCCCGTGGGTTTGGTCGATTAGTTTCTGTCGGATTTGCCAGACCTCTAGCTGATCGGCCGTTTTGAAAAGCGCCGTCGCCCCGATGACCAAGGGGAAAGTATAAGCCGAAAACCCGGGCGAGAACGGAAGCGCAAGCAATCGTATGAACGCGACATACACAATGGCGGTCATCAGCACCGAGATTCCCATCAGCAGAATAACTGGCAATGGTTGTGGGTCGTCGACCAATGACAAATATCCTGTCAGCGACAGGCTGGCCGGGGCCGCGAGGACCGCCAGCGTCGGCATTGCTGTAACCGCAACGTTCTCCGCAAAGATAAACCGGTAAAACATTATCGGTAGCATCAGCGCGTAGATAACCATCCCGAAGTACAACGCGGTAACCGACAACAAGAACAAAGGTCCTTCGTGGGGGCCTCGATAGGACACGGCGGCAACAATGACGCCGACCGGGGGAATAAACCAGCTGGGCACCATATGCGGCAGTTCGAACCGAACCGCCATTCTGTTTCTGGCAAACAATGCCAAGAAGACAACATGCATGCATAGCCCGAACC
Organism: Rhizobium sp. 01T417; assembly: GCF_056398905.1. NCBI lineage: Bacteria > Pseudomonadati > Pseudomonadota > Alphaproteobacteria > Hyphomicrobiales > Rhizobiaceae > Rhizobium > Rhizobium sp. 01T417. Next base: position 4,076 of record NZ_JBFTQH010000077.1, on the reverse strand, counting down.
ACCATAGCAACGCCCCGGCCAGATGACTGGACTGCCAGAGACTTATCGAGACAAGCATCCAAGCCATTGCATAGGTAGCGACCACACCGCCCACCACGGGATTGGCGAGGTCGCGGGAAAGCGTTTCTGGGTGGAGGACGAACCGCACGCTCAGCAGGATGAGCAGTAATGCAGCAATCACGGCACCGGTTTCGGCAAGCCCAACGCCAGGAAGCAGATTTTCCCACGACAAGCCAAGGCTCGCGATGCCAAGTGCCAGCCCTGCCACCGGCGTTGGAAAGCTTCTTATGCGTTCGGACAGGTCTTTGAATCCATTCGCGGGCATTATTCTGCCGCCACTCTTCGGTTGGACTAGCCTGAGGGCAGCTATCGTAACGGTCCAACCTATACCCTGCAAGGCGTGGCCCTGATGTCGGCTTTGCGCGCCGGGCGCGGTCATTCCGGTCGCAATCAAACCCTCTCGTGCGGTCTTGCAGCCAACGACACTTCGGTCATCCGTCAAAGTCCGACGCGGCGCATGTGTTCATCGGGATAACGAGCACCTTGAATCTCGACATTTGCCATCTTGATTTCCCGTAGGTCGTCTGCAGCCAATTGAACCGCCAGCGATCCAATGTTTTCATCGAAACGCTCAAGCTTGCGCGTACCAAATAGAGGAACGATCCAAGGCTTCTGTGCAAGCAGCCATGCAAGAGCCACCTGCGCAGGTGTGGCGTTGTGCTTTTCGCCGATACGACGGATTAGCTCGACGAGCTTTTGATTTGCTTCGCGGGCCGCTGGAGCAAAGCGCGGAATGCTGTTGCGCATATCCGACTTGTCCAGCTCTGTCGTGGCATCTATTTTCCCCGTCAGAAACCCCTTGCCCAATGGGCTGAACGGCACCAGACCGATACCAAGTTCCTCAAGCGTGGGGATGATCTCCGCTTCCGGCTCTCGGGTCCAAAGCGAATACTCGCTCTGCAATGCTGCAACCGGCTGGACGGCGTGGGCGCGGCGAATGGAGCCAGCGCCCGCCTCCGAGAGGCCAAACCAGCGGACCTTTCCTTCGGCTATCAAGTCTCTGACGAGACCCGCGACGTCCTCCATCGGCACCTCGGGATCGACCCGGTGCTGATAAAGAAGATCAATGTGATCCGTCCGTAAGCGCTTGAGGCTGCCTTCGACCGCGCGGCGGACGTGGTCCGGCTTGCTATTGACCCCGCCATGATTGACCCCAGTAACGGGATCAACATCCCAGCCGAACTTAGTCGCGATCTTCACTTGGTCGCGCAGCGGCTCCAGAGCTTCGCCAACCATCTGTTCATTGGTGAAGGGACCGTAGACCTCGGCTGTGTCGAAAAAGTCCATTCCGCGTTCGACCGCCGTCCGGATAAGCGAAATCATTTCGGCCCTGTCAGGAAGTTCTCGGGCTTTTCCATATCCCATCGCACCAAGCGAAAGTGCCGAGACTTCAAGACTTTGTCCGAGTTTGCGCTTCTGCATTTTCGTCTTCTCCTGTTATCGAGGCACGGGTTGCCCCTGCTATTTGAAATGGGTTTTACGGCCGGTGCCGGTCGCGTCGACGCGTATCGTCGCGGCCCGCGCCCGCGAGCCGATCATCGGATCGAGGTAGCGGCTCTTGGCGTATTTCGCCCTGTAGGCGTCATCGATCCTGTCGTTAATTGCGCCAGCGACGGGTTCGAACACAACGTCCGTCGTCCGACCTGCGACGGTAATGCGCCCGGCCTTCTGCTTCAGCGCAGCCTGATACCAGCGCGAGGCCTGGCCGTTATAACCGCGCACAAACAGAGCGCCGTCGACAACGACCGACCAAATCCATGTCGGGGTGCCATAGGTAATGCCGTCCTCACGGAAAGGGGAAATATGAAGATCATCGGACGCGGCGATGCATGTCAGCTCCTCTTTGGACCATGCCATCATCAACGTTCCGCGTATTGCTGGTCGGTAACGTGTTCCATCCAGTCGACGGCCTTGCCGTGAGATTCCTGGATAGCGATGTGGGTCATGGCCGTCGTTGGAGAGGCTCCGTGCCAGTGCTTTTCGCCCGGCGGGAACCAGACGACGTCTCCAGACGGAATTTCCTCTATCAAACCGCCTTCACGCTGCACGAGGCCTAACCCGGCGGTGACGAACAGAGTCTGCCCGAGTGGATGCGTGTGCCAGGCTGTCCGAGCGCCCGGCTCAAACGTCACGCTCGCGGCCGAGGCCCGTGCGGGTGAGAGGGCCGTCGCCAGCATATCGACCCGAACACTCCCGGTGAACCAGTCGGCCGGACCCTTTGCAGAAGATTGCGACCCAACACGCTTGATTTCCATCATAAGTCTCCATTGGCGAAAAGCGTCGCCTCTGTCGGAGAATATAGACCCTGACATTTATTTCGATTAGGCGCTAATGTGCGATTGAACTTATATCGGAGACCAATAAATGCGGCGCGAAGACCTCGGCGACCTTATGGCGTTTCTGGCGGTCGCCGAGGCGCAAAGCTTCACCAAGGCGGCGGCCCGTCTCGGGACGTCGCAGTCCTCCCTCAGCCTTATCATTCGCCGATTGGAGGAACGGTTGGGGGTTCGCCTGTTAACTCGCACGACCCGCAGTCTTGCGCCAACGGTCGCAGGCGAACAACTGTTGTCGACGCTCAGTCCGGCATTCGGTAACATCGAGGCCCAGTTGTCGGCGCTAAGCGAGTTCCGGGATAAGCCTGCGGGAAGCTTCCGGATCACGGCAGGTCAGCACGCAATCGACACGCTGCTTTGGCCGAAACTGTCGAAATTTCTGATTGGTTACCCCGATATCAAGGTTGAGCTTATTGCGGAATCCGCATTGACGGATATCGTCGCAGAGCGCTTTGACGCGGGCGTCCGGCTTGGCGACCAAGTCGAGAAGGATATGATAGCGGTTCGCATCGGCCCCATGGCCCATATGATCGTTGTTGCCGCTCCATCCTGTTTCGCAGCAAGGCCAGCGCCGACGTCACCTCAGGAACTGACGGGTCATCGCTGCATCAACATTCGCCTTCCGAGCTATGGCGGCTTCTATCCCTGGGAATTCGAACATGACGGACACGAGGTGCGCGTTAGGGTCGAAGGACAGGTGGCGTTCAATGGAGTGCCGCAGGTTATAAGAGCGGCACTCGACGGTTATGGCCTGGCATGTGTGCACGAAGACGTCGTCAGGGAATATCTGAACGATGGACGTCTTGTACAGGTGCTTGGGAACTGGTCCCAGCCCTTTCCCGGATATCACCTTTACTATCCGTCAAGGCGGCATCCGTCACCCGCGTTCACGATGCTGGTTGAGGCGCTGAAGTTTCAGTCCTGAGAAAATGCCCTAAGGGCTGCTTTCGGCCCGATAGCGGTCATTGCGAAGCCAAGTGGTTCTGGCGTGCCAAAACCGCTCCGAAATGCCAAGGCCCGCGCCTTCGCGTCAGAGGCATACAGCCTGCTCATAGGTCCAACGGTCTTTGGCCGCTTTATTGACGGCCACGGTCGATCTTACGCGTTCGTAGGAACTTGAAAACGACGACTTGCCGACGCACGCATCCGCGGACTCTGGACGAGTGAGCGCGCACAAGTCACACCTCCCTTGTCCCACATGATATGCGAGACACGCATGGCTGAGATCGAGTCTTCGCGCTGCAAAATTGGTCCGACCAATCATATATAAGCGACATCGAAGTAATCGAAGCGCCACGGACTGGCAGCTGACTTCGAAAACCCAGGAAAGGGGATTATTATGAACATCGCACGCTCTTTCAACAATTGGCGCAAGTATCGTCAGACGGTCTCTGAACTGGGCCGCATGAGCAATCGCGCACTCCATGATCTTGGCATCAATCGCGGCGAAATCGAGCGGATTGCGAGAGCTTCTACTCGTTAACCTCTCAAATAATGTGCAATTCGGAGCGCTCGTCCTCTTGGGCGGGCGCTTATACATTGCGAGGCCGGTGCATCGGTTATGATGCACCGGCCTCGTTTGCCATTGAGGTGATTGCAACACCGCAGTGACGATGCGCAGAGCGGTTGGTCCTAGCGGGCCTGAACTTTCGTTCGTAAAAAAGCAGAACCCTTTGCGCGCGC
>NZ_JBFTQH010000076.1:0-7938 GCF_056398905.1 Rhizobium sp. 01T417 | reverse complement strand
GAGCATGATCCATGCGATTTCGATGCCCCCCTGCTGCTTGTCGCAACAGATATCCAAGGTGGCCAGTCTCTCCGCGCTTACCCGCACCTGGCTTCGGCAGGATACTTGTCGAACTTTCTACACGCTTGCTCATGTTATAAGAACTCTTATATGTTAGCATAGCTCTGATAACTTGGGTATCACATCGAGCTTGAGGCTTTAAAGAGGGCAGTGATGATCAAGACGGTTTTTCTCGCGGGAGCCAGTGGAGCTATTGGACGACGCCTCGCTCCACTGTTGATATCCGACGGCTGGAGGGTTTTTGGGACAACCCGAACGGCGACAAAGGAGGAATCCTTGCGGGACCTCGGAGTTGAACCGATCGTCGTTGATATTTTTGACAAAGCGGCTGTCATTGCAGCGGTTCTGGAAGCCGGGCCGGAAGTTGTCATCCATCAGCTAACGGATCTACCGCCTGCACTCGATCAGGCCCGCATGGCTGAAGCTGCACCACGAAATGCCAGAATTCGCGACGAAGGCACCCGTAATCTGGTTGAAGCCGCCATCAGGGCGGGTACTACCAGGTTTGTTGCTCAGAGCATTGCCTTTGCCTACGCCGAAAAGGCCTTACCCTACGAGGAGGGAGATGCACTGGCCATCACGGCCGATGGTCGCGCGGGGGTTTCTGCTCGCGGTGTGGCAAGTCTCGAAACACAAGTTCTCGGGGCTCCCTTCACTGGTATCGTCCTTCGCTATGGAAGACTCTATGGTCCAGGAACGGGATTTGACAACCCGCATGGACCCGCTGCTATCCATGTAGATGCTGCTGCTAAGGCCGCTGCCCAAGCGGCGAAGATCGGCGCATCGGGGATTTATAACGTGGCAGAGGATGATGGCACGCTAACCACGGACAAAGCGCAGCGAGCGCTTGCATGGCAGCCAGCATGGCGAATGAGTTGAGGGCCGTGCAAGGCATCTGAAGATGGCTCTGTGCTCGTCAGGAAGGCCTGGATTCGCCCTAGGATCGATCCGCCAAAAAGTGACGAGTTTAATTTGGAAAGAGAAGCCCTATGCGTCTTTACCTACTTTACCTGGGCACGATGCAGCCTGGGAATATGCCTGTTCCAACGAAAGTGGAAAGGTAAGCATTAACTGGTCAGTGGACCGTGAAAGATTGATCTTGCTGTTGAGGGAGACGGGTGGGCCTGCGGTAACTTCACCGGAAGGGTTACGGCACCGTGCTGATTGAGCGGGCCTTACCTTCACAGGCACAGGCTCGAATTCATTCCACCTGCAGCTTGAAGGCTTGCTATCTCGTTCCGCTTGCGCCGCGCTTCGAGTTCATCGAGAAGGCTGTCGAGGGTCGCGCCAACCGAATAGAGTTCGTCGACGGGCTTCATCTGAGTTCGAGCCTTCGTCTTCCCGTCGCGCCAGTTGGCCATCACCCCGGCGATACGGAAGATTGGCGCCAGCAGGATCCGCTCGCCAATGAATATCGCCAAGATAAGTGACACCGGAGCGCCGATCACGATTCCGACGACATGCGTGATCGTCGCCCGATTGATGGGTGCGAACGCTTCTGTCGTCGAGAAACCCGCGGACACGTAGAGCGGGCTGCCCGGAAGTGAGATGGGGCGATATCCCACAACCCGCTCGGTGCCATCCTGGCTTTTCACCTGGATGACCTCCGGTTTGTCTGCATGGACTCGCTCTGGCATCGGCACGCGGGCGACTATAGTGCCACCCCCGTCCGCAAGCGTGACTGCGTTTCCGGGAGAAATTCCGCGCTAGGCTTCAACGGCCAGCGCGCTCATTGGCCCAACTCCCGGTGCATCGGCGTCTGCAACGGAATGCGCACGGCGCGGTGTCGATCCGGCACAAGGCGGTGGGTGTTCGATTGGTATGGGGCTCTGTTTGTTCGAATTCCGACTTGATCACACATAGACCTGACCTGCATCTTAGAAGTCAGGTCCTCTCGCTCATAATTCGTTGTGGCGATCGCTCGCTGCCGACAGCGAAATCGGGAACCTCGGCCCTGGTCGTCACGATCTGGTCTTTTATGCGACCGTGTTCCGAATGGCGCTAAGAGGAAGGTTTCGATCGGTTCGCCGCGCTTTCGAACAAATGAAACGATAGTCGTTGTATGGCGTGCCATGGAATGGGCACTTACGAGCATCCCGGGCGAACCGGGCAAAGCGCGATTGAATGTCGCTCCAAAAGCTCGCCGTGGTCGATCAGCAACTTAGTCCAATTTCCGCAAGTAGCAGTTCCGATGAAGCGGCCAATACTCGTTCTACTCAGCGTAACCCCCGCACTGTCCAGCATTCCCGCGTAGCAGCCTTCGGCATCTGTCGAGGGTATCGAGATGTGGAAAGTCAAGCTACGATCCGGTTGATGCGCCGCTAGATAGGCTCGGATTGTGGGCGAGGCGGCATCGTGCACCGCATTGATAGTGGCGCACACCATATTTTCTGCAATAATTTTATCAAGTGACGACATTGCGCTTTCTTTCCGATTACAGGCCGCCAATATTTCGACAGCTCCTTAAGCGTTTCGGCCTGAGGTTTCCTCGTCCAGAGTAATTGCGTGAGCCGAAAACAGGCTAAAGCGAGCGATGACTTACAACTTCCAACCGGGATTTGGCGAATTACTTGCTCGCCTTCGATATGATCTTCGACGGTTCCTTTCGTTTTGCCGCAGCGTGACGATATTGATCGTGCGACTGCATCATTCACCCTATCAACGCCGTAGCGATCAAGCCTGCACGCATGCGAAGATCCTCTGATGCGGTGGAGCGCAAAAGCCTAAGCTGTCAGGCGGCTTCGGTCGTTGTTCCTGCCTGGGCGAGACTGACCGCCGTTCGGCGTTGCGACCGGTCGTTGAAGAGCTTAGTCGCCGGTTCTGCAAAATGATCCGGACATGACACGGACAAAAGTCGCTTCGTCGATGCCACGGCTTTCGACCACGCATTCGAGACAGTCCTTCCGTCTGGAAAATGAGGTCCGGCCGGTACCCCGCGCCGTTGTTTTGACGAGATGTAGGGTTTGCTCGTCCCAACTACCACGAGCCGGATCCATAGGCGGGTAGCCGTACGAGTCGAAGATCCACCATAATGGATCGCGCATTACGGGATCAATTCCAAGTACGCCATGCGCGGAGAAGACTGATCCATCGCTTCGTTCCTCACGGCAATCGCACAACAGGAATAATCGGGGCTCGTCCCAGTGAAACCACCACGCGGTCTGAGTCGGCCCAGCGCCTCCCCAGGGGTTTGAATGGATTGTCCCCCTCCCTTCCCACCGACCGAGAAACATTTCGAGCTTTTCTCGCTCGTGCTCAATCGCTTCCATGACAAGTTTCCGAAATCTGACAGTGGACAACCGATATAGGGGTTGGCTATATACGTCAATAATAATCATTTTTTTATTGATCTCGCCAAGCGGCCGAGTCTAGTAGGGACTTCGATATGATAACGATGCGGGATTTTCACCGCGAAATGAGTCCGTACAAAATGAAACACGGGCATGCCGAAGGGCAGCTTTTTCTCCTTCGGAAAGGTCTGTGCAATTTTACGACGGCAAGCAGCGCTTGGCTGATGACGCCCTACAAGCCCTGCTGGATACCGCCAAACGAAGTACATGAAACCGAAACGCTGGGACATGTAGAAGGCACAAGTTTTATGATCGACGAAAACCTGTGCAGGAGGCTTCCTAGTTCCTCGTTTGTGATGAAAGGGACAAACTTGATCTTGGCGGTCGTAGATAGGCTGAGGACGGTTACCCGTTCCAGTCCACGCGAAGGCAACTTGTTCGAAGTTCTGCTCGATGAAATAGCAGAAGGCGAGCCCGATCGGCTGCATTTGCCACTTCCTCGAAATCAGGCCCTCCGCAACCTGGCGTCCGCAATCTACAACCATCCAAACGACCGACGCAGCATGGAGGAATGGTGCACGAAGCTGGACATACCAGGCCGAACATTCATCCGCCGTTTCAAAGACGAAACGGGGCTTACCTTTGTTGACTGGCGCCGCCGGTGCCGCATTATCCGGGCAATTGCGATGATGCGCGAGGGCTACGGGATAGATGCCATCGCTACCAAGGTCGGCTACCACAGCGCGAGTTCGTTTATAACCTCTTTCCGCCGGATGACAGGAACGTCACCGCATCAATTCGCTATTGAGAATCAACTTCGTGTCGGCCACTAGAATCAATCCCGATACGGTTCGTTCGCCTACGTCCCGATGAACGCAAACATCACACACTAGTCGCTACACTGACCAGCCAATGACGGATTGTCGTTTGTTCTGCTTCCGTGAAGCCCTAAGTCTTTTTCGATTCTAGCAGACACAGATTTGCTCGCACCAACCCACTTGTTGCGAACTGGCGCCAGAGCGGCAATCCCTCCATTCTTGCAAATTTTGCGATCGATTACGGGTCCCCCTCCTATGCAGGTCGATCAGCGCTTCGCAATGAAACCTTGGCAGCGACAAGATCGAAGCCCAAACTCGGCGAAAAAAATGTGGACAGCCCCCCACATTGTCAGCGCAACCAATAACATCACGTTCATGTCGAGGAAGGTAAGAGTGGCCGCCCCGCGCGTTGCAACTCCACCAAGGCGCGCTATCTTATGAACCAATCGTTGAGCGGTAACCTATGCCACGCCCTTCAAAATCCTCTATTGCGCGTGCCGGTGGAGCCGACAAGGAACCGAAAGCGGAGGCAAGCCTCGCACACGATCCCAATTCTCACGAGCGAGAAGAATCCGGGTCGTTCACTCAAACCGATCAGCCCCCCTCTCCCAGAACTTTTAGCGAGAGCAGACAGGCAGTCTTCAATCTTTGCCGTGCGCTCCGCCACGATCTGCATGCATTCTTCACCTCGACCAAGGTGACGGCAAAGGCGGGAGCTTCCCAACTGTGGACGAAACTTAAGGCTTCGAAAGGAACGTCTGTCAGACCGGTTGCTATTCGTCGCTGGTTGGCGATTGCACTTCCGACAATCTTCACGCGTGTTCGCAGTCTTTTCATGGAGCTGGTCAGACGCAGCCGGCAGGAATGGCTTCACACCAGCGGACTGAAGATCGCGGTCGCATCCATTTTTGTTGCCTTCGTGCTGTTTGGAAGCAGCCTGTTGGTGTGGGCGCTGAAGGATGTGCCCTGGAGCGAGATCCGCGCCGGAACGCTGAAGCCCATCGTGGTTTTGGAAACTTCAAATGGCGAGCCGTTGGTCAGACAGGGGCCTTACCAGGGCCCCTACGCACAATACGAAGCGTTTCCACCGCATCTGGTCGATGCCGTCCTGTCGATCGAGGATCGGCGGTTCATGGATCATTTCGGTATCGATGTCCGAGGTATCGGAAGGGCGCTGGTCCGAAATTTCGCGGCTGGTTCCGTTGTAGAAGGTGGCAGCACGATCACGCAGCAACTAATCAAGCTGCAATACCTCGACAGCGACCGAACGATAAAGCGAAAGATCCAGGAGTTCGTGATCGCCATTTGGCTGGAGTGGAAACTGGGTAAGAAAGAGATCCTCACGCGTTATCTGAACACCGCCTATCTTGGGGCCGGCGCAACGGGGATGCCCGCGGCCGCGCGGATATATTTCAACAAGGACATTGGTGCGCTCGACTTGGCCGAATCGGCAATGCTTGCGGGATTGCTGCGAGCACCGAGCCAGTGGAATCCGATCGACAATTTCGAAGGCGCCCGGCAACGGACCTCGGTCGTTCTCGACACTATGGTTGCCAACAAAAAGATTGCAGCGTCGGTAGCAGAGAGCGTTAGAGCGCGCTTTGCTCAGTTGCATCCGACGGCACCTCCGCCGCGCGCCGGAAGCTGGTTTGCCGACTGGATCTCGCCCCAGGCGAGCGAAATCGCCGGGACATCGCCGGGATCGACCACTGTCCGCACGACGCTCGTTCCACACTTGCAGCAGATCGCTGAAAGGGTCGTCAAAAGAACTCTGGACACTGAAGGAAAAACCAGGGGGGCGTCGCAAGCCGCATTGGTTGTGATGATGCCAGACGGAGCCGTCGTTGCGATGGTCGGGGGTCGCGACTACAAGCAAAGCCAGTTCAACCGGGCGGTCACGGCGATGCGGCAACCGGGCTCGACTTTCAAACTGTTCGTCTATTATGCAGCCCTCAAGGCCGGCTTGGGCCTAACCGACCAAATCCTGGATGCCCCGATCGAGGTCAATTGATGGTCGCCGGAGAATTCCAGTGGCCACTACCGCGGCTGGGTCACACTCGCCGAGGCATTCGCGCGGTCGCTCAACGCGCCGGCAGTGGCGCTCGCTCAGGAGGTTGGGCTCGACAAGGTGATTGCAGCAGCACGAGAACTCGGAATTAGCGCGCCGCTCGCCAACACGCCGTCACTGGCTCTCGGCACATCGGAAATCAGCCTTGTTGACCTCACAAGTGCCTATGCATCCGTCCACCTCGGCAAAGCACCCGTTGAACCTTGGGGCATCGTTGATTTTCAGGCGTCGGGACACGAAAAATCGTTTCGGGTTGGTCCACCGGCCACACCAGGCACTGATCTAGGGCAATATCAGCCTGATCTGCTTCGCCTACTCCAGTTGGTCGTCGAGCGGGGCACGGGGCGCGATGCCGATCCTGGCTCTTTCGCAGCCGGCAAGACCGGCACGAGTCAAAGTAATCGCGATGCTTGGTTCGTTGGTTTCACAGGCCCACTCGTTGCTGGCGTATGGGTCGGCAATGATGATGATACGCCGATGAAGGGCGTCACGGGCGGCGATCTTCCGGCTCATATATGGCGGGATTTCATGCGCGAAGCGCTGGCGGAGCCTGGGGCGAACCCACTTATCGGTGCACAGGCCACGCCACAGTCCTGCAACGTCAGGGCCTGCTCCCGTAGCTATCGTTCTTTCCGCCCGTCCGACTGTACATATCAGCCCTATTCTGGCGAACGGCGACTCTGCGAAAAGTGAACCCAGATGATGGGACTGATGGAGCTGACCCACGGTCTGTTCCACCTGCCTGTCGTGCTGCTCGCTTAGGGACTTACGGCAACGTACTTCCCTAATTGTACCGCTAGCGCAATAGTCGCAGAACGTGATGAGCCGCTGTGCCTCTCACCTTTGCGATGACGGCCATGCGACATCCCGCCCTATCTCATGAACGTCGGCAGATGCGGGCGCTGACTATATTATCATCCTGAACAATCTGAGGCACGTTACTGGGCTCAAACATTGCCTCAACGACGCGGACGCCATCCTTGCTGATCACTGGACACCGAGGCGGGATGTCCCACGACCCGCTCTACCGCACTGCCCTTGCCAGCGACCGTGCGATGGCGACGATATCATCGCGCCCAGCGGTTGGGTCTTCTCTATTCCAGGCAATGCCAAGCCCGATCCTAAAGTCGATCCCGCTTACCTTCTTCAGCTCAAAGCCACGATTGGGAAGATCAAGCGTCCATTCCGGGGCAAAGCCGATGCCAAGCCCGGCAGAGACCAGCGACACCAGAGCATAGGTGTCGTCGCAGCTGAAGGCAATGTTGGCGGTGAGGTCGTATTCGGCGAACTTCTCATTGAAGTATCGTTCCGAAAACGACAGGTTCTGCCGGTTGAAGGCGATGATCTTCTGAGTGCGCAGATCATCGATCGTGATCTCGTCCCTGGCTGCCAGCGGATTGGCATGGCCAACCGCCAGGTAGTAGCGCTCATGGGCAAGCGAGACGAAGCGCAACGAGCCGATGTTTTCCACCGGCCGGATGAAGCCTAAATTGAGCTGGCCAGTCTCCAGGCCGCGGATGATCTCGCCGGTATTGCCAGAGGCGATGTGGATGCGGATATCGGGATACTTGCGGGCGATCTTGGCAAGGAAGGTTGGCAGCATGCCCATGGTGGCCGGGTAGATGCTGCCGATCCTGATCTGGCGGATGCGGCTGCCGCCGGCCCTGATCTGGCGGATGCGGCTGCCGCCGGCTGCCCGCGT
>NZ_JBFTQH010000075.1:0-8359 GCF_056398905.1 Rhizobium sp. 01T417 | reverse complement strand
CTTGAGTGATGCGCGAATCACGCCCCGGTTGTTGTGGCAGCCGGTCAGCAGGAAACGCATCGTCTTCTCGACGATCTGGCGCGGCGGCGTCTCGGCCCAGCGCCCTTCGTTCAGGTAGCGCGCAACGGAGGCGTCGGTCTCTTCCATCACGAGCGTGCGCAGGGCGTCGAAGAACGCCATCTTGTCGCGGAAGCGACCGTAGAAGGCGCCCACGGACACCTGGCAGGCCGCCGCGATCTGCGCCACCGAGACGGAGGCGAAGTCGCGCTGCGCGAGCAACTCGCGGCCGGCGGTCAGCAGCGCCTGTTCCGTTTCCTTGGCGCGGCGCTGGCGGGGTGGCTGGAGAATCGAGGGGGTATCGATGCGGGGGAAGGCTGTGGACGAAGACGTGCTATTCGTCACACTCGGAAAGGATGCTTGCATGGCGGATTCCGTATTCGAATTCGGATTCGGTTCTATGTCCGCACATTATGGTTTCGTATACCGCAGCGTCAAATTGGGGTTTACGATCCGGACGTTTTGCGGGGCAGGCCTGCGCACTGGCCGACCAGCGTCTGCACGCAGCAGGCATTACCGCTCCACTCCCCGCCGGTGACCTTGCCGTTGGCGGCGGCCAGCAGCTTGCGCTGACATCGTGCCGTGGAGGCAGGTGGCTCAAGCTGCGCATCGCGCGGGCCGCTGCCGGGCGGGTGCGCCGTCGGCAGTTCGTCGACCCATATATAGGCGGTGCCGGCCGGCGTGCTCTGCACGGACTGCGGCGGCCCCCACTGAGCCTGCACCTGCTCGACAGGCGCGCCCTGCCAGGATGCGAAGATCCGATGCATGGCGCCGCCATCGACGCTGGTGCAGCCAATGGTCACGCCGGCCGCGCAGAGCACGGCGGCGGCAAACGGAAGGCGGGGCAACGCGGGCATGGCGGCTCCATCTAGGTAGCGAACCCTCCTCGGCAGACTAGCCGAGCGGGCGCCCGGCTGGCAACGCCACTATGCGCGCCGCCGCACATTGCCTGCCGACCCCGATCCCGACTCCGATCAGGCGAACAGGGTGAGGGTTTGTGTATCCGATGAACGCTCGGTTGTCCGGGCGGGGCGTTTGATCGACGGAGCGCGGCTGGGCGCCGGCGGCTCCGGTGGCGTCAGCGCAAACGGTCGGGACGCCGCGAGCGGCACCGCCGAGGCGCGCAGGGCGTCCAGGCGCGGCGCGAGGATCTGGTAGGTATCGACATCGAACCGGGCCGGCGCGGCGAGCAGGGCAGCCGCCGCGTCGAGGTCCGTCACGGACCCGAGATAGCACCAGTTCTCCAGCACGTGCCATGGCTGTTGGGGCTGATCCGATTCCCGCCACGCCACCGCGCCGGCGAATGGCCACGGCTGCAATGCCAGCGTGGCGATGGCGGCCATCGTCCGSTCCCGRTGSGYCGCGYGCGATTCGTCGCCSGTGCAGGCGCCCGCRCAGCGATGCARYTGTCGCGCGAAACACGGGTTGCCGCGYCGGTGCGTGGGYTCGAGCATCAGCGTGGTCAGACAGAGCGTGTGTTCCTCCGCCAACTCCCGCAGCCGGGCCTGGGCTGCGGCGCGGCTGCCGAACGCGCCATAGAGATTGGCATGGCGGCTGAAATCCACGTGCCGGTCCGAGCGCAGGCGCGGCACGGGCAGGCCATCGGGGATCTCCCACGAGAACAGTTCGCTGTTCTGGCGCAGCAACTGGTTGTGCAGTGGCTGCAGAGACTTGACCAACTGCGCCTCCATCAGCAGCGCGCCGACTTCGCCGCCGGTCTCGTGCCACGCCACGCGCCGCACGCCTCGCGCCAGGCGCATCTCCTTCTCATGGCGATGGTCGCCCGAGAAATGGCTTTTGATGCGCTGACGCAGGTGAATGCTCTTGCCAACGTAGAGCGGCGCGTCTTCGTCGCCATAGAACAGGTAGACGCCGGGACGATCGGGTACCTCGTCGAGCGCGGTCTCGGACAGGCCGGCCGGGAGGCTCGCCTGCTTCACCAGCGACTTGACGGCCGATTCCACCAGATCCACGGWATASAGACCATGSAGCTTCTGCCAGAACTGCCAGAGYAGTTCGGCGTCCGCCAGCGCGCGGTGACGGCCCTTGGGCGTCAGGCCGAAGCGGGCGATCAGCGCGTCCAGGCCATGGCGCTCCACCGACGGGAACAGCGCGCGCGACAGTCGCACGGTGCAAAGCACGTCGGCGCGGAAGGTGATGCCAGCGCGCCGGAACGCATTCTTCAGGAAGCCGTAGTCGAAGCGCGCGTTGTGGGCCACGAAGAGGCGGCCTTGCAGCCGCTCTGCCAGCGACTCGGCAATCGACTCGAACGTGGGTTTGCCGCGCACCATCTCTTCAGTAATGCCGGTCATGCCCTGGATGAAAGACGGGATGCTGGCCTGTGGGTCCAGCAGCGTGTCCCATTCCTGGATGCCGTCCGGGCCGACTTCGACCACGCCGATCTCGGTAATGCGGTCACRCTGGGCATCGGCGCCCGTGGTTTCCAGGTCGACGAATACGATCGGCCGCGCGAGGGCGGTGGCGAGCGCGTGCGCATCGAGGGCGCCGGCGTCGCGGCTCGCGAGGCGTTCGGGCACGTAGGTCATCAGGTCAGGCGGTGTCGTCATGGGGCGATTCTACTGCGCCCGAAAATTCTTTTGCGAAACCCCTTGCCAGCCTGCGTTGGCTCCCTTAATATTCGYCCCCTCGCAACACAAACCGCGCTGCAAACGCAGCAGCGACAAGGGTTGCGGGGTTGATGGGTGGTCGGGCTGAGGAGTTTTTCAGCGCTGACCGCRGCGAAAAAAACTTCGCTGACCTGTTGACGAAACGCAGGTTGTTCTTCATAATCTCGTTTCTCTGCTGCGACGCAAACGACGCAGCGCAGACAAGCAGTACCGCCCCCGGCAAAGCCGGTGTGGCCAGTTCTTTAACAACCAAACAACCGATAAGTGTGGGCGCTTGATGGCGAACGCCRCGCRGACTYCGGTCTGCGTGWTGCTTCAAAAGTTATTAAGTGCTCGCACAGTAAAACATGTTCGGTTCGTTCTTCGGAATGRATCGAGTCAGTTTTCTGAGAGTGAGCGACCGCTCGAAAGAGCGAGGTGCTTCGGCACCACACAGGTATTGAACTGAAGAGTTTGATCCTGGCTCAGATTGAACGCTGGCGGCATGCCTTACACATGCAAGTCGAACGGCAGCACGGGAGCAATCCTGGTGGCGAGTGGCGAACGGGTGAGTAATACATCGGAACGTGCCCTGTTGTGGGGGATAACTAGTCGAAAGATTAGCTAATACCGCATACGACCTGAGGGTGAAAGCGGGGGACCGAAAGGCCTCGCGCAATAGGAGCGGCCGATGTCTGATTAGCTAGTTGGTGGGGTAAAAGCTCACCAAGGCGACGATCAGTAGCTGGTCTGAGAGGACGATCAGCCACACTGGGACTGAGACACGGCCCAGACTCCTACGGGAGGCAGCAGTGGGGAATTTTGGACAATGGGGGCAACCCTGATCCAGCAATGCCGCGTGTGTGAAGAAGGCCTTCGGGTTGTAAAGCACTTTTGTCCGGAAAGAAATGGCTCTGGTTAATACCCGGRGTCGATGACGGTACCGGAAGAATAAGCACCGGCTAACTACGTGCCAGCAGCCGCGGTAATACGTAGGGTGCGAGCGTTAATCGGAATTACTGGGCGTAAAGCGTGCGCAGGCGGTTTTGTAAGACAGGCGTGAAATCCCCGGGCTCAACCTGGGAATTGCGCTTGTGACTGCAAGGCTAGAGTACGTCAGAGGGGGGTAGAATTCCACGTGTAGCAGTGAAATGCGTAGAGATGTGGAGGAATACCGATGGCGAAGGCAGCCCCCTGGGACGTGACTGACGCTCATGCACGAAAGCGTGGGGAGCAAACAGGATTAGATACCCTGGTAGTCCACGCCCTAAACGATGTCAACTAGTTGTTGGGGATTCATTTCCTCAGTAACGTAGCTAACGCGTGAAGTTGACCGCCTGGGGAGTACGGTCGCAAGATTAAAACTCAAAGGAATTGACGGGGACCCGCACAAGCGGTGGATGATGTGGATTAATTCGATGCAACGCGAAAAACCTTACCTACCCTTGACATGCCACTAACGAAGCAGAGATGCATTAGGTGCTCGAAAGAGAAAGTGGACACAGGTGCTGCATGGCTGTCGTCAGCTCGTGTCGTGAGATGTTGGGTTAAGTCCCGCAACGAGCGCAACCCTTGTCTCTAGTTGCTACGAAAGGGCACTCTAGAGAGACTGCCGGTGACAAACCGGAGGAAGGTGGGGATGACGTCAAGTCCTCATGGCCCTTATGGGTAGGGCTTCACACGTCATACAATGGTGCATACAGAGGGTTGCCAACCCGCGAGGGGGAGCTAATCCCAGAAAATGCATCGTAGTCCGGATCGTAGTCTGCAACTCGACTACGTGAAGCTGGAATCGCTAGTAATCGCGGATCAGCATGCCGCGGTGAATACGTTCCCGGGTCTTGTACACACCGCCCGTCACACCATGGGAGTGGGTTTTGCCAGAAGTAGTTAGCCTAACCGCAAGGAGGGCGATTACCACGGCAGGGTTCATGACTGGGGTGAAGTCGTAACAAGGTAGCCGTATCGGAAGGTGCGGCTGGATCACCTCCTTTCCAGAGGCTTGTGTTCACAAGTCAAGCGTTCACACTTATCGGTTTGTTTGCTGTTACAGCCAAGGGTCTGTAGCTCAGGTGGTTAGAGCACCGTCTTGATAAGGCGGGGGTCGTAGGTTCAAGTCCTACCAGACCCACCAAGTTATCCGGGGGATTAGCTCAGCTGGGAGAGCACCTGCTTTGCAAGCAGGGGGTCGTCGGTTCGATCCCGTCATCCTCCACCACTTACCTTGGTTGGTTTGCCAAATGAAAGCACTTAGCGCGAAGGCGCTGTGAGTGCTTTCATTTGGCATTGCCAAGCGATTGGATTCAATGAATCCGTCGGCTGTTCTTTAACAATATGGGATGTAGTAAAGGTGTCGCGCGAGCGTTGATGAGACGCTGAATTATCCAACGCGATACCGGGTTGTGATTGTATCAACCAAAATGTATTTAAAGTGATCGAAAGATGACTTGGAATACGGCACAAACGCGAGAACTCAGACCTATGGTGAGTCGTGTGCTTRAGCGAAAGCTGAGACACACTCGTTATAGGGTCAAGCGAACAAGTGCATGTGGTGGATGCCTTGGCGATTACAGGCGATGAAGGACGCGGTAGCCTGCGAAAAGCTTCGGGGAGCTGGCAAACAAGCTTTGATCCGGAGATGTCCGAATGGGGAAACCCGGCCCTTATGGGTCATCCCTGACTGAATACATAGGTCAGGGAAGCGAACGCGGCGAACTGAAACATCTAAGTAGCTGCAGGAACAGAAATCAACCGAGATTCCCAAAGTAGTGGCGAACGAAATGGGAAGAGCCTTGTACTCTTTAGCAGCATTGTTAGCAGAACGGGATGGAAAGCCCGGCCATAGCAGGTGATAGCCCTGTATGCGAAAACAGCGTTGTGGAACTAGGTGTACGACAAGTAGGGCGGGACACGTGAAATCCTGTCTGAAGATGGGGGGACCATCCTCCAAGGCTAAATACTCGTAATCGACCGATAGTGAACCAGTACCGTGAGGGAAAGGCGAAAAGAACCCCGGGAGGGGAGTGAAATAGATCCTGAAACCGYATGCATACAAACAGTCGGAGCCTGGAAACGGGTGACGGCGTACCTTTTGTATAATGGGTCAGCGACTTACATTCAGTGGCAAGCTTAACCGATTAGGGAAGGCGTAGCGAAAGCGAGTCCGAATAGGGCGTTGAGTCGCTGGGTGTAGACCCGAAACCAGATGATCTATCCATGGCCAGGTTGAAGGTGCGGTAACACGTACTGGAGGACCGAACCCACTAACGTTGAAAAGTTAGGGGATGAGCTGTGGATAGGGGTGAAAGGCTAAACAAATCTGGAAATAGCTGGTTCTCYCCGAAARCTATTTAGGTAGYGCCTCGTGTCTCACCTTCGGGGGTAGAGCACTGTCATGGTTGGGGGGTCTATTGCTGATTACCCCGCCATAGCAAACTCCGAATACCGAAGAGTGCAATCACGGGAGACAGACATCGGGTGCTAACGTCCGGTGTCAAGAGGGAAACAACCCAGACCGCCAGCTAAGGTCCCCAAATATAGCTAAGTGGGAAACGAAGTGGGAAGGCTAAAACAGTCAGGAGGTTGGCTTAGAAGCAGCCACCCTTTAAAGARWGCGTAATAGCTCACTGATCGAGTCGTCCTGCGCGGAAGATGTAACGGGGCTAAGCTATATACCGAAGCTGCGGACGCACAGTAATGTGCGTGGTAGGAGAGCGTTCTGTAAGCCTGTGAAGGTGTCTTGTAAAGGATGCTGGAGGTATCAGAAGTGCGAATGCTGACATGAGTAGCGATAAAGGGGGTGAAAGGCCCCCTCGCCGTAAGCCCAAGGTTTCCTACGCAACGTTCATCGGCGTAGGGTGAGTCGGCCCCTAAGGCGAGGCAGAGATGCGTAGCTGATGGGAAGCAGGTTAATATTCCTGCACCGTCGTATGATGCGATGGGGGGACGGATCGCGGAAGGTTGTCCGGGTGTTGGAAGTCCCGGTCCCTGCATTGGAGAAGGCGCTTAGGCAAATCCGGGCGCGKAATTCAAGGATGTGGGGCGAGCGGCCTTGAGCCGCGAAGCAATTGGAAGTGGTTCCAAGAAAAGCCTCTAAGCTTCAGTCATACGAGACCGTACCGCAAACCGACACAGGTGGGCGAGATGAGTATTCTAAGGCGCTTGAGAGAACTCGGGAGAAGGAACTCGGCAAATTGGTACCGTAACTTCGGGATAAGGTACGCCCTTGTAGCTTGACTGGCCTGCGCCAGGAGGGTGAAGGGGTTGCAATAAAATGGTGGCTGCGACTGTTTAATAAAAACACAGCACTCTGCAAACACGAAAGTGGACGTATASGGTGTGACGCCTGCCCGGTGCCGGAAGRTTAAWTGATGGGGTGCAAGCTCTTGATYGAAGYCCCGGTAAACGGCGGCCGTAACTATAACGGTCCTAAGGTAGCGAAATTCCTTGTCGGGTAAGTTCCGACCTGCACGAATGGCGTAAYGATGGCCASRCTGTCTCCTCCCGAGACTCAGCGAAGTTGAAGTGTTTGTGATGATGCAATCTCCCCGCGGCTAGACGGAAAGACCCCATGAACCTTTACTGTAGCTTTGCATTGGACTTTGAACCGATCTGTGTAGGATAGGTGGGAGGCTTTGAAGCGTGGACGCTAGTTCACGTGGAGCCGTCCTTGAAATACCACCCTGGTTTGTTTGAGGTTCTAACCTTGGCCCGTGAATCCGGGTCGGGGACAGTGCATGGTAGGCAGTTTGACTGGGGCGGTCTCCTCCCAAAGTGTAACGGAGGAGTTCGAAGGTACGCTTGGTACGGTCGGACATCGTACCTAAAGTGCAATGGCAAAAGCGTGCTTAACTGCGAGACTGACAAGTCGAGCAGGTGCGAAAGCAGGACATAGTGATCCGGTGGTTCTGAATGGAAGGGCCATCGCTCAACGGATAAAAGGTACTCTGGGGATAACAGGCTGATACCGCCCAAGAGTTCATATCGACGGCGGTGTTTGGCACCTCGATGTCGGCTCATCTCATCCTGGGGCTGTAGCCGGTCCCAAGGGTATGGCTGTTCGCCATTTAAAGAGGTACGTGAGCTGGGTTTAAAACGTCGTGAGACAGTTTGGTCCCTATCTGCCGTGGGCGTTGGAATCTTGACGGGGGCTGCTCCTAGTACGAGAGGACCGGAGTGGACGTACCGCTGGTGTACCTGTTGTCTCGCCAGAGGCATCGCAGGGTAGCTATGTACGGAAGAGATAACCGCTGAAAGCATCTAAGCGGGAAACTCGCCTGAAGATGAGGATTCCCTGGAGGCTTGACCTCCTTGAAGGGTCGTTCGAGACCAGGACGTTGATAGGCTGGGTGTGGAAGCGCAGTAATGCGTTAAGCTAACCAGTACTAATTGCCCGTAAGGCTTGATCCTATAACCAGTGTGTCTYACCTGGTGTAGCGGTTCGCCGCCTTGTGCCACGATGGTACAAACACAACCAATCTTTACTACTCCCAGATTCGCCGTGCTGACATGCGTCAGCGCGGCAACCCCTCATGCCTGGTGACCATAGCGAGTCGGAACCACCCCTTCCCATCCCGAACAGGACCGTGAAACGACTTTGCGCCGATGATAGTGCGGACTACCCGTGTGAAAGTAGGTCATCGCCAGGCTCTTATACCCAGAACCCCCAGCCCCATAAAGGCTGGGGGTTTTGCTTT
>NZ_JBFTQH010000074.1:0-9600 GCF_056398905.1 Rhizobium sp. 01T417 | reverse complement strand
AACTCTGCAGCGCAATCGTCGCAAAGAAGCCCGAGACGAACGAGCGCAGGCCGCTGCGCGTGCCGGTGGCAAGGCCGGTGCGCAACCGCGCCCCAAACGCACGCGACACGCCGTCCTTCACCTGGGCCAGGCCGAACAGCAGCAGCGCTACCGCGCCGAACAGGTTGATCATGACGATCGTCGATTCCATCGGAGGCCCCCGCCGCGGCTAGCGCGCCATCGCCCGGTTCGAGAGGCGCGACAGCAGAAGTAGGATCAACAGCGTTACGAAGCCAAGGACAACGGTCAGCGCAGCGGCATCAAAAATCGCCCCACGATCGGATAGCGCGAAGATGTCCACGGGCAAGGTCACCCATCCCGGTGGGTAGACCATGATGGTCGCTCCCAGTTCGCCCATGGAAAGTGCAAAACTCAGAGAGAAGGCGGCGATCAGGTAAGGCGCGAGCAGCGGCAATGTCACTCTGCGGAGGCGATAGAAAGGCCTGGCTCCGAGGCTTTCCGCGACCTTCTCGCAATCCGCGGGAATCCGCGAGAGGCCCGCGGACACATTTCCATATGTGAATGCCGAAATCAGCACGAAATGCGCCGCCAGAACAATGAACCGGGTTCCATTGAGAAGAAACGGCGGATGGCTGAAGGCCACGAGGAGGCCCAATCCGACTGAAACCGATGGAACAGCGCTCGGAATGAAGAAGAGCACGCTCATGATCTGTCGAGGCAGCAGTCTCACGGTCCTCAGGGCGATGGCAGCCCAGGTGCCACAGACGAGAGCCAGGGCACTGGCCAACGCCCCGGTCAGGACGCTCACGATCAGACTCTCGAAGGCGTCGCCTTTCATCGCATTCTGGAAATGAGCGAGGCTGAGACTACTGGGTAACGCGCCGTTCCATTGGCCTGTGAGGCTGGCCAGGAGCAACACGGCAACGGGAACACCGTAGACGAGCAGGAAAAGCGGAACGATGGCGGCCCATAACGCAACTCGCCCTGATTTAGACCACACCAGCACGGCCAGCTCCTCCAAAATATGCGACAACCCATCGGTAGAAGCCGTATAGGCCGAGTGATAGAACGACATTGACGACGGCGATCACACAGGCCGTCACGTAGTCGAATTCCTGTATCGCCTTGCCATAAACCAGCATTGGAAGCGTGATAACGTCTCTCGCCCCGATGAACAGAACGATCCCGAACTCATTCACCGTTAGTAGCAGGCAAAGGCTCCCGCCGGCGACCAACGCCGGCAATGCGGCCGGAAGGATGACCTGCCGAACGATACGGGCAGGACGGGCTCCGAGACTGCTGGCGACTTCGATTTGGGATTGCTCGATAAGCGAAAATGCAGCCAAAAGGGGTCGCATGACGAAGGGTGTGTAAACGGTTACCTCCGCGAGCATCACACCCCATTTCGAATAGAGGAAATCCACCGGCGGCAGATCGGCTCCGAAAAGGGACATCAGCGACTCGTTTACGATTCCCGCGGACCCATAGATGAAGGTGAATGCGAGCGTGACCAGAAACGTCGGCAAGGCGATGAAGGTGTCTATCAGCCGTCCTGCAAAGCGCGATCCGGGGAACGGTACGAAAGCGATCGTGATCGAAAGCGCAAACCCTAACACAAGACATCCTGCAGTCGATCCCACTGCGATGATGATCGTGTTGTATACGCCCCGATGAAACTCGCGAGATACAACCACTTCGGCGAAGTATTGAAGGGTTATCGTTCCTTCGTCGCCCAGTGCCTGCCTAACAATCAGTGCCAGTGGATAAAAAAACAAGGCAACCAAGACGACAAGGGGCGGGATTGTCCAGAACGAGGGCAATCCGGTTCTCCGGTCAGGTGCCAAAGGGACTGCGATATCAGCCATGGCGGCCATCCTCGGGAACAAGCGTTACATCGGCTGGATCGAAATGGACATCGATCCGGTCGCCAGTGATCGGAGGCTCCTTGATGGGCGCGGACGAAACTCGTACCTCCACACCGTCAACATCGATCGCAATATTGTGGACATCACCTTGCCATTGTACGCTGACCACCCTCCCCGACATCGTGTTTGTTGTTCTTGCCGTCTTCTCCAGCTTGAAGTCATGCGGTCTTATGCACAGAAGGCAGTCGGCACCGCCGGGTATGCCGTGCTGATTGTTGGCAAGCAAGGGCGTTCCCCTGTAGCGGACGCTCGCCATTCCGTCGGCCGAGAGATGCTGGGTACTCACCGGCACGAGATTCGCGCGGCCGAGAAACTCGGCAGCGAACCTGTTCGGCGGATACCGAAATAGCGAACGGGCATCACCGAATGCACGCAACTTCCCGTCCCTCATAATGCCAATGTGGTTGGCAAGCGTCAGTGCTTCAGACTGGTCGTGGGTCACATAGAGCACCGTCAGAGACGGCAGATCACGATGCAATTTGGCAAGTTCATCAAGCATGGATCGCCTGATTTGCGCATCCAGCGCCGACAACGGCTCGTCGAGGAGCAGTACTTGCGGCTTAGGAGCAATTGCACGCGCGATCGCGACACGTTGCTGCTGGCCACCGGAAAGCTCGCGCGGATATCGCCGGGAGTATGCGCCCATACCGACCATGGCGAGGCATTCCGGCACCCTGGCCTTTACTATTTCCTCCGGAACACCTTTGGCCCGCAGGCCAAAGGCCACGTTTTCATCCACACGCATATGCGGGAAAAGCGCATAGTTCTGGACGACCATCCCGATGTTGCGGTCATAGGGCGCGAGGTTCGTTACATCCCGCGCGCCAATCGATATCTTCCCGGAAGACGGCCGGACAAATCCGGCAACGGCCCGCAAAGCTGTCGTTTTGCCGGAACCGGATGGTCCGATCAGCGATACGATTTCGCCTGACCTCACAGTCAGCGAAAGCGAGTCCAGCACGACGGTGCTGCCATATGCTACCGAGACGTTGTCGAATCCGATCGTTCCGCCTGACTGGGAAGCGACGGCCCCTGAAACCGTCGCGTATTCGGTTTGGTAAAGTGCCGTCGCCCTAGCCATTTATTCGCCCACCGTCACGTCTTTGTAGCGGGCAACGTCACCCTTGAGGTCGGCCAGGACGCTGCCCCAGTCAGGAGACCATATTTCCACGCCGTCCAGCATCGCGTGGAGCTTCTTGTAGTTCTCGTCGTCCGGCTTCACGTCGTTGCGCACTGGAAGGCCCATTGCGACTGTGGAGACTTCCTTCTGTGCAGCCTCGCTGAGCAGGAAATCAATGAGTTTCTTGCCATTCTCCTGCTCGGGGCCGCCCTTCACGAGGCCGATGAAATAAGGGATCGGAAACACGCTCTTCTTGCCGTCCGGGCCGGCCGGAAGGAAAATCTTGATGTTTGGATTTTCGGCTGATTGGGCCAGGTTCATTTGCATGTCGCCGTTCGCGACATAGAGCTCGCCCTTGTTGACAAGAGCCGTGAGCTTGCCCGTTGATGCCGAAGGTCCAAGGTTGTTCACCTGCAGCTTCTGCAGATAGTCGAATGCCGCGTCCTTGCCCCCGAACGTCTTGAACGTTTGAAGCATGAAGGCCGTACCATCGCCAGCTTGGCCCGGTGTGGAATATTGGATCTTCCGTTTGAACTTCGGGTCGAGCAGGTCTTCGTAGGTGGCCGGCGGCGATTTCAGCACGTCAGAATTGTAGATGAAGTTCGGGTAGTTGTTCACGACCGCCACGAACATGCCGTTCGGGTCTTTGTCGTGGATTCCAAGCTTGTCCGCGTCTTTCGGGACATATGGCTCAAGCAGGCCGTCGGCAGCTGCTTTTTGGATGAACGGAGGATAAGTCATCAGTACGTCGGCCTGGGTATTCGACTTCTCCTTGGCAACGCGATCCACAACGCCGCTAGAGCCTGCCTCAACGTACTGAACTTCGATTCCCGTGGCCCTGGTGAACGCTTCAAACTGATTTCCGAGCCAGCTAGGGGTCCCATCGTGAAGCCCGTCGACACTATAGATCGTGACGACCTCTCCGGCCTGTACACTTGTAGAGAATGCCGCTGCTACGATGCATGCGGCGGTTAGCGTTAAGCTGGCTTTCATTTGGATTTCTCCTGTCGTTGATGCGTTGCTGTTCCCGGTGCGTATACCTACGGAAGGGTTAGTCCCCTCTCATGTTGAGGCTCATCTTGTTGAGGGATAAACGATAAGTAAAATCTATTCGTTTTATGGATCGATAGACCAAACTTATCAAAGGCAGCGATCGCACATTCAATCGGCAGACGCCGCTAAGAGGGCAAATGGCGGGTCTAAAAATGACGAAGGGCGACGCAAGCGCGCCGCCCTTTAACCCTTCGACAAGGAACCGCTAGGGCCATGGGAGGGAAAACGTCTTGATGTTGGTGAAACTTTTCATCGCTTCTATCACGCCTTCCTTATAGCCGTTGCCGGAATCTTTGATTCCCCCGAACGGTGACATTTCGATGCGATATCCGGGAACCTCCCATATGTTCACGGTACCGACGTTTAATCCCGAAATGTACTTCTGCATCCGCCTGAAGTCATTGGTGCAGACGCCCGACGAAAGCCCAAACGCCGTCGAATTTGAGATGGAGATCACGGCATCGTCGTCGTCAGGTACCCGCACGATTGGAATGATGGGAGCGAATGTCTCCTCCATGACCAGTTCTGAGGAATGGTCGACGCGGTCAACAACAATCGGCGGCAGCAGAGCACCTCGTCGGCCAGGGTTATAAAGCACGTCGGCCCCCTGTTCGGCCGCCATCTCTACCCTCTTCTCGAAGAGTGCGGCGGCCTTTTCGTGAACGACCGTCCCGAGGTCGATAGCGCGGTCCATCGGATCCCCGAACCGAAGTTTCTTCGCGCGTTCGAGCACGAGCGGGACGAAGCGGTCGGCTACCGATTCCTGGCAGAGAATGCGCTTTACGGCCGTACAACGCTGGCCAGAATTCTTCGTCGCACCCGCGACCGCAAGATCTGCCGCTTTCGCAAGATCGTCGTCTGACAGGTCGTTGAGGATGATCAGCGGATCGTTTCCGCCAAGTTCGAGTACTTGCCGCTTGTAGTGAGCGTTCGCCGCGATCAGCTTCCCGACCGGGACACTGCCCGTGAAGGTGATAAGGTCAAAATCGGGATTGGTGATCATCTCCATGCCGATGTCCTGGGGCCATCCGGTGACTACGGAAAGCATCTCGGGCGGCAGACCGGATTCGTACAGGATGTCCGCGAAGAGGAGAGCCGTCATTGGCGTCAACTCGGTTGGCTTCAGAACCACGCAATTGTTGGTAGCGATCGCCGGCGCGATCTTGTGAGCAACCATGTTGAGCGGGTGATTGAAGGGCGTGATCGCCGAGATTGCCCGCAGTGGCTCTCGGGTGGTGAATATCTTGCGGGCCTTTCCATGCGGGGTGAGATCGCACGAAAATATCTCTCCGTCGTCCCGAATGCACATCTGCCCCGCGAGCGTCAGAACGTCGTAGGCACGACCGACTTCGTAGAGGGAGTCGGCCTTGGATATCCCAAGCTCCAGCGTGATGATGTCGGAGACTTCCTCCTTCCTCGCCACCAAAGCCTCGGCCGCGGCAAGCAGAATGCGCTGCCGCTCATAACGTGTGAGCTTTGGCTTGTACGAAGCAGCTATGCCAAAGGCTTTCCTCGCATGGGCGGATGTGCCGGCCGGCACCGTACCGATGACGGTGTCGTTCCACGGGTAGCGCACCTCGATGAGACCTTCGGCGTCCACGGGCTCCCCCGCTATACGCATGGGCATGTGGCGGACGCCAAATGACGTTTCGCGTTTGGTCATGGCGACACCTCAAGCTTTGGGCTGCGCGGCAGCGACGACTGCGTAGTAGAAAGCGTCGAAATTCCTGAGCGCTCCCGCGCCCAACAACTCGGGTACCTTACGGTTGACGATGAAAGGGACCCGTTGCTCGGTCAGGCCGCCGTGTGAGCGGAGCGGCTCGTTCAGGGCAGCAAGGTCATGACGATGCTCGCTGGTCCCAAGAGTCTTGTTCTCGGACGAGATAATGACGAGGTCGCCAATGCGGTCATCTGGGAGTTCGAACCGTACACAGGCCTCAGGGCGGGAAAGGACCACATCGACGCCGGAAATTTTCGACAGGCGATCGATCATCTCTTCGCGGTCGGCACTTTCGGGCAGGTACGCGGTCGCGAACGAACCCAAGGCACCGTGATGAACGACGTATGGATCAGTGATGGGCAGAATGACACGCGCGGCATCTTTTCCGAGCCATTCATCGAACAGGTCTTGAAGATAGACCACGTCAGGTGAGCCGTCTGCCTTGTGCTTGGGCTTCATTCCGTGATCAGCAGTAACGACGATGGCGGCCCCCAGCGCATCAAGCTCAGCGAGATACCGGTCGAACATTTCATAGAAGGAATTCGCTTCTGGAACACCCGGCGCGTATTTATGCTGCACGTAGTCGGTCGTCGTCAGATACATGATATCGGGACGGAACTCTCGCAAGAGCTTAACCCCTGCAGCAAAAACGAACTCGGAGAGGTCGGCCGAGTAGACCTCCGGAACCTCGCGTCCAAGCCAGGCCGAAGCATTCTCGATGCCGTTGTCAGCCTTCGTGGACTTGTCGGACTTCTCGGAGGAGAAGCAGACGGCCCTACCGTCGTCAAACGCCAGGCCCTTACCAAGAAGGGCCCGCAGCTTGTCTTTCGCGGTCACGACAGCAACCTTCGCGCCGGCATCGTAGAACGCCTTGAAGATCGTCGGCGCACGAAGGAACCGAGGATCGTTCATCATCACCTCCGTCCCGGTTTGGGGCTCGTAGAGGTAGTTGCCGCAGATACCATGTACGGCAGGTGGGCGACCGGTCGCGATCGAAAGGTTGTTCGGGTTGGTAAAGCTTGGGATGACGCTAAGCGCCGTGCGTTCGGTCCCCGTTTCCTTGATCCGTTTCAGTGTCGGCATGAGACCGGCTGCGATCGCCTCGTCAAGGTAGGCGGGTTCGCAGCCGTCCAGGCATATGGCGATGGCCGGAGTGTTCGGCCACGGATAGGAACGGCGGTTGACGGCAACGGTCATTTTCGAAATCTGGTTCATCGTTCGGCTCCGAAATTTGAGATTAGGCGGCAAGGCGGGCGCGCTCAGCAAGCGCAGCCGACGGCGGAGCAGCGGTATCGACGCCCATTTCGGCCAGTGACGCCTCAGCAGCCTCGACCACGCGGCGCATGACATGCTCGTCCATACGACCAATGCAGCCGATGCGGAAACTGTCGACCAAGGTGAGCTTGCCGGGATAGATGATGAAGCCCTTGGCCTTCATCAGGTCGTAGAAGCGCTCGAATTGGAAGTTTGCGTGTGCCGGGCTGAAGAACGTGACAATGATGGGCGAGAGCCAGTCATCGGCAAGCAGGGTCTCGAAGCCCAGCTTCCGCATGCCGGAAACCATGACGTTCCGATTGTTTGCGTACCGCGCCCCCCTTGCCGGGACGCCTCCCTCTTCCTCGTGTAACCTCAACGCCTCAAGGAACGCCGCCACCACATGGGTTGGAGGCGTAAACCGCCATTGGCCAGTCTTGTTCATATATTCCCATTGGGCGTGGACATCGAGGCTCAGCGAGTGACTTCTGCCCTTTGCAGCTTCGAGCTCGCTTTTGCGTGCGATGACAAAGCCAAAGCCTGGAACGCCTTCGATGCACTTGTTGGCAGACGAGACGATCGCTTCATAGCGAAAATCGGCGAGACTGGCTGGAACCGCGCCGAACGCGCTCATGGAGTCAACCAAAAGCTTGCGTCCACGAGAGTAGACGGCGTCCGATATCTCCTTGAGAGGGTTGAGAATGCCGGAACTTGTCTCACAATGGACGACGACCACGTGGGAAATCGCGGGGTCTGCGTCGAGTGCTGAAGCAACCTCGGAACCCCTCGGAGGCATGTAATCGCCCTTGTCGATGGTGACCTGCTCCCGCCCCAGGTACGAGAGGGTCTGGGATATCCGTTTTCCATAGGCACCGTTCATCAGGACCAGAGTCTTTCCGTCCTTCGGAATGAAGCTACCAAGCATGGCTTCAACGGAAAACGATCCGCTCCCCTGCATCGGAACGCAGTCCAATTCACCGTTGTCTCCCGCGATCGCAAGCAGGCTGTTTCTCAGCGATGCCGTCATACCCCGGAAGTCAGCATCCCACGAACCCCAGTCGCGGAGCATCGCGGCCTTGACCTCGTATGCCGTGGTAAGCGGCCCGGGCGTAAGGAGATAGGGCTCCCCCAGTCTGGGTGTTTCGAATACCTTTTTGATCGAGGCGGTGGCTGCAGCTGACATCATTCTCTCCCACGCGGTTGGTGTGACCAGGAGAATGGGAGTAGGCAATCTATATGTAAAATCGTTATTTCGTATTGATATATCGATTCTACCTATGATAACTTCGGTGGAGAAATTGGGGAGCTAAAGCGTGCGATACGTCCAACTCCGTGCCTTCCACTACGTAGCGACATGCGGCGGTTTTTCTCGCGCTGCGGAAGCCCTGTTCCTCACGCAGCCGGCCATTTCCGACCAGGTCCGCAAGCTGGAGGAGGAATATGATGTCCTCCTTTTCATGCGAAACAAGAAGCAGGTAATCCTGACACAGGCCGGACGTGATCTTCTCGAAATCACCAAACGCATGTTCGACACCGAGCAACAGGCACTGGATCTGTTGTCGGAATCTCGAGCGTTGAGGTCAGGAACACTTCGGATCGTTGCGGACGCTGCCCATCACCTGCTCCCGATACTCGCTGTGTTTCGTGAGAGGTTCCCGACTGTGCAGATATCGGTCAGAACGGGCAATACCGAAACGGTCGTTTCCAGTCTCTTCTCGTATGACGCGGACATTGGGGTCCTCGGTGAAATCCCCCAAAGCCGAGACTTCGATATCGTTCAGTTGAATTCGACACCAATCGTGGCGTTTGTCTCCGCCGGCCACCCGCTTGCTACCAAAGGAAAGGTGACCCTGCCCGAACTTCAAAACCACGCCTTGGTGATGCGTGAACGGGGATCGAAAACCCGACAAAAGTTGGAGGACAGCGCGTCTGCCGCGGGGATCACCTTGGTGCCCACTATCGAGGCCGAAGGACGCGAAGCGGTGCGCGAAATTGTTGCGGCGGGCGGTTGCGTGGGATTCGTTTCCCAAGCTGAGTTTGGTAGGGACGGACGGCTCGTTCCGTTGGAAATCGTGGGGGCGGATATGCTGATGGATGAAGCATTGATCTGCCTGAAGGAGCGGACCGGGGCCAAGCTGGTCAATGCTTTCTTCAAGATCGCGCGCTCCGCGGATGTTCTACCGAACCGATAACGACGCAGAGTCTGAAAGCCGAACTCCAGCACTTTAAAAAGCCCTGAAGCTCGGCCCGAAGACCACGCAGGTCAGATTTCAGCGYGCGGCTTTCAGTTCGTCAAAGACACCCATTTTCTTCATCGAGCTCACCAGACCAGTAAGGACAATCACCGCAACGAAAAGCCCGACAAGCACCATCGCATARGAGAGCTCCTGATCCGATATCGAATCGGCCGCCACCCGGTAGAACTCGGTGGCCAACAGCGCGATCAGCGTCGACGACATCGTCGAGTAGTCCTTGGCAATAACGCGCCTCATATTGAATGCCATTCCTTCCGTGGATGCCGAAAATGC
>NZ_JBFTQH010000073.1:0-10339 GCF_056398905.1 Rhizobium sp. 01T417 | reverse complement strand
CCGACGCCCATCGCCTGACCCCTTGGGGCAAGGCAATCTATAAGCGCCGCAAGGAGACGGTCGAGCGCTCGTTTGCCGATGCCAAGCAGCTTCACGGGCATCGCTATGCCCGCTTTCGAAGTCTCACCCGCGTCGCATGCCAGTGCCTGCTGGCTGCAGCCGCCCAAAACATCAAGAAGATCGCCATGGCGCTCACCAAGCCACCCAGACCAGCCATCGCATGAGGGCCAGAGGCCGCCAACTTCGCCCCGCCTCAGAACCCAACTAAAACAACCAACGTCCAAAAAACAAACCCGCCGAAAATATCGACGGGTTTGTCAGCAGTCTGAGGCCCTCCAATCGGAGGGCCTTTCGATTTGAGAGCCTTTGAAAATCAGGCCTTGTATTTCTCAACGGCACCCGGGAGCTTGCTCCATTCGGCGTACCAGGTGTTGAAGAGCTTGAACTGAGTTTCGACGTAACCGCGCTGGCTATCGGTCAGGGCGTCGGTTTCGTAGAAATGGAGGGTGTATTCCTTGTCGCCCTTCAATACCATCATGTGCTTGAAGAACAGCACGAGGTCCGGGCCTTCGTCGAACGACGAGAGGACGGCCAGTGCCTGCTCGAGCTCCAGCGCGCGCTGGCGGGCATCTGCGTCGCCGGCAGCAGCGGCCTGGGCGAGGTTGCAGAGGTGCAGCACTTCCTTCGGCAGCACGTTGCCGATGCCAGTGATCGCTCCGGTCGCACCGCAATTGACGAAGCCATGGAAGACGGCCGTGTCGACGCCGATCATCAGCGAAACGCCATCATCGCGGCTGGTGATATTCTCTGCTGCGTAGCGCATGTCTGCAGCGCCACCGAATTCCTTGAAGCCGACGAGGTTCGGATGCTCGGCTCGCAGCGCGAGGAACAGGTCCGCGCGCGTGGCGAAGCCGTAGTAAGGGCTGTTGTAGATGACAGCAGGAAGATCGGGGGCAGCCGAGAGGATTGCCTTGAAGTGCGCCTTCTGGGCCGCGATTACCGAACCACGCGACAGGACGCGCGGGATGACCATCAGACCCTGTGCCCCGACCTTCTGGGCATGGGCCGCATGCGCGACAGCCGAGGCGCTGTTGACGGCGCCGGTGCCTACGATGACCGGAATGCCAGCCTTCACGAGACGCTCCACGCCTTCCATGCGCTGTGCATCGCTCAGCAGTGGCCAATCCCCCATGGAACCGCAATAGACGACAGCCGACATGCCCTGCGCGATCAACTCCAGGCCCTTGCGGACGAGTGCGTCGTAGTCGGGGGTACGGTCTTCCTTGCAGGGGGTCATCAGGGCCGGAATTACACCGGAGAAAATCTTGGCCTTCATTGCGAAACTCCTATTGCCTGGCGGGACGGGCAGGGATCGCCGCGCGCCTCCACCGGCACCGGTCCCCGTGTCTTCGACGGCGGTTATATCACTTGCATATTATTTGTCGACAAAAATTATGCAGCAGATCAGAGGGCGATATCCAGATTTCCGCCGCGCGCGAAAAGCTTCTGTATTTGCTGCACGATCTGCTCGGCATGGATCGTCGCCAAGCGGTCGGCGGCCTCGCTGTCGCGCGCGGCGATGACAGCGATAATGTCTTCGTGCTCGTCGACGAAACGTTGCGGCAAGCGGTCTTCATAGGACTGGTAATAGAGCCGCAAGATGCGTCGCCCCTCATCGAGGAGACGATTGAAGAGACCGGAGAAGTAGGCGTTGCGGCCTGCCTCTGCGATGGCTGAATGGAAGGCAGCGTTGGTGGCAATCATCGCCAGGGCGTCCTGGGCCGCGACCGCCGCGGCGAAGTCGGCCTGATGCGCGCGGATCACCTGCAGATCATCGAGGCGATGATACTGGGCGGCCAGACGGGTGGTCACGCGATACATCAGCACCAGCGCATCGAAGAAGGTATGCATATTGAGGAAATCGATATTCGATACCATGGTCGAGCGATTGGGCAGCGTATCGATCAGGCCCTCGCCGGCCAACCTCACCAGCGCCTCGCGGATCGGCGTGCGCGACATCTTGAAACGCTCGGCCAGTTGCACCTCATCGATCGGACTGCCGGGCGGTAAAACCAGGTCCAAGATCTCATCGCGCAAGAGGTCGTAAACCATCTTGACGCCGGAGCCTCGCTTGCGTTCGGGAGTGGACTTCGTGTCGGTATCAGTCATGCCGGTATCCTCTTGTCGACAAAAGGAATACTTTTTCTCGCGTGCTGGTCAATAGCTCTGGCAACTCGGGCGGGTGAAATGCCCGGAGCAAGGCCTCTAAAATCGGAATCGATTTTCGATTCTGACGAAACCTGTCATGCTGAGCCGTCGGAGCGGGAATTTTCGACTTCTGGTTCCTGCAAGGGAGAGAAGGGAAAGTCCCATGGAGGCGGCATCGACTTTTCGGAAGCGCAGATTGCCTTTTACGACTCGCTTTGCCCCTGCTCTAGCAAGGCCGTCGCCGCGGAGGTTCTGGCCCGCCGGGGATATCTGGCTGCGATTGTTTCGGGTATCTGGGAAGGTATCGGTTGCAGGGCCTGATGGGACGGAGACTTGTAAAGTCTCGGCCTCAAGCCGACCCTCGCGGCAACAATTTCAGCTTTGCGCCAAGCGCGGTCACCGCGGACGTCGAGCACTTTTTCTTTGGGCGATGCAGACGAGTGAGCAAATATAGAAGCAGCGGTCCGGCACCTGTAGCCAGTTCGATTTCTCTTTCTTCGGTTGCTTGACGACAGTATCAGCGATGACACAAACGGCTCTCCATCATCCCATGCATTGATACGGCCGACCGCCAAATAGTTTAGGGACGAGGTGTTTGCCGCTCAGCGTGTCAAAAGGCTAGCGCGGGCCGGTGGCTGCATCACGGGGTTCAGATCAAAGTCCAACGCCAATACTACGTCTGGATTCTAGCAGGACAGCCCCAGACTTTACTTCCAGCTGGAACATCGTGATTAACAAAAGACATCGCGCCAACCACCGCACCATCTCCAATCGTCACGCCACGAGAAATAACGCTGTTGGGACCGATGTAGACGCCGCTGCCAATCTTGGTTGGAGAATATTCGATCGGCGCTTTTCCCAGTGTTAAGCTTCTTTGCACAGTGTCATGTGAATAGATCTGAACACCAGTGGAGATTGAGCAGTGGTCACCGATCGAAAGCCCGCCAGTCCCATCCAATACCGTTCCAGGACCAATCCAGGTATGGCAACCGACACGGACCTCTCCCATAACGAGGGCACTGTCATAACAGGATGTACCCTCACCAAATCCATATTCACGCGCATTTTCCCAACGATCAGTTATCAAATCGCCGAAGGACACGCGCCGCTGGAATTGCGCGAGCTTCTTGAGTTGCAGCGTTTTTTGAAGTGCTCTCAATGTTTCAATCATGAGTGAACTTGCTCTATCTACTTTGACCGTTGAGATAAACTCACCACAATGGGCCAAAGACGCGGTAGCCTCGCACGTGTGATATTCCACCACCTATCGCTCTTGCCCAAGACTAGACCGTTGCAGCTTCGGTAGTCGTCCGCCCCACAGATTTCACACGCATGGCAAGAAGACCTTCGATATCGAGTGCGCGATCGTGGCGACTATTTGCGCGGAACAATCGCGCCATTAAATCAAGCCAACTATCAAAGTCCTCATTTCCAATCCAAGCAGTCGAGAGGCAGTCCCCAGGCAACGGTCCGTCAAACGAGTCGTCGTTGGATGGATCCGCAAGCTCGTTTGTTTCGATCAACCATTTGGTTCGCCTAATGGAAACGTGAGGGACGGTCTTGGCTTGTTCAAGCAGGAAAACCCTCAAATCCTTGTCGCCAATGATATCACTCAGGAGGAGAAGCCAAGCGATCTCGACCGGATCCATCTGCGCCAAGGCCGGCGACGATGTGCCCTGGAGATTGCTACGACGACTAAGTAGAATGGCGGCCTCTCCTGCATCTCCCTCGAGCAGCGAGATAATGCCGAGCAGAACCCATGGCTCGGCGATATGGCTAATCCAAGTACTTAGCTCTCTCAGGGTCTGCGCGACCTCCTTGAAATCTCCTCCCTCCAGAATTGCCGATCTGGCCGAACGAAGCACTGCGGACATCGGGCTGTCCGGAACGGCCGCGTTCACGAAAACTACGGAAGGGGATTGCATTGGAACGATCTCAAATTTGCCGAACCAATTGATTTGTCTGACAACTTCGCCTGAACGAACGGCGCGGCGGCACTCGTACCAATCTGCAATATAAGTCCACGCCTGACGCGTATAGCGGCTGTGGACGAGTTCATAACCCTTTTTACGGATGTCGGAATAAAGATCGAGGTCTTTGCTGACCTCGTTGATCTTTTGGTAGAGCTCCTTTCCGCTGCCCATGATGCAGTTTTGCATGTCCACAAAGCCGTATTCTTTCAGACGATCGGAGTCAGGAGCAAGAAGAACCGTACCGCAAGCTGGTATCTCAAGGTGCTTGCGAACGACGTAGTCCAGTCGCGTCGTGTCGGCAGCCGAAAAGTAGCTTTGAGAAATTAGCTGAGCGTATCTAGCGTCACGAACCTCAAATGGCCTGCGGTCCTGTAGCCTATAGCCCGGATGAGTATAAATTAGCGTTGGAAAGAAGTGTTGAATCTCGTGGGTCAGCTTTGCCCGCCACGGGTAGAAACTCGGGAATAGATGCCCACTCATTATGTTGACGGGGATGATCTTTTCCAAGTTATAGTCATGGAATATCTCGGGATCGACAAATTTCGGAATGACGAAACAGGCAAATTGCGAGAGCTCCGGCATATGCTGCAGATGTTCCAGCCCAAAGCAGAAGATCGTGTCAATGCCGTATTCAGTGAGAGCGCTCAACGTGAGTGGCCGCATCGGGTCGTGTGGATCGCAATTGAAGTACAGCGCCCGCGGTATCTCTGGGTAGGTATGAATGTTTGTGATGCTAAGCCGTAGTGGTCTGCCGGAATGCACTGCCGAAAATATGACGAAATCGGGCTGCAGCTCATCGCAGACGGCTTTGAAATCGAAATCGCGGTCGACAACACTAACCTCGCAGTGGTGAGCAAGCGCGTAAATCCACTCGTCGACCACATTTGTGAGAACTGGAGCTGTGGTCGTATTGAGCTGCGGCAACACGCATAGAACGCGTCTGCGCTGTGTTGCCACCGTCATCTCTCACCCTTTTCGAAAAATGAGCAAATTGCATCGACGACTTGTTGCTGCTGCGCCGCGGTTATGCCAGCGAACATGGGCAAAGACAGCCCCTGGCCGGCAAATTCTTCCGTTGCAAGAAATTCACTTTGGGCGCTTTCGACTTGCGCCAAGCAAGGCTGCCGATGCAATGGAATGGGGTAGTGCAATCCGGTCTGAATACTTCTTGAATCAAGGTGCGACCGTAGGTCGTCGCGCCGATCCGTGCGTACGACGTAGAGATGGTAAACATGATCGCCATGCACGACATCAGGGAGCGTAAGGGGCGTGCCTTTCAAGCCCTCCCTATACCGTTCTGCGGCCCGCTTCCGCTGATCAGTCCAATCATCAAGATGCCTTAGCTTGCTGTTCAAGACCAACGCTTGCAGGCCATCCATGCGGTAGTTATAGCCGATCTGTTCGTGGAGATAACGCTGCGTCTGCCCGTGATTTCTCAGTGCCCTCAGCCGCTGAGCGATGTCGGCGTCTTGCGTGACGATGAGGCCGCCTTCACCCGCTGCACCGAGATTCTTGCCCGGGTAGAAACTGAAACAGCCCATTGACCCCATCGATCCGAGCGGTCGACCGTTGTAACGAGCGCCGATTGCTTGGGCCACATCTTCTATCATTGTCAGTCCGTGACGCTCGGAAAACTCCAGCGCTGCCTTCATATTTGCGGGCTGACCGTAAAGATGAACCGGAATGACTGCTTTCACATCGCCATCCAGACGCCTTTCCGCATCCGCAAAGTCGATCGTACCCGTAGCACGTTCCACATCACAAAAAACCGGAACAGCACCCTGATAGATCACCCCCCACAAGGTGCCGATAAAGCTATGGGCCGGTACCAGAACCTTGTCTCTCGGGCCTATGCCCGCTGCAATGACCGCCAGATGCAGGGCAGCACTGCCACTGCTGACGGCAATGGCGTGATCGACTTCAAGATAGGAGGCGATGGCCTTTTCGAATTCGTCAACCCATGGCCCCAGGCAAAAAGCGCTCGCATCGAACAGCCGTTCGATCTCCGGCATGACATTATGGCGAATCTGCTCCCATTGGATAGAGAGATCGACGAAAGGTACCGTTGTCTGTGAACTCATCGCCCACTCTCCGACATGTCGCGAGTAGACCCTATCACACGTGCTGGATTGCCCGCGACGATGGCATATTCGGGAACGTCTTTGGTCACCACCGCCCCCGCTGCTACCATAGCCCTTCGTCCAATTACAATGTCCGGTAGAATCGTGGCATTACTTCCGATCGATGCGCCGGAGCAGATACGGGTGGGAAGGCAGACCCAATCTTCCGAGCCCTGCAATGCACCGTCAGCGTTTGTCGCAGCCGGATAACGATCGTTTGTGAACATGACGCCATGGCCCACGAACACCTCGTCCTCAATGATGACACCAGAGCAGATGAAGCTATGGGACTGGATCTTGCATTTTGCACCGACATGGACATCCGATTGGATTTCCACGAAGGTGCCGATCCGTGTTCCACGGCCGATTGTGCAGCCATACAAATTGACGAGATCTGGATGGAAAACCAGTACGTCATCTTCAAAAACGACATTGTCAGCGATGGGCATTGGGCCGCTCCTTTTCAGCAAGGATCTCTGACAAGGCAGTCACCACGCTGACTTGTTCGGCATCCGTCATTCCGGAGAAAAGTGGTAGTATGAGATGAGCTGCGCTGACATGTTCGGATCGGGAAAGCCCTGCATGCCGAGCCCCGCGCCAGGGCGCCTCAAGGTGGCTGGACATGACTGCACGTCGGGTCGCTATTTTTCGGTCGAGCATCTCCTGCATGACCTCTTCGCGATCTGCACCTTCAGGCAACCCAATTGAATAGCTCTGCCAGTTAGATTTCGCCCAGTTCGGCTCTTGCGGTACGATTATACCGTTGACGGGCATCAGGAGTTCGCCGTAACGCTTCGCCAATTTCCGCCTTTCGGCAACAATTCCATCGAGACGCTTTAGCTGCTCTCGTCCAACCGCAGCCTGAAGGTCGGTCATGCGGTAGTTGAAACCCGTCTCGGTGTAGGTCTCGATCACAACACGATTGGATGCATGACGGGCGAGGTCGGAGACAGACATTCCATGTTGCCTCAGAAGGCGGCACTTCGCGTCTATTTCAGGGTTGTTCGTGGTGATCATTCCGCCCTCACCCGTCGTAAGAACCTTGCGGGGATGAAATGAGAAGCATGCCACGTCGGAGAGCACGCCACCGATCCGGTGCCATTGGTCATCGACCAGGATCATCGATCCGCTGGCGCAGGCGGCGTCTTCCACCACTGCCAGCCCATACGCATGAGCGACCGCGCAAATCGCCTGCAAGTCGCACGGCATACCAATTTGGTCCACACACAACACGGCTTTAGTCCGCGACGATATCAGCACCTCAATACTGGTCGGATCCATGTTGTAGCTACCTGCACCGATGTCCGCGAAGACCGGCTCGGCACCACACATATGGATGGCATTCGCTGTCGCAATGAAGCTGTGACTGACCGTGATCACCTCGTCACCCGGTCCAACACCGACAGCCAGCAGTGCCAAATGAAGCGCTGTCGTACAGTTGGAAACCGCGCATGCATATGAGGCACCGGTCATTGCAGCGAACTCCGTCTCGAACCCAAGAACCTGTGGTCCCTGGGTCAACCAGCCGGAAGCGATGACGGAAGCGAGTGCGTCTGCTTCTTCTGGACCCACCGTTGGGCGCATAAGGGGGATCACTTGGCCGTCTCCAGCACGGAGACACATTCATCCCGCCACCATCGCACCAGATCGCGCAATCCATCTTCCAGCCCGATCGAAACTTGGAAACCAAGTTGCGCCCGCGCCTTTGACGGATCGGCCAACCGCCGCTCGACTGGGTTAACGTTGCGAGCAGGTTCATGGTGGATTCCGAGATTTTCCCGTCCCATGATCTTGAGCAGCGTCTGCGCCAATTCTTTTAGAGAAACTTCGGCCCCTGACGCGACATTGTAGACTTCGTCCGAAGCAGAAGAGAGAGCCGCCGCGATATTCGAAGACGCGACGTCACGAACCTCCACGAAATCCATGGTTTGCAAGCCGTCACCAAAGATGATCGGAGGTTGATTGGCAGCAATTCTCTCCATCCACCGGATCAAGACTTCCGTGTAGCGGCCGTGGATATCCATGCGCGTTCCATAGACATTGAAGTAACGAAGCGCACAGTAGTTAAGACCGTACATATCGTTGAATGATCGGAGCAGCTTTTCGTTGAAGAGCTTCAGGCCGCCGTACAATGTTCGATCGGCGTAGGGTGCTGCGGCCTCCGTGGTCGGAAATTCTGGAGCATAGCCATAGATTGAAGCGGACGACGCAGCGATGATCTTCTGAATTTTGTGTTTCACGCAGAGCTGCAGAAGATCGAATGTGGCGCGGCCCATAACCTCAAAGGCCTCGGCGGGTTCGGCGGCACAATGTGTAATCCTCAAAGCGGCCTGATGGAATACGATATCGGCGTCTCGCACCAGCTCGTCCATGAGCGCATTGTCACGAATATCGCCGTTTACAAGCCGCAAGCGCGGGTCGGCGGCAACGGAAGAGAGATTCTCAGACCTCCCACGCACCATATTATCGACAGCCAGAACGGCCTGAACCTCGTAGCCCATGAGTTGATCGACAATGTGCGAGCCGATGAAGCCGGCGCCTCCGGTTACTAAAATGCGCTTCCCTCTTAGGAAATCTGAGGCGTTCGATTGTTTAACCTTTTGTTCCATCGTCTCACTCTGCCGCGATGATATTGAATGTGTTGCGCTTACTGCATGCGACCTGCTGCAAGCTGCGCTCCAGTGCCGACTGCGCCCGCTCCAGCGTTCTGACAATCCTCAGTCCGAAATCACCATCAGTTTGGCAACGCTCCTGCCCGAGGATGGAGCGACGGAGGTGTTCAACCACTTCTGTAAGCGGCTCGGGGCCGGAAATGCGCGGGGACGTCACCGCGCCGATTCTGTAATTCGGAAGATTGATCTCGCGATCCTGATTGGAATGGATAGTGATGCCGGAATCATAGAT
This sequence comes from Rhizobium sp. 01T417, assembly GCF_056398905.1. NCBI lineage: Bacteria > Pseudomonadati > Pseudomonadota > Alphaproteobacteria > Hyphomicrobiales > Rhizobiaceae > Rhizobium > Rhizobium sp. 01T417. The sequence goes on along the minus strand of NZ_JBFTQH010000073.1, from coordinate 1,134 downwards.
CTTGACCGGCTCATCGCGGTTCAAATCATCCCAGACAGCCATTTGCTTGCTGCCCCCAAGAGCAATCCGCCGCATTTTTACCGGCGACATCCAACTCAGATTGAGGTGCGCGACCATAGAGTTCTCGTAATGCAAGGTGATGTAGGCGATATCGGGCGATTTGTCGTTGACGTGACAATACCCGCTGGCCTCCACTGAAACCGGCTCTGCCGCAAACAGATAGTCCAGGATCGATAGGTCGTGAGGAGCGAGATCCCAGAGCACATTTACGTCCGGTTGAAAAAGGCCCAAATTGACGCGCTGGGAGTCAAAATAGGAAATATGCCCGAGCGTGCCGCTTGCAACGAGATCTCGGAGCTTTCGAACGGCAGGATGGAAGAGGAAGGTGTGATCAACCATCAGAGTTAAGCCATAGGCTTTGGCCCGCGCGACCAGGTCCTCCGCCTCTTCACTTGAACCGCACATGGGCTTCTCGATCATCACATGCTTGCCGGCGTCCAAACCGGCCTTAGCAAGCGAGTAGTGCGAGGACACCGGCGTTGCGATGACCATTGCATCAATATTTGGATCGAGAATGACAGACGAAGCGTCTTCGTAAATCGCGGCGCTCGGGAACGATTGCGCCAGTCGTTCTCGAACCTCCAGCCGCGTGTCAACAATTGCGGCTAACTGAATCCCAGGATTGCTGGAAAGGACACGTAGCAGGTTGCGCCCCCAGTAACCTACGCCGCATAAAGCCACCTTGATCATGCCAGCAAGACCCTCACACTTAATCGGCATGACTTATCGCGGTGCAATCTTGCCCCAGCCTGACGGTTACTGTTGAGGCGAACTCTAATCCTCGATCGAAGGTGGAACTTGTATTCCGACTCCGCAGTCAGCGGCAAAGCTTCGTGTTGGGCTTCGGCTGGGCGTTGTGTCGCTGCTGAAACACATGCGAATTTGGGCGAACCTGGCGGCTTGAGAAATCGACACGGAGTCCAAAAAAAAAAGCTCCTCGACGCCTATGCGGAGGAGCTTTCTGTGAGGCGACTTGACTGGCAAATATTCAGGTTTTGTTGGTTGCGGGGGCAGGATTTGAACCTGCGGCCTTCAGGTTATGAGCCTGACGAGCTACCGGGCTGCTCCACCCCG
>NZ_JBFTQH010000072.1:0-12127 GCF_056398905.1 Rhizobium sp. 01T417 | reverse complement strand
TTCAATGAGAAGTTCGCCGAATACGACCTCACCGCCAACATTGCCTTCAGCTGCGATGACACCTATGCGCTGGTGTCGCTGGTCTCTGCCGGGCTTGGCATCGGCTTTGCCCCGGAATGGACGCTTGATCTTCCCAATCGCGGCTTTGAGCTGAAGAAGGTAAGCGGGATCGACTTTAGGATCGGGCTTGGCATTGCCTGGAACAGAGAAGACCCAACCGCTGGCCGCGACGATATTGTCGACATTGCACGATCGCTGGCAAGGGCTCCGGGCGGCCGAGGGTCTGGGTGAATAAGAGGCGTAGCGCTGATACGATGCTGTTCATCGTCGGAACGGGAATGCCATCCTCCTGCTGCTGGATCTGGAACCGGCGCAGGTCGTCGGCGGTCGCCGTGGCTGGTGACCGCCCGAGAAAGGTCGCCAGGCGTCCGATGTCGCGGAGATAGTTGCGCTGCGTTTCGCGTGAGAAACGCCGCATGTTCATGTCGTCGATCAACCGCTGGCGTAGCGGGCTGACTGGCGTGTCGAGATGGGGGGTGCTGCATGGTCAGGCTCCATTTTGAAGAAGCTCGTCATGCTCTGCCCTTGCCGGACGACGTTCAATCCAGGCGCAACCTCCAGCCTGTGCCCTCTACCTCAACCGCAGACGCCCTCCCGCGCAGCGGGTTCGTTCTTCGGCCCCGAAGCGGGCATATGGATGGCGGCTGCTTGCCTGATGAAATCCTATTTTCGGAGTGCAACCACTGGGCCATGAACAGGTGGCTCGCCTTGGGCGACCCACTCTCGGCACAAATCTGCAGTGGCACAATGTCAGAAGCTCGCCAATCCCGGGCGTCGGGTCTGGTAGCATTTTGGCAGTTCAGCCATTTGAGAAACCTCAATTGTTAAGGCGTCAGGCGCGCCCCGTTGCCTTATCAGCGATGAATCGGACCCTTATGGGAGTAGGGGCAGTCTCGCCCACGATCGAACAGGTTGCGCAGGATAGCGAACCCGTGGTGCGCACCAGTTGGCTATCCCCGTCGTTATTGCGATTGGGGAGGTTCAAGTCTATGCAACGAGCCTGAAGAAGGGACGGGGCAAGCTGGTTGCCCGCAGTAACCCAACGGCTGCTGTCACTCGTAAAGGCACCCTCATAGAAAATCAGGTGGGGCTGCGAGCCTTCTTCCGAGAGGTTCGGACCAAGATCGAGTTTGTGCAAAAGCTTATATGCCCGTGCAGCTGGGCTTCCGATCGTGTCAAAATGGTCCTGCCAGTACTGCCATCGATTGTGTGGCCATAGCTTGCTGGTTCGACTCCGTAATTCTCCCAAAAAGGCCGCTTTTACTCTAGAGGCATCTCCCTGCGCCGTATCCGGATCTCGATTCGGCGACGATTCTCGACGTCGCCGTCCTGGCCGACCGTAAGCGTGTCGCCCGGCATGATGAGCTGCGCGGCGGAAAGCGGCAGGACGGTAATCCCTGATAGCGCCTGGTTGGCACGAAGGACATTCGCCACCGAGACCGCACGGGCCAGGCCGAGGCCAGCATTGTCTGCCGGCTCCAGCGAACCTACGCCCTTCCTCGTTGTCACGACGTCGATCAACGTCTTGTCCATATTGGACGTAGGTCGGGAAACCTTCTGCTCGTCCGTGTGTCCGATCACCTCAACGATATCGGCACCGTAGGTCTGAAGGTTTACCGAGATTTCCTCAGAGAGTTCGCCATTCAACTTGTCGACGAAGTCGGGTCGAAGCTCCGCGCTGCCGGACTTGAAATAGTATCCCGCCGCTTCGTTGAGGCTGATGATCGGCGGCCAGTCGTGCGGCTTGGACCTCTCCTGAGCAGCGGCCACCATCGCCTTGTCGTCCTTCTGCTTCTGCTCAAGGTGAGCGATCTCTTGTTTGGCCGCTGCAAGCTCCTTTTCGCGTTCTTCCTTATCCTTCAGCTTGTTCGCAAGCTCGACCTCTTTGTCGAGCATCTTCTGGATCGCGTCTGGGATCTTTTCAGGATCTTGCTCCGCCAACGCCTTCGTCAGCTTATCGACTACGTTTCTTGCAAGAACAAGCTCACGCCATTCCTTCTGCGTTTCTGCGCTGGCCGTTTCCGGCTGCCGTGCCATCAGCGCGACAAGTTTCGTGTTCAAACCGTCAATCGTGTCTTTGTCTTTGTCGACGGTTTTTTCGAGTTCGGCTGCCTTCTTCTGGGCATCCAATGTGTGCTTTCGCTCTTTGGCTATGATCGCTCCTGCTACGAGCAGCAGGCAGAAGACCACAAGCAAGAGGGACTCGGCCATCGTGAAGCCGAGAATGAGGCCGCGGTTATAGCCCTTGGTCTCCGATCTGAGGGCATTGTCGGTCATCGTTGGAATATGCTCCAGCGCGAACGTTCATCGTTGACTTCGTCAGGTTCCGCGTCCTCCACCACGTCGTTGGCCTGCCCCGGAGATGCAGCCGCCGCACCCGTGGGCTCGGCCGGCTCATGATGCTTTATCCCGTTGGGCGAGGTCTGGCCCTGGCCGTTCGGCTCAAGAATGATGGCCGTGCGGTCACCATTGCTTATCGCGATGGTGGCGAGAACCCGCTCAATATGTTCGGAATGCGCCCGGTTCTGCTCTTCCATTAGCTTGCTTGCGGTATTGCCTGCAGCGGAGAAGGTCTGGATGAGCGTTCCGATCTGCTCCGTCGCCTTTGTCTGGACCTGCGTCGCGTCGCTTGTAGCCTTCACGACATCGACAATCTTGGCGAGAACATCCGCTAGGGCTTCCGCCGATCTGTCATTCGCCTCATTGGCCTGATCGAGCTTTCCGGTAAGCTGATTGAGATTGGTCGCGGTCTGCTTGAACGGCGTTATTGCCGAGAGAACCTTCTTGGTGGCATCGCGCGCGCTGGCCGCATTGTCGCTGATCGCCCTGACGTTGTTGTCGACGACGGAACGAAGGGCTTCGACGGCCGGAGTGACATCAATACGAAGAACCTCCTCTGGAGACCTCGCGGTCGCGTACTTTTCCGCCACAGTGTCCAACGCCGCACCGAGACCTTCCGCTTTCTCGGTTAGCTTGTCGACCACCCCTTCCAACCGTTCGGACAGCTTCACAGACGTGGCCGCATTCCTTTCCGATATCTCCGCGATCTGGCGGTTGGTCTGCTCCAGAGACGCGACAAGGCGCATGGCGGTTTCCTGCAGCATCTCGGTCGCGTTCACGGACATGGCCTCCAGCGCGGCCCGTACCGCCTCGCCGTTCTTCTCGGCCTGCCGGGCGATTTCCTCGAAGCCTTCCGACAGCATCTGGTTGCTGGTACGGCGATAGCTCGAAAACTCCAGCGCCGAGCTGTCGAGTTCGGTTCGCACCTTTCGGGTGAGTTCGGCCAGTTCAGTGCGGACGGCGCGTTCGATGTCGGCCGGATCGCGGCGCATCTGGTTGAACAGAATACGCAACAGAATGCCCGCGATCGTCGAAACGATGGCGATACCAAAGTTGCGGACAATGTCCTCGATCGATGCCTCGCCCGTGAACTTCCAAAGCGATATTCCGAGGCTCGCCAACGTAAAGACGAAACCCATGTAGTAAAGGTTGTCGCCCGTCTGTTCGTTGCGGACCCGCAGGCCGGGCAGAAGCGTATTCAGGGAAGCGTAAAGGAGCATTAGCCCCACGGGCACTGCCGTCACGACAAGGATGTTCGCGTCATAAAGCTTGCCGAACCAGATCGTGGTCGCACCGACGATGATCGATATGCCATAGAGCCAGGTCGGGCCCCACTCTCTGACGTGGTGTCTGAATGGCGACATTTACATGACCCCCGTGAGACGTTGAAACCCGACAAAATTGCCGCGGTTTGCAAGCACCCATGCGGCCCAGAATTGGGAGAGGTCATCGATGCTGATGGATTTTTCCCGCTGGAACGCGATGAATTTCACGTCAACCCCGTCAAGCGGCACCCTGAAGCGATCGCGCGCGGGACTCTTTTCAAACGCGGCGTATTTCGCTCCCGATTTGTACATCGAGAAAGAGTCGGTGTGCTCCATCATGTCGGAAGCGACGTAGAGAGTTTTGTGGCGGCCCTCTAATTCCGGCTGGGAGAAGCTCTCGATGATAATTTTCTGAACACCGGCCATAACAGGCGAGCGTTCGGATTTGTAGCTCGTTCCCATCTGATCCTCGATCTCCTTGAGGGGCTTGTTGAAGGCCTCATCCCAACGCTTCTGGATCTTCTTCGGATTGGAAGTCCATGGGTTTGCACCTTCACCATCGCCGGGATTGCAACCGTGGAAGGTACGCTTCAGTTCGCCTTCGGATCCTGTCAGCAAGTAGACTTCTATGAGGCCGCCTTTGTCGACGTCCTTCACGACCTGCTTGAACTGGTTCTGCAGATCGACGCGCGTGATCGGAGCTATCGGATCGGTGATGTCCAGAAGGACGGCCGTCATTGACGTCGCGCCATCGACCGGGCACGCGTCTTCTCCGAGAGCGACAGCTTGGCTCGCCTGCAATTTCACGTAGCCAAAGAAACCGAGAGCCGCGAGAATGACACCGCCGAGGAAGACGATCGCAACCCAGGTCCAGGGGGATGATGCGTTCCTGTTACGCTTACGCCGCCGCGCCATTGATCGTCTCCGGGAATAGTTTGTCCAGCTGGTGGTAGGCAGTTACGGCCTCGTCGAACTCTTTGCTGATGCGGCCCATTTGCTGCACGAGTTCTTCCTGCGCAGCTTTGATGCGTTCGGCGAGCTCCTTGTCGCTCCAGTCCGAGGTCCTGTCGACGTCCGCCTTGATCCGCCCAAGTTTGAACTTGGTTGAAAAACGCAGTGGTTCCGTCTCCATACGCGTCTTCCGATTCGCGTCTCGATACGTGCCGAGGAGCTTCCGGGCGGCGGTCTCGAGGTGGGCCTGGTGCTCATTAAAAAGCTTGATCATGCGCGAGCGGGCGTCGATGGCGGCGGCGCTGTCCTTCCTTCGGATGGAAAGCGCACGGATGACTTCCTCAACGGTCGTATTATGTTCGTCCCGTGTTGCTTTGAGATCCTCGATTAGGTCGCTCTTGTGGTCGATGTATTCATGTTGCCTGTCGAGGTAGAGCTTATAGGTCTCCGTATACTTCGGGTACGGATCGTTCATTAGCAGCGTATCTACCAGCGCGATCAGCGAAAAGATCAAACCGCTGACGAACAATATCCAGGAATTGATGTCCTTGAAGTCGAGTGGCGCGGTTCTGATCCGGTCCATGACGACGGTGCCGAGGTTGTCGACCGCGAGCTGCGAGGCTTCGCGATAATGGGCGAGCACGAAGTTAATGCCGCATGCCGCCACTATCCAGAACACAAAGCAGATGAAACCGATCATCTTCTGCACCACTGATCGGTGGACGATCCGCGGTATTCCGTAGAGACCATTGATGACGGTGAGGGCGACATTGGCGAACGCGAATGCGAAAGCGAAAGTGTAGCCGCCGATGAGGCCCTGATCGCTGCCTTCTGCAAGGAACACGCCGTTCATAGCAGTCTCGAGGAAGAGCAGTACGACGATGACCATCCATTTCAGGACGGTGAAGCCGGGCGTCTTCATTCTGGCGACGCGCTTTTCAAGACCGTTCTTCTCTCGGAAGTCTACCAGCTCGACGTCGGCCTCGCGAAGAAGCTTTCGGCGGCTGTGGAGTTCGTCTGCTCCCGTGGCAACTTGGGCGCGAAAGTTCTCGATACTCGAGTTATTTACCAACCGGACCTGACCGAAGTGGCCGTCGAAGTCGAAATTCCGGATGCGAGTGGCATAGTCCTCAAGCCGGCCTTCGAGCACCTGGAAGGACTGATCGCGCTCGCTTTCGATAAGTTCGATTATCGACCGTTCGACTTCATCGGGTTCCTGCGACGACGCGGCGGGAAGATTGGCGCTGCCGTTCTCTTGGCCTTTCTTCTCGAGTTCGAGTGTTCGTTCTAGCTTCTCGGTGTCGAACTCCTTGAATGGAGCCGTCGTGATACGGAAGTCGTGACTAGACTCCTTAACGCTTTCGAAGAGCTTGTTCAGTGATTCAAATCGTTTCGCCATCGGCATTCCCTACGGAGGTGACTGCTTGTTGCACTCTCAGCGGCCAAACGCCGGCGGACGCCATCCGGCGGCGACGGCTTCGGCTTCGGTGCAGAACCAACGCTCGCCCTTATCGATGTCGATCTTCGTCTTCGCGTAATCCTTCGACCAGGGCGCGTGATAGATCTTCTCGTGCTTGCGATTGATGTTGCCCTTGATCGGGCAATTGGTCTGCGGCGCGGCGGCAGTGGCACTATCCCACTTGTGGGTGCGGTAGAGCCAAGCTGTTTCGGTTGGAGCCTGCCAAATGCCGAGCTTCTTCTCGTGCGCCAAGTCTTCGAGACCAACGTAGTCTTCCGAATACTTGCGGAACGCCCAGGCGTTGCCAGAGGCAATCATTGCCTCGTTCAGCACCACTCCGTCCGCACTGCAGATTGCAATCACGCGGCCGTATTGGTCGTTTCCTTTCGCCTGGCAGGTTACGTTCTTTCCAAGAACCAGCTCCTCCATCTTATGGAGAGCCACCTGACCACAGGGCCATTCGCCGCCTTCGGACGACCTGCAGGACTGACCAATTTCCGGCGAGTCGATGCCATGTAGTCTGTAACGTACGTGGTTGACATCAATGGTGTCGCCGTCGACAACCCTTACAGCTGTGCCGGCATCGGCCGCGGTCGCGATGGCGACAAACAACGCGGAAAGCAGATACTTGCGAATTTTTGGAACCCTCGACCCTTTTCTGCGGAAAGTACTGCAAGCTCTGCCGAGATTTCAATCTGTGGTTAATTAAAATCACAGAAATGGTTAAATCAGGACGCGTTCCAACTGGGGAATCGTCTTCGAACGATAGCGTTATTCTTCGGACTGCTGCCCGGGCGACTCGTTCAGGGCTGAGAATGCAACCAACCGCACGCCTCGGCGATGCTGATTGGCATCTGTTTGCTGTCGCGGTTGTATTGCGTCGGGAGTAGTTGGGCTTGTCCTACATAGACAATAATTTGCGTTGAGCTGCCAAGTCCTTGCGACGGCCGCGATATCTTCGAAGCGGCCTGCGAGCATGGCCTTGAAGGCATCATCGCGAAATACAAAGACGCCCCTTTTCGGTCAGTGGCTGGCGTGACGAGGCCGAGCGTCGGTCACCGTCCTCCGGCTCCCCCGGGAGGTCCTCGGCCGGCGGGTGAAAAAAGGGCGTCGCAGACTGCATCGGGGCTGCAATCAAGGAGCAATGGATGGATCGGGTCCTCGTCATCGGTGGTTGCGATAAGAATTTGCTAGGAGGGGTGCTCACCACAATCGAGTGACGTTCGCTAGAAGCGCAAGAACAGCGGCGCGTTTCGGGCCGAAGCTGTCACTACCTCGACTTTGGCATATCCATGGTATACTTCTACTGTTCGTGACGGCTGACATTGAATATGGTCTCCGACCCCTCGTATCGCCTGCGCAAGTATTGCGGTTCATGCCTGCACTTCAGCCCCCACAATTTAACTTGATCTCGCCGCGTATGTGGAGGATTTTCCATGGCCAACGCCCAATGCGCCTGTGGCGCGCTCAGACTGTCCACTAATGGACGGCCGCGCTTGACGGCGCTCTGTCACTGTGTTGCATGCCAACGGAGAACGGGCGCACCGTTCAGCGCCAACTCGTTCTACGCGATTGATTGTGTCGATATAACAGGAACGTCGACGGAGTATGTTCGCACCGCCGACAGCGGTCGCAAGGTTCACATGCATTTTTGCCCGACTTGCGGCTCGACCGTCTATTGGAAGGTCGAAGCCGCATCGGTCTGGATCGGTGTGGCGGTCGGTTCATTTGCCGACCCGGCCTATTTGCCGCCCTCCATGTCAGTCTTCGAGCAATCGAAACATCCCTGGGTGCGACTTGACAGCACGGTAGAGCACTTCGAAGGTCTTCCAGTCCGCGAGGGCTGAAGGCGGGGCCCACATGGACAGCGAAGAATGTATGTTCGTCATTAACTATCTTCTGGCGTTTCTTCCTGGCTCATAAAAACCTACGGCTGCCGATGGGACCCACGGACACGCTACGACTGACGTAGGTAGAGCATGTCGAAAATCTATCCTCCATGCATCGACCTCGCTTCAGGGCCAACCATGCCGCGATCCGAGAGAAAGACTTGTTCAACGGCTGCATTCACGACGAAAGCTGATGCTGATGTTGACATCGCAGTCTGCCAGCGGTTCAAACTTCGATGACGAAGCAGAACTCTGCCACGCGAGCGCATTTTTCAGTTCCTATATTTAGTCGCAATGACCCTGACATTCCAAATCTTGCACGATCTATCCAGCGGCACACTGCATTCATTCTCCGATTGGCCTAACGCGGCCGTGCCGACGTTTGGTGCGGGCGTTTACACGATCTGGCATAAAGACGGTCGTTTCATCTACGTGGGTATGTCGGGGCGAGGAATAACTGCGGAGACGAGCCCCCGGAACACGCCTCATGGTATTCATACCCGTCTAAGAAGTCATGCCAGCGGGCGCCGGAGCGGTGACCAGTTTTGCGTTTACGTGGCCGATCGGCTTGTCCTTCCGGCCTTGTCTCAGGATGACATCGCCAACATCTCTTCAGGTCAACACAGCATGGACGCATTCGTGCGTCGTTACATCCACGAAAGCCTCCTGTATCGATTCATCATCTTGTCAGATGGAAAGACGGCATATGCTGTCGAAACTAAAATACGGCGCGGCGACTGGGCGTTTGGTTGCCCGCTTCTCAACTTCGGTCGATAGGATTGACGTTGCAGGCAGAAGTTGAAAATGAGGACGAAAAGCGAGCGGTCGCGAAGCGAAACCAGCTTTATCTTGCGGTACATTAGAACTAGAACTCTCTCTTGTACGGTGATTACTTGGCTCCCGCTTAGCATGCTCCCGAAAGTCACAAGCTGAGGGTCTTCACCAGTGGCCAGAAGCGCCGTCTCACACCCGCCATCAAGCGCCAGATGCGACGACGATCGGCGGTCGGACCCGTCATTGGACACCTCAAGAGCGAACACAGAATGGACCGAAATTATCTCGCTGGCGAACGGGGGGATGCCGTCAATGCCGTTCTGGCCGCCGCCGGATACAACTTCTCCCTCCTGCTGCGATGGTTCAGGCAACTTTTGTGTCTATTCGCCGCACTCCTCCTCACGTTCCAGAGCCGACCGATGCCGCAACAACCTGCCTGAAAGCGAGTTCTTCACGATCGACCGCTTAGGAACCTTTTTGTTGGTGCGCCGCTCTTGCTTGATCGATTGCGGCTAACGCATCGGCACCGGCACTTTGCGAATGGTCAACAAGCTTGCGGCCACCTATCGTCGCGAGATGAGCCAGATTGTCGTTTGCCGATGACGCTACGGATCTGCTCGTTTCGTCATCGCTGCCTGTGACCGAGTTCGGGATAGAGGCTGGCACCGAGGAGGCAGATCGTAGCAGGGCGTGCGGGGCGTTCAAAGAAGCGCTGGATGCGGTCGCAGAAAAATAGTCCAAACGACGATAAATCATGGACCATCTCACATTGGATGAATTGGTCATTGGGTAGAATATTGTATAAGGCTAAATTTATACGTGTCATCGATGGTGGGAATTGATGACCTTAGGCGCAAAAACGGATGCCGCTCTCGACGCTTGCTATCAGGCAATCGTATCCCCCGATCTGTGGCCCGACTCCCTCCAAAGTCTCGCGACGTCTATTGGCGCGTCCTGTTTGATGTTTTATGCCCGAAATCCGGACCCCAGTGGTCACGATCCCCGGAACCCCGGTCGACGTTTTGACCTGCTGCCTGCCTCACGCGAATATCAAGGGCTCCTTGAGGAATACATCGCCAACCAATGGTACCTGAACCACTATCGCGCGGAACGTGGTTCAAGACTGCTTGATAGCGGCCAATCGATAGTTCTCGAACACGATTTGGCCTCCGATGACGAGCGCAAGAACCTTTCCCACTACAACGACCTCTATCTTCGATTTGGATATCCAGGCTTTGCAATGACCGGCCTGAAGGCCAACCGCCAACTCTGGGCCGTGACGATGCTCAGGGACCGCAGCCAGGGGCATTTCCAAAGAGGCGACGTTCCCCTTCTTTCGGCTCTCAACCATCATTTTAGGAGAATGATTTTGTTTTCCGAGACGCTGGCCATAAGGGAGGGTGGGGCCGCCCTGCAGGCTTTCAACGTCAGTGGCACGGCCGGGTTTTTATTGGGGGCGGACGGATGCGTTCTTCGGCACAGCCGAAGGGCGGAAGATTTGCTAGGGCAGGGACTAACAATCGTTGCACGCCACCTGCTTGCTGAAGACGTCGAAGGCAATCGCGAGCTTGGCGCCCTAGTTCACAAGGCGGTTTCACGGGAACTGTCTTCAGCAGTGGAAAGCGGCCTATCAGTCCTTATTCCCAGGAAGGAGCGCCGCCCTCTGCTTGTCGAAGCCTTGCCGACGATCGGAATGATTTCCGATGCTTTCGCCGCTACGAGTGCGATCCTCCTCGTCTTTGATATGGAGGAACGTCCGAGAATGCCCGAGAAGCGGTTGGCTTTACTCTTTGGGCTCACGGCGGCCGAGGCGCGGGTAGCGTCAATGTTGGTGGCGGGAAAGGACATTCCGACTGTAGCCGAAGAAGCCAGGATAACGCTTGAGACAGCCAGAACACATGTGAAGCAAATTCTGGCCAAGTCCCAAACGCATAAGCAGACAGAATTTATCGTTTTGGCCTCGCGACTGCTCCCCGGCAGGCCGCGATAACGACCGCTTAGCAAAGAGGCGACCGTCTTCCCTGCAATTCTGTGCCTATTGGCCGCCGTGGTGGCCACATCAAAGCCCTTCCCTCTTTGCTCCGACGCGGCCACCGGCCCTCGTTACCAGGAGTTATTGCCGAGATCGCGTTTGCCGCTCTTCACATGGACCGAGGTCGGTCCGGTCTTGTCCCATGTCTCGCAGACCTCCTTGCCAGCATCGCGGCCAGCCTTCCACGTGCGGCAGAACTTGTTGCCATTGATGTGCCACACACCTTGGACCAGGATTACGTCCCCGCTGTCCAGCTTGATCGAGCCGTCTGCCGTCCCGTCCTTCATCACGGAAAGGTGGCCATTGTAGCCCTCTTTCGGGCCACCAAGCGTCAGTTCCTTACCATTGGCGAAAAGGGCTTTTAATTCCTTCCCCGTCATAGCCGTTGCGGCGAGCGCCGGTCCGGCGGCCACCATTAGAGCGATTGATAGTGTTGCGAGCGTTTTCACGTGGTCCTCCCATTCGTTGCAAAGTTGCTTGTCATGAGGCCCTGTTTTCGGCCGCCGGAGACGGCTACTTCATCGAAGCTTTCACAGTATCAATGCGACCTGAAACTTTATCTCCCTTCGACATTTTCTTGACTTCGTCGCTGTAGATGTCGCCGAGATATTTGTCGTCGTCGCCGGAGACGTTCTTCGTCCAGAGTTGCTTCCCAGCGCGAAACCACTCCTTGCAGGGTGCGTATGTTTCAGCGGTTTCCCCCGCCGCATTTTTCCAGTCCGCCTTGAAGCAAAATAGATTGTTTTTGACGGTCCATGTACCGTCAGCCCAGCCATGCCCTCCGTTCTTCTTGTCGAGGACGCCAAACAGTTTTCCATCGGGTAGCCAAGTGTAATAAACCGTCCCGAAGCCGACGTTATATTTCACAGTGTTTCCGACGTAGACCTTGGTGGTCTCCTCCGCTGTCAGCGGCTTAGCATTCTTGGGAAGTTTGCCGTCGTTCTTGGCCATTGCTGGGAATACACTCAAGGCGATTGTGGTTGAGATCAATACTGTGAGTTTGTACTTCATCGCTCCCTCCGGAATGTTTCAAACGATGATGATACGCGGGATGAAGTTGTTGGACATCGCCCATATGGGTGACGTTCGCGAAATGAAATTGCCTCTGGAAATCTTTGAAACGCGGGTAGGCGGAGCTATGTAGTGGGGGCGATGCGCGGATCGCTTTGGCGCTTGTCCCTCACTATGGCAAAACAAAAGCAACGGTTTTAGGCGTCAATCACCGTTGCTCGATAGTCTCTCATTTTGGCATTGAGGATTATGATCATCCTTCGCATGACCGCGACGAGAGCGACCTTTCCGGGCTTTCCTTTCGCTTTCAGTCGTTCGAAGACGGCCTTCATGGCTGGATCGAAGC
>NZ_JBFTQH010000071.1:0-12310 GCF_056398905.1 Rhizobium sp. 01T417 | reverse complement strand
AGGGCCTCCAGCCCGTCCTCCTTGCAGCGATTGAAGATCTTGTAGCCGGTCTTGCGCGAGATCCCGAACGACCGACACACCTCGCTCATACCTTCGCCCTCCAGCAAACGGGCGACAAATCGAAGACGCTCATCCATGACCGAAGTCTCCGGTACGTTCTGTCACCTATCTCTCAGGTCGGGCATCGCCTACCTTGGCATTAGAAGCTGCGCTTTGCCACGTTCCGCGATGCCCTCTCGTGTTCGCACGCCAGAGTCTAAAGTCGCGCGCCCTCCGTCGCATTCGTCAATATCGGGAAACATGTTCGCCATCTTGACGCGGATCAATGTTCGACATGGACAGTCCGCTAGGTTTGGATGAATTTATTGCACCACGATCTGGAACGGATGTCCCATGTACAAGCGTATACTCATTCCAACCGACGGCTCGGAGCTTGCTTCCAAGGGCGTCGATCACGGTCTTGCACTTGCAAAGGCGCTCGGCATTCCAGCGACGGTCATCAACGTCACGGTGCCGCTGGCTGGCTTTGCGCTTCAGGGAGTAGTTCAGGCACAGGCCATGGACAGCTATACTCACGCGGTGAAAGAAGACCTGATCGAGATCGAAAGAATTGTCCGCAACAAGTCGGCGAAAGCGCAGGTGACGGTCGATTTTGTCCACGAGATAAATAGCTCTCCTGCTACGGCCATTCTCGAGACTGCTCAGGCAAAAAACTGCGACCTGATCGTTATTTCCTCACATGGGCGCACGGGCATCGGAAGAATGATACTTGGCAGCCAAACCCAGCAGGTCCTCGCCAATTCGACCGTTCCTGTTCTTGTCGTCAGATAACGGCATCGGCATTCGTGGACTCTTAAGGCGTCTGGCAAAGGCAACAAGGGATACTCGACGTTGCCCAGTGGAGCGATCCCTAATGGCCAAACTGAGCAAGAGCGGTACTTCAAATAAAAAAAGAGTGACTAAGGGCAAACACTATTAAATCTGTTGATAGTACCTAGCAACAAACAAGATTTGAATTTTGTTCTACTATGAGTTATTTCGATATTCTGCAAATTGACGAAAGTCAATTATAACTTTTTCTCGAAATTTACATTTTATTAACCCAGAAATGCTATGCGAACTATGGAGATTATTCAAATCTTGAAAGATCAAGGTCAGATCTCCCGATCGGAACCACTGCGTCGCGCGCATTTTGGAAAGTAGTGTTTTCCGACGTTTCGGCCTCGTGGTCTTGCAACGTTGTCGGCGAAATGACGAGCGTCCGGCCATTCTTATGCCGAAGCCGGAATTCATGACGATCGCGCCGGTTTCCCTAGGCGAATAACCGACATGAATTTACCCGCCTTCTTTTCACGTATCAGCACGAAACTCGCCCTCATGTCCGCTGCCGGCATTGCGATGATGCTCGTCATGCTGGCTGGCCTTTGGTTAGAGGATCGCTCGGTCGGCCAGAGCGCCATACTCGAACGGCAACAGGTCGGCGCATCACGCGACTATGTCGAGGCCAAGGCCGCCATTCGCGGCATGCAGATCGAGAGCCTGAACATGCGCCTGGCGAACGCCATGGACGAGGTGCTGCAGGCCAAGTCCGCCGCGCGGGACAATCACGACGCAGCCATCAGAGCCCTGGATTCGGCCCTTTCGATCCTGACAATCCAGGTCAACCAGGAGCGGGTGAAAAACATCAAGGCGCTGGTTGACGAATATTACAACACGAGCGGCCAGCTCGCGGAGTTCCTCCGCACGAAACTGAGCGCGGCGGGCGTCGACGCAAGCCTCGCCGCCAAGGAACGGGAATTCGTTACACACCAGATCGATCTCATCCAGAAGACGATGTCCCTCCTCGATGAGGCCGGCACGATCGCAAAGGGCCGTGCGACAACAGCCGCCGCAGCTTCGAACGTGGCCCTCAATTCGATGGAAACCACATCGCTCGCCGGTGGATTTCTCGTGATGATTACTCTTCTCGGCGCCGCTCTCTTCGGCGCGAAAGCGCTGGCAAAGCCGATCGGTCGTATCACCGAAAACATGAGTGTCCTGGCGAGCGGCAATCTCGGCGCCGAGATCCCTTTCACTGGGCGCAGCGACGAGATCGGCGACATGGCGCGCGCCGTCGCAGTGTTCAAGCAGAACGGCCTCCGGGTTCGCGAGCTGAATGCACATGAAGCTGCCCTTCATGCCAAGAGTGTTGATCTGCAGTCGAGCATCGGCGTGGTGGTCTTGGCCGCCGTTGGCGGTGATTTCACGCGGCGTATCGCCAAGGACTACGGCGATGCCGACCTCAACCGCTTTGCCACGCAAGTCAACGAACTGGTGGCCTCCGTCGATCGCGGCGTCGCAGAGACCCGGCGTGTCGTGGCTGCCCTTGCCGAGGGTGATTTGACCGAAACGATGCGCGGCGAGTTCCAGGGCGCCTTCGGCGAACTCAGGGACAATGTCAACGCGACCATGGCCAACCTGCGCTCGGTGCTCGGCGAGGTGCGCGCCGCCGTCGACACGATCAACAGCGGCTCGAGCGAAATACGCAGCGCCTCGGGCGACCTCTCCAAGCGCACCGAACAGCAGGCGGCTTCGCTGGAGGAAACCTCCTCCGCTTTGGAAGAGATCACCGTCGCGGTGAAAAATTCCACCGAACGGGCAACAGAGGCGAGCCATATGGTCGACGAGGCGCGCCGCAGCGCCGAGCGGTCGAGCGCGGTTGTCAAGGACGCCGTATCAGCCATGAGACGCATTGAGCAGGCCTCGGGCGAAATCGGTCAGATCATCAACGTCATCGACGAGATCGCCTTCCAGACGAACCTGCTGGCGCTCAATGCCGGAGTGGAAGCGGCCCGCGCCGGCGAGGCCGGCAAAGGCTTCGCCGTCGTCGCCCAGGAAGTGCGCGAACTGGCGCAGCGTTCCGCCAACGCCGCAAAGGACATCAAGACGCTCATCGGCCGCTCCAGCGCGGAAGTCGACGCAGGCGTCACGCTGGTGACGGCAACCGGTGAGGCGCTCGGGCTGATCCAGGGGCATGTGATCAAAATCAACGAACATGTTCATTCGATCGCGACGGCCGCGAAGGAACAGTCAACGGGACTGTCGGAAGTCAGCATGGCGGTGAATGAGATGGATCAGGTCACCCAGCGGAATGCTGCCATGGTAGAGGAGTCGACAGCGGCGACCAACCGGCTGGCGGACGAGGCTTCGAACCTCTCGCGACTGATCGCCCGCTTCAACCTCGGAACAGGCGGCCCGGCTGCGAGCGCGTATTCCGCTCCACGCGCCACCCGGGATAGCGGGCCTGCCGCCTCGCCGGCCCGCAAACTGGTGGGGAAAGTCGCGGCCGCCTTCCACGGAAACGCCGCTCCCGCCCATGACAATTGGGAGGAGTGCTGACATCGGCGTACCGCGCTGCCGATATTTCTGATCGGGATTGGTGATGAGACCGCATTCACCCTAACGGGATTGATCCGACATGCCGAATCATAAATCAGCGCAAGCTGCATGATGCGGCATGTTCCATACCGGGCAGGCAAGTCCTCGATCGTCGATTACATCGCCTCGCTCTCGGCCCGCCGCGTTTGAGCGCACCGTTGAAACTGAAGCCGCCCGATGCCCAGCGAATTCTCGGTAGAACGAGCCGGCAGGCGACAGACCGCGGAACAATTGCTGTTCTATGCTTCCCCGAGCATCCTATTCGAGAAAACACCGGAAATAGAGGGTCGACTGTAGGTTTGACTTGCGACATTGTAGTATTGCTGCAGTTCACGCGGGGTGCATGTCATGTCGTACTCGCAAACGCTCCCAGTCTATGCGTCCGTTCTGGTGACGGGCGTTGTTGCACCGCTGTTCGCGTTGTCGGCGGCCGAAACAGCAGTCGTCAAAACGGTGCGGGATCCATCGATATCAATCCTCGTCAGAGCCGACCTCGAACAAGGCGCGCTATCGGCGCCCGCCACCTCGATTGACTGGTGGTTGCGGGACGATATCGTTCATACGTCGCAGGCGACGGACGGGACGAAGAGTGTCTTCAATCGAAATTGGCTGAAGGACGACCAGCTTCGCGGCTCCCACTGATCAACTTGGCAGGGCATCGTTGGGTGGATCGCCGCGGGCGCGCCTACAGCCAGCCGCCGGTGAACCCCGCTCGCCGCAACCCCCTGACAATAGGCTCGCAATCACGCATCAGCGTCCACAAAAGGCCGGTGCGGTAATTCTCAATCATCAGCGCCACCGGCCCCTGGTCAATCCCGAAGTGGTACGGGCTGATCCACCAGCCAGTCGGACTGTTCGGATCCTTGAAGGTCTGATTGAATGATGGCTTGAAGCCGTAAAGCCTAGTCATCCCCAGCTTCATGCCCGCGAACTTCCGGACGGTCGGAAGGACAATCTCGGGCGCAAAAGGCAGGGATGCCACGACAACCCAGGGCGCTACGGTCCCGTCATCAGGCCCGAAGGGCGCGCCACGGGCAACATAATCGAAGAACTCGCGACGAACCCCGCCGACATCCGCCTTCACCCAGCCCGGGCCGTCACACGCGGTAAATCCCCAGCAATGCTCACCATAACCCTCGAACTGCATCGGATTTCGGATCGCATACTCCTGATGGACAAAGGTCGCTTGCCGGCTGTTCTGGAAGTAGTCACTGTCATGCTCGTGCATGAACTGATCGCGGATGCCTCGGAAATCGATCCACATATGCGATAGCTGGTGGGTGAACAGCGGACCGGAATAGAGCAGCTCGCGGCCGTAAATGTTCCGCCATTCGTAGCTTTCCGTGTAGGCCTCATAGCTCTCGGGCGGCAGCGGATGCGACGGTGATCCCAGCCCCAATATGTAGAGAAGCAGGCCTTCGTCATAACCACGCCAACGGTAAGGAATGAAGCCACTCTCGGGTCGCCAGCCATGCGTCAGGGTAGCGCCCTGATCCCGCGCCCAGTTCCAGTCTGCACGCTCGTATAGCTCCGTCGCAAGCGTCCTGATCTTCGCTTCTTCGGCGCTCTCCCCGTCAAAATAGGTGGCGACTGTCAGCGCACCAGCGAACAGAAAGGCCGAGTCGATCGTCGACAGCTCGCATTCCCACACCCGCTGTCCCGTCTCAATGTCGAGAAAATGATAGAAGAAGCCCTTGTGGCCCGAGGCGTCCGGCTCGGGGCCCTGGTGGCATTGCATCAGGAATTCGAGCCTGCGCCGGACCATCTTGACGGCAAACTCGCGAATGAGGACGCCACGCTCCACGACGACGGGAATGGTGGCGAGCGCCATGCCGATGGCAGCGATGCTTGCCGGTGCGCCGGGTTGCGTCTTGTCGCGAACGAGGCCGTTGTCCGGGTTCGTAGAATGCAGATAGTAGAGCACCGAGGTGAACTGCAGTCGCGCAAAGTCCTCGTCGGTCAGCCCCGACTCCAAGTTTGGCCTGGGTGACACCGCAACCATGGCTTCCCCTCCCATACAGCTTTGCAATCGCTTGCCGCCAACGGCATCGTACCAATACGCACTTCGCCACTCGAACGGGCGCCAGCAGCCTGCGTCCTCTGCATCGTCTTTGATAGTGCCCCCCGGAGCAACGGCTCCGGGAGGCACCCGGCTGCGCCGAACGCTACGTGTTGTCGCCTTCCGTCGATGTCCTTTGCTTGCTTGCCGCCCCTCCGAGGACGCCCCACTTCCAGCCGGTGATTTCAGGCATGTCATCACCGTGCTTTTCAATGTAATGCCGGTGCTCGATCAGCTTCTCGCGGATCGCTTGCTTGAAGTAGGCGGCGCGGGCACCGAGTTGCGGCAGTCGATCGATGACGTCTTCGACAAGGTGGAAGCGATCGAGCTGGTTCAAAACGACCATATCGAAAGGTGTCGTCGTCGTCCCCTCCTCCTTGTATCCGCGGACGTGCAGATTGTCGTGGTTCGTGCGCCGGTAGGTCAACCGGTGAATCAGCCAGGGATATCCATGGAACGCAAAGATGATCGGCTTGTCCTTGGTGAAGAGCGCATCGAAATCGGCGTCGGAAAGCCCATGGGGGTGCTCGCTCGACGGCTGCAACTTCATGAGGTTGACGACGTTGATGACGCGCACCTTCAATTCCGGTAGATGTTCGCGGATCATCTGCACCGCCGCCAGCGTCTCCAGCGTTGGCACGTCGCCGCAGCACGCCATGACGACATCAGGCTCGCCGCCCTTGTCGTTACTGGCCCATTCCCAGATACCGAGGCCCTGGGCGCAGTGCTTGACGGCTTGATCCATAGTCAGCCATTGCGGCGCCGGCTGCTTGCCGGCAACGACGACGTTCACGTAGTTGCGGCTCCGGAGGCAATGGTCGGTAACGGAAAGCAGCGTGTTGGCATCCGCCGGCAGATAGACGCGGATCACCTCGGCCTTCTTGTTGACCACATGGTCGATGAACCCCGGATCCTGGTGGCTGAAGCCGTTGTGGTCCTGGCGCCAGACATGCGAGCTCAGGAAATAGTTGAGGGACGCGATCGGACGGCGCCATGGAATATCGTTGCACACCTTCAGCCATTTGGCGTGCTGATTGAACATCGAGTCGATGATGTGAATGAAGGCTTCATAGCATGAGAAGAAGCCATGCCGCCCTGTCAGAAGGTACCCTTCAAGCCAGCCTTGGCATTGATGCTCGCTCAACACCTCCATCACCCGGCCATCGGGCGACAGGTGGTCGTCCTCGGGATAGATTTCGGCCATGTAGCAACGATTGGTGACCTCAAGCACGTCCTGCCAGCGGTTCGAGTTGTTCTCGTCGGGACTGAACAATCGGAAATTCTTGGTGTTCAGGTTCAGTTTCATGACATCGCGAAGAAACTTGCCCATCACCCGGGCAGATTCGGTCGTCGTCGCTCCGGGGCTAGGTACGGAAACCTCGTAGTCACGGAAGTCGGGCAGCCTCAGGTCACGCAGGAGCAGGCCACCATTCGCATGCGGATTGTCGCTCATCCGGCGAATGCCAGTCGGGGCTAGCGCAGCGAGTTCGGCGCGCAGCTTACCGTCGTCATCGAAGAGCTCTTCGGGCTTATATTCCTTCATCCACTGCTGAAGGATCTTGATGTGTTCCGGCTTGTCCATTTCGCCCATCGGGACCTGGTGCGACCGCCAGTAATCCTCGCATTTCTTGCCGTCGATTTCACTCGGGCAAGTCCAGCCCTTTGGCGTGCGGAAAACAATCATCGGCCAGGCCGGGCGTTTCAGATTGCCCTTCTCGCGCGCCTCCCCCCAGATCCGCTTGATCTCGGCAACGGCTGTATCCATCGCTGCCGCCAGTTGCTGCTGCACCTTGTCGGGCTCGTGCCCTTCGACGAAGAGGGGCGCATAGCCCATCCCCTCGAAAAGCTTCCGCAGCTCCTCCTCGGGAATGCGGGCTAAGAAGCATGGATTGGCGATCTTGTAGCCATTGAGATGCAGGATCGGCAGTACGCATCCGTCACGGGCTGGATTGAGAAACTTGTTGCTGTGCCAGCTCGTGGCAAGCGGGCCGGTCTCCGCCTCGCCGTCGCCAACGACGCAGGCGACGATCAGGTCCGGATTGTCGAAGGCCGCGCCATAGGCATGGCTCAAGGCATAACCCAGTTCGCCACCCTCGTGGATGCTTCCAGGCGTTTCAGGGGCGACGTGGCTCGGAATGCCGCCGGGAAAGCTGAACTGCTTGAATAGGGTCTTCATCCCTTCGGCGTCCTGGCCGATATTGTGGTAGACTTCGCTGTATGTCCCTTCCAGGTAGGCATGTGCGACCAGCGAAGGTCCGCCATGGCCCGGCCCGATCACGTAGATCATGTTGAGGTCGTCGCGCTTGATCACGCGGTTCAGATGCACATAGAGCATGTTCAGGCCGGGCGACGTTCCCCAGTGACCGAGAAGCCGCGGCTTGATATGCTCCCGCTTGAGCGGCTCTCTCAGTAGCGGATTGTCGAGCAGATAGATCTGCCCGACAGAGAGATAGTTCGATGCACGCCAATAGGCGTCCATTAAGCGGAGTTCTTCGGCCCCAAGCGGAGCACTCGTCTTCTGATGGTCGTTGGTTGCACGAGCGGCGTTCGTCATCATCAGCCTCCTATCGACTTTTTTGTCGTCTCAATTTGCGTGCTTTGCACCGCTGCCGTTCCCGCGGTCATGCGGCGTATTCCACTGCCATGCGCCACTATCGTCAAAGTCCAGGATGGCGTCATAGGATGATATGTCGGCGGCGCTTCCGATATGAACGCAGGCGATGCCGTCATTTGCAAAGCGTGTCATGATCCGGAAAAGTGTCTCCCAGCCAACCATAGCCTCGGTTCTCTCAAGCAAGATGACATGCGGCTTCGCAACGCATGCGCTCGCCAGCATGAGCAAGCACTGCTCTCTTTGCGTCAGAACGGTATGCCATTCCACTTCTTGTTGAAATTCCTCGATCTTAGAAATGCGCTGAAGTTCAAATTCGGCAAGTAGCAGCGCAATGCGTTCGTCCGAAATTTCCGGGCTCGCGGCCGGGGGAATGAACAGTTGTCGAAGTGTCCCTGGCGGAAAATAGGGGTGCTGCGGCAGGAAGCGTATGCCTTCAGCCGTGGGGCGAAAAATCTGGCCGGTGCCGGGATAAGCAACACCTGCGGTAGCCCTGAAAAGTGCGCTCCCTTGGTCCTCTCGAGCGCATGTCACCATGACGCGGGCACGAGGCGGGATGGCGACGGTCAACTCCTGCAGCAACGACGATCCGTCCCGCTCCGACAATATCGTGAGTTTCTCATACGACAGGTCGTCCCGGGTCTCATCGACCTGAATCTTGGCACCCCCCTTTGGTCTCTCTATCGCCTCCGAAAGAGTACTCAGGCGCGCCACCACTGCAGCAAAACTGGAGATCGAGTTGAATTGGTTGATGATCAGCGAAAAAGCGCCCACCAGCATGGCGAATGCTGCCGCGGACTGCGTAATCACCCCAAATTCGATATCACCGCGGAAGAAGGCCGGCGCGACAATCAATGCAGGGATGATCTGGATCAGCCAGTTGTAGCCCGTCGTGAAGAAGCCGACATTGCGGTTCACCGATGTTATGTTGCGAAAGTTGGTCACCAGGTCATCAATTCGGACCGCGAGAAAAGACTTCATGCGCGGCTCGCTGCCGGTCAGCAAAATTCGCTCTGCATTCTCCCTTGCTTGGATGAGCCCCGTGCGGAAACTCGCCTCCTTGTCGAGCTGGTCATAGTTCAGCTTGATGAGCGGGCGGCCCAGCCAGACCGTGAGAAACGAGCCGCAGGCAGCATAAAGGACCGCCACGGCGAACAAGACGGGGTTGATGGATAAAAGTACCCCTGAAAATGAAAGGATCGTTAGCCCGCTGCTGAAGATCATGAGCAGGAAGGACAGTGTGGTCACGGTAAATGCGCGGATATCTTCGGAAATGCGCTGATCCGGATACGAGAGTCCTCCCGAAACACCGAGGCGGTAAAAGGCTCCGTCAGTAAGATAGAGATTGACGGCGCGACGCGTCAGAAAGTCTCTCCATGTGAGGGCCAGCCGCTCCTCCGTAAAGCGCGCATAAACCGATGCGATCGTGGAGCCGGCAAACACGAGAAGATAGAATATGGCCTGCCGGACAAACTCAGCGATCTGCCTGTCGGCGATCGCCGTCATGAAGTTCCGGCCCACGAAGTTATTCAGCACATTGAGCCCGTTGATCGCGAGGAAGAGCACGACAAGGCATGCGGTCAGAAGCTTTGCCGTGCCGCCGACCTCCGAGGATATGAAAACGCGCACCGAGCGCAGAAAGCGACCAGCCGTTACCCTGAAAGGAGTTCGCAGCTCTTCCATGCTCCTCCCAACCTTCACCTAGAAAATGAAGCCCGCCTCCCCGACGGCCTCCTCGAAGGCTATTTCATGCGACGTAGGTTCAGGCCCAACGTCGAACGACATTCCGGCACTTCTCCACGGCCCGCGCGCATGCTGGCCCTGGTCCGGCCAATTCTCCAGAGCCAGTGCGTTGCGGGGCTAGGATTTAAGGTCGTGCGCCTGCCCTGACTCGCGCAATTCCTTGAGGGTTTTGCCCAAGCAGCTTCCCCCGTCGGATCCGCCCACGGCCTTTGCTTTACCGTCCAGCGTAATCGTCCCCGCAATCCGGTCGGAGGCTGAAAAAGTGGCGGTGCCGTCTTTCGTCACCCTGGACAAATAGAATGCGTGGTAGGTGCCCTTGTATTCACAGCTGATAACCATCGGAAAATCGTCAAAGGGATCTTGTGCGTATGCGAACGCGCTGGTCAGAACCGATGCCCCACAAGCGACGAGCATTGCAATCGATATATTGAGAAATGCAGTGATACTGCGAAGCGACACATGTTCCATTGATCGAACCCCAACTGCGTGAAGAACGCGAATTCGCAAGGTGTCTCTAGGCATGCATTCAAGTGGCTATCAGCGGCTGTAAGTATGTCGCAGCATGCCGCTGTTAGGCAAGAAAATTGTGGTCAGCAAGGACACAATTTTACCGGGAAAAGAGGCATCTTGGAGGAACACCGAGGAGCGCGCCTCCCGGGGCGCCGCCTTTCCCCACCTAGTTAGGCGCACAGGTACTCCACCGTCCACAGAAGCAATGGTGGCCAACGCGATGGGCTCACGTCAACCACCGTTCCCGGGACGTCGGAATTCGCCTCGCGGGTTAGGCGGGCTGGGTCACAGTATCGCTATCCGCTGTCGAACGACCGTCCAGAGCGCCACTCCAGAGCGTCAGGACCAAGGCTCCGCCCACGAGAATTGCGCCAACCCAGGGTGTCGCCTCAAGCCCCAGCGAAGATTCCACCACAAGGCCGCCGATCCATGCGCCCGCGGCGATACCGAGGTTGAAGGCGGCGATATTCAGGGCCGATGCCACATCGACGGCGGCGGGACGAACCTGCTTCGCCAACTGCACGACATAAATCTGCAGGCCGGGCACGTTGGCGAACGAGAGGAAGCCGAGTGCCGCCAGCGTCGGGACGACCAGCCAGGGCGACGGCGCGGTGAAACTGAAGAGTACCAGCACGATCGCCTGGGCGATGAACAAGCCGGTCAGGGCGCGTACCGGGCTGCGATTGGCAAGTTTGCCGCCGGCGACGTTGCCAATGGCGATCGCGATGCCATAGACCACGAGGATGATGCTGACCGTGCTGGCAGCAAAGCCGGTGATCTCCTGCAGGATCGACGCCAGGAACGTAAAGGCGACGAAGGTGCCGCCATAGCCAAGTGCGGTCATGGCGAAGACGATCAACAGGCGGCCGCTGCCGAGCACGCGGATCTGGTCGCCGACGCTGGCGGCCGGTGCCTTCTTGAGGTTCGAAGGCAGCAACACTGCAATCGCAACGAAGGCAATCGCACCGAGGCCTGCTACCGCCGCAAATGTTGCGCGCCAGCCGAAGATCTGACCGATCAGAGTGCCAAGCGGGACGCCTGTTACGATGGCGACCGTCAAGCCCATGAACATCATCGCGATCGCCGAGGCGCGACGGTTCTCGGGAACGAGATCAGCTGCGATCGTCGAGCCGACGGAGAAGAAGACGCCATGTGCGAAGGCTGAAAGGACGCGCGCAACCAGCAACGGAGCATAGCTTGGGCTGATTGCCGCCATGCCGTTGCCGACGATGAAGAGCGCCATAAGGCCGAGAAGCAATGGTTTTCTTGCGATGCGCCCGGTCAAAGCCGTTAGCACCGGCGCGCCGAATGTGACGCCGAGCGCATAGACGCTGACAATCAATCCCGCCAACGGCAGACTGATCTGGAGATCTGAAGCAACGGTCGGCAACAAGCCGACGATGACGAATTCCGTGGTTCCGATCGCGTAGGCCGCGATCGTCAAAGCAAAGAGAGCAGTTGGCATGATGTGCCTCAAAATGATGTTGCCGGTCTGCCGGCTTGGTTGACTGGCGAACATATGGAGGCACTGGATTTAGGTGATAAGCGGTCACTTGGTCCAAGCATCTGTGAACCGAATTCACAAAACGACCAAACCTGGCACGACCAAGCGCAGCAGACGGATTGCCTGGCAACCAAGCGGCAGGCAAAGCTCGTTGCGGTTCGGTAACACTTACTTAAAACTCGTCGTGGCCCTAGGGCATGGAGCGCGAATTGCACGTAACATTCGCGTCGTTTCTGTGAGAGTACTTCACCAAAGCCCGGCCACCGTAAGGTGCTTGCGTTTCAATGAGGGAACCGGAACGTGATTGCTGCCCGTACTGTTCGGACACTTGCACCTTTGCTCGTCGCGGCAGTTCTTGCCAGCTGCGGTCATCCAAGCGGAGTCATGGCCCCTGTTGCGCTATCGGCGGCAACGCAGAATACCTCAAAGGTCAGCATGCTGGTCGCAACCACGCGCGAACCTTCCG
>NZ_JBFTQH010000070.1:0-12662 GCF_056398905.1 Rhizobium sp. 01T417 | reverse complement strand
GCCAATCTTAAAAGAAACTTGAGAGCGAAGGACCTCGTCGCCAGCAGCGCCGCCGCCCTCGTTCAGTGAGGGGGCTTATAGATCCTACCCCTTTTCTAAGTCAACAGCGCCAGACAAAGTTTTTTGACATTTTTGTAACAGATTGATTCTCAAGTGGGATTTTCTAGAGACCGCGTTTGGGATCTTGAACGGCCCTCCAGCGGGGCTCCAAATTCCTCGATCAGATGGTCGTGTAGCGCCCTATCAGCGAAGTTCTGTTCCTTCCCGCTCGCGCAAAAGCGGCGCTGGAGGGTTGAAACTCCGCGAAACTGGATCATCTGCCCCCTTACGGATCAAAACTCGCGGAACCTATCGCAGCTTTTTCGTGTTCTCGTTCGTGTAAGGAAAAGGAGAAAGACATGGCTGCCACTACCGATGACATCAGAGCATCCGTCAGCAAGGATATCGCCGCACTCCAGCAAGAAGTGTCCCGCCTGCAGAAAATGATCTCGGCGCAGGGCGCAGAGGCTTACTATGAGGTGCGTGACCGGGCAGGCAAGGCTTATGAGGACGCCCTTCCCCGCGCGAAGAGCGCGGTAGCGCAGATCCGGGCAGAAGGTGTGGCTGCCGCAGGCGCCGCCCGCGAGCATCCTGCTGCGACGACGACCGCGTTGGCGCTCGCCGGTGCGATCGGCTTTCTAGCCGGCTATCTCTTGGCCGGCAGTCAAGAGCCACCACGTCATTGGTGGCGCTGATATGGTGACAGCGGAAACGCCCCGCATTCATCGCGAGCCGCAGTGATCCGAAGTTTAGTGCGGCTCGTAATACTTTGGTCTTAGAAAAACCAAGTTTTGCCGTTACTACGGCCGGTAGAATAAGAGGGAGGACTATTCGTGGAGTGCAAGGGAGCCCATTTTATAGTCGAAGTCAGCGTTGATGGCGTCAACGGCCGCAGGGCTGTCGGCATCATGAACACGCGTCAAGCTCTCGAACTGCCCGAGTTGCCTTCCCTGTCCTACACCCATCCGGACCCCGCCAAGGCAGCGGCAGGTGTCGTTATCAGCCGTCAGGAACTCGCCGGTTACATGGCCAGCCACTGAGGCTTTCTGCCCTCTCCCCAAGACGAATTGGATGGCGCGCAAAGCGCCATCTCGCTTTTTGCGCTTTCGTCACGCAGCACTTTGAACCTCTTATTATCCCCGCGTTTTGTCGATGGCTTGCTGGCATCGTGACCCTGTTCATGTCAGAACCTGATCAACGGCAATGACGGGAAGAAACAGTGTGAGGCAGCGGCGCTCACCTCAGAAATCGCGCGAACGCGCCAGACCGAACGGGGAGACATCCGGCAAGCGGGTAACTTTGCCGCGTGCGCTCTCCAAGCTCGGGCACTGTTCGCGCACGCAGGCCGAACGGCTAATCCTGGAAGGTCGCGTGTCGGTCGATGGACGCAAAGTCACCGATATTTCCGCATGGGTAGACCTGGCATTCGCAAAGATCCGCGTCGACGGTACCGAAGTGGTCGCCGAGGCAAAGATCTACCTGATGCTGAACAAGCCGCGCGGGCTGGTCACGACGCGCGATGATCCCGAGGGCCGGCCGACCGTCTACGACTGCCTCAAGGATTTCGAGGCTCCGCACCTCTCGCCGGTCGGAAGGTTGGACAAGGCGAGCGAAGGCTTGCTGCTTTTTACCAACGATACCGTCTTCGCGCAGGCGCTGCTCGATCCGCTCACCCATGTCACCAAGACCTACCATGTCCAGGTCAACCGGATCATGGACATGGAGATGCTGGCCCAGATGACTTATGGGGTCCGCCATGACGGCGAAATTCTGAAGGCGACGTCGGCGACGCTGTTGAGGAGCGGCGACAGGAATGCCTGGATCGAGGTCGAACTCGATGAGGGCCGCAACCGCCAGATCCGCCGCATGCTGGAAGCCCTGGATGTCGAATGCCTCCGTCTCGTGCGCGTTGCGATCGGTGGCCTGGCGCTCGGCGAGCTGCCAAAGGGTGCGGTGCGTGCCTTGACGGATGCGGAACTAAGAGAATTGCGCCAGAGTTCCGGCGTGGAAACGGCAAGATGGAATTGAGTGCATGACGGAATTGGCGGCGCACGAGTTTTGGCAGGAGATCCACAGCCCGGGCACCTTTAGAAGCGACGGCGATGTCTCGGCGTCCTATATCGCCGAACTGGATGATGGGCGGCAGCTTCGCCTGCCTGTACGCGTGTTGGCAGACGGGCAGCATGCGCTGGCCTCCCTGATCATCAACCAGGCAAGCTTCCAGGTTCTCGATGTCCTGGCTCGATCGCTTGCCGAGAAGCTGGAGCCTTTCGAGGTGGAAGTTGTTGCCGGCCTACCGACCCTTGGCCTGACGCTCGCAGCCGCCGTGGCGCAGAAGCTGGGGCATACACGATATGTGCCGCTCGGAACGTCCCGAAAGTTCTGGTACCGCGACGACCTGTCCGTGGCGCTCATCTCGATTACCACCCCCACCCAACAGAAACGTCTTTATATAGATCCTCGCATGCTGCCGCTGCTGGAGGGTCGGCGTGTTGCGCTGATCGACGACGTCATTTCCAGTGGCACTTCGATCGTTTCCGGGCTGCAGCTTCTTGCCGGCTGCGGCATTGAGCCTGTTGCGATCGGTGCCGCCATGTTGCAGTCCCGCCGCTGGTGCGAAACGCTCGATGCTGTCGGACCGCAATGGCGGGAAAGAACAGTCGGCGTCTTTTCTACCCCGATGTTGGAGATGACCGAGACCGGCACCTGGCGCCGCCCCGCAGTCTGAATGCACGGTCGCGTGGAGCGCGGATTGCAACATTTCGCTCTATACAGTGCGAGCCGAACCGCTACAGTCTCTTGATGGATTGAGGTTCGGGGCAAACCATGACGTTCGAGCAAGCATCCTTGCTGATCCTCCTGCTTGCGATGCTCATCCTGTTTTCGTTGGAGCGTTTTCGTATCGAAGTGGTCGCGATTGCCGGGCTGCTCGCCGGCTATGCCCTCCGCCTCTATTCCGCCGAACAGATCTTCTCCGGTTTTGCAAGCCCGGTGGTCATCACGGTCGTCGAGATCCTGCTCATCGTACAGGTCCTTGCACGGGCGCAGCTTTTTGATCAGCTCGCGGATTTTTTCGTGCGAGCCAAATTTTCGGATATCGCCGTCATCGCGACGTTGTCGGGCGCAACCGGCTTCATCTCGATCTTCATGAACGACATCGGCGCCTTTTCGATCGCTTTGCCGGCGACGCTGCGCGTGAGTGCCCTGCTCGCGATACCCAAACGGCAATTGATTATACCGATCTCCTTTGCCGCGCTCCTGGGCGGCATCGTCTCGCTGATCGGCACGCCCGCGAACATGCTCGTCAGCAACGCCTGGGCAAACGCAAACGGCAGCGGCTTTCGACTTTTCGACTTTGCCTATGTCGGGCTGCCGGTCGCCGTCGTCGGCATCATCATGACCGCGTGGCTTGCACCGCGGTTATTTCCGAAAAAGGATGGAGAGGCGCTCTCCGCTGAGCCGGTTTCACCACCGCGACGCAGGATCACCGAACGACATATCCCACCGGGCTCCTCGCTGATCGGTGCTCGGCTTTCGGACCTGCCGGATCGCTTCTCGCTGCAGCCGCATACGCTCGTGCGTGACGGCAAGTTTGTTTTCGGCACGCCCGACAAATTGGTTGTCGAGGCGGGCGACCTGCTATTGGCCGAAGCAGACGAGACAGTCTTTGATAGGCTTTACTCGTCCGGAACCCTGCTTCCGGAGCGCCACCCGAGCGCAGATTCTGCCGATCTCGATTACGTCGAGGCCGTCGTAATGCCGGAAAGCACGTTGGTCGGCTCGCGGCTGCATTCTCTCGAGGTGTTCAGCAGCCGCGATGTTACGATATCGGCACTCTCCATGCGCTCGCCACGGATCGAGGGGCGCTTCGCCGACCTGCAACTGTCGATCGGCGACATTCTGGTCTTGGAGGGCGAGCAAAGGGCGATCGCCGAAGCGCTGGAGGAGTGCGAATGCCTCCCGCTGGCGTCGCAGCCGCCGTCCCGAATGTCCGCATCGTCCTGGCAGCCTTTTGCCATTTTCGCCGCAGGCGTCGCCGCGACGGCCTTCGAACTCGTGACGCCTGATATTGCTTTTGCAGGCGTCGTGCTTGTCCTAGCACTCCTAAATTACCTCAACATTCGCCAGGCGATGGCTGATCTCAACTGGCCGATCATCATCATGCTCGGCGCAATGATCCCGATCGGTTCCGCCGTCGCGACAACTGGCACCGCCCAACTCATCGCGGCGGCGCTGGGTTCCATGGTGTCGCTGGCCGAACCCGCCGTGGGGGTGGCGCTTGTTCTCTTTCTGTCGATGCTCCTGACGCCTTTGGTTAACAACGCGACTGTCGCAATCGTCATGAGCCCCATCGCCGTTGCCTTCGCAGCAGGCGGCCATCACTCTCCATCGGCCTATCTGATCGCCGTCGCCGCGGGCGCCTCGCTGGATTTTCTGACACCCTTCGGCCACCACAACAATACGCTTGCCATGGGGATCGGAAGCTACCGCTTCAGTGACTTTCTGAAGGCCGGCGCGCCTCTGACCGTGCTGAGCTATAGTCTTACCCTACTTCTTATCTATCTCTTCTGGCTTTAGGAGCCGGTTTGCTTGACATCCCCGGCAATGGAACTAGAGCAGGGGAAAAGTTCCCGATCAACGCAGAAGGATGGTCGAGCCCGTGCGAATCCTCTCCGAAGCCCATTTCCCAGAGCTCCCCAATTACTACCGTGGCAAGGTTCGCGAGAACTATGACCTGCCGGATGGGCGCCGCATCATCATCAGCACAGACCGATTGAGTGCTTTCGATCGCATCCTCACCTGCATCCCTTACAAGGGCCAGGTCCTCACGCAGACGGCCCGCTACTGGTTCGAGGCGACGAAGGACATCTGCCCCAACCACGTTCTCGACTATCCCGATCCGAACGTTGTCATCGGCAAGCGTCTCGATATCCTGCCGGTGGAAATCGTCGTTCGCGGTTATCTCGCCGGCACCACGGGGACCTCGATCCTCACTCTTTATAAGAAGGGCGAGCGCGAGATGTACGGCATGCGACTGCCGGACGGCATGCGCGACAACCAGAAACTCCCGACCCCAGTCATCACGCCGACCAGCAAGGAATTCGATGGCGGCCACGACGAACCGTTGACGCCTGCCGAGATCGTCGAGCGCGGGCTCTTGACCAAGGAACAATGGGAAACGCTCTCGCGTTACGCGCTGGCTCTCTTTGCCCGCGGCCAGGAACTTGCGGCCAAGCGCGGGCTCATCCTTGTCGACACCAAATATGAGTTCGGCACGGACGAGAACGGCAACATCATTCTCGCGGACGAAATCCACACACCCGACAGCAGCCGCTACTGGCTTGCCGACAGCTACCAGTCAAGTTTCGAGGCAGGCGCGCGCCCGACAAGCTTCGACAAGGACTTCGTTCGCGCCTGGGTCGCGGAGCGTTGTGATCCTTACAAGGACGAAATCCCGGAGATTCCCGTCGAACTGATCCAGCAGACCTCCGAGGTCTACATCAAGGCCTACGAGAGCATCACGGCGCAACGCTTCGTTCCCGACGACAGCGGCGCGACGCCGGTCGAGCGCGTCCGCAAGAATCTGTCCGTCTACTTCTCTTAAAGTCGCGCCATAGAAAGCCTGCAACATTAGCTTGCAGGCTTTCCGTCCTTAGCGCTAGCATCTGGAAAACTGGGGGCCGGCCTCGTGCCGGCAGGGGAATGGATGGCACGCAGGCCAAGACGTAAGGCCGAAGAGACTCGTGAAGACATTCTGTCCATGGCGGAATTGTTGTTCCGGCAACGCGGCTTTGTCGCCGTTTCGATCGCCGACATTGCTGCCGCGCTTGGAATGTCGCCTGCCAACGTCTTCAAGCATTTCCGCTCGAAAGCTGCCCTCGTCGATGCCATCGCTGAACGCCATCTGGGCGATGTAGCTGACCGCTTCGCGACCTTTGACGATGAGCTACCGCCGAATGAGCGGTTGCTGCGCTTTGTCTTGCGCCTGCTGGACAGCCACCTGCAGGACATTCAGCAGAACCCCTACATCTTTGAAATGGTCCTGATGACGGTGCAGGCCAAGCTCGAGGCCGGCAATCGATATAGGGAGCGCATCGTCCGGAAACTGGATGAAATCATACGAGCAGGTGTCGCCGAAGGTCGCTATCACTGCAGTAGCGCCGCAGATGCCGCCAACACCGTTGCCGATGTCCTGGCGAGTGTCCTGCATCCCGTTCTGATCGCCCGTGATGATAAGGACACACTTGTCCAGCGCGCAAAGCAGATCGTCATTTTCGTGGATGCCGCACTGCAAAATAGCGCTTGCTAAGTGACGATTCATAACTTACGTCACTTCGTAAAGTCTTTCTTAAATTCGGATCAGTGGCATTTGATTCTGGATCGACGATCGGCCTTGCTTGTTGAAGAAGGTCACTGGTTCGGACGCCACCGCACAAGGAATTCATTATGATACGGCGCATTTTCCTCGTTTCCTCCGCCCTCGCGATCGGCGGCGTCCTCGCCGCATGCAGCGACAGCGGCAACAAGCAGGGCGCGGCCGGGGCCGCGGGTGCAGCCGCCGCCCAGCAAGCCGCGCCGGTTGGCGTGATATCCCTGACGAAGGCCACCTTCCCCGTCACCACGATCCTGCCTGGCCGCGCCGAGGCTTCGCAGATCGCCGACATTCGCCCGCAGGTGAGCGGCATCATCCGCGAGATCCCCTTCAAGGAAGGTGGCGAAGTCAAGAAGGGCGACGTCCTCTATCAGATCGAAGACGCACCTTACCTGGCAACCGCTGCACAAGCGCGCGCCGCCATTGCCAAGGCCGAAGCCAGCGTTCCCAGCGCGCAAAGCAATTTCGATCGTTACCAGCGCCTAGTCGGCTCGGGCGCGACGCAGATCGAGCTTGAGACCGCACGCACCAACCTTCTGCAGGCGCAGGCCGAGGTCGAATCCGCGAAGGCAGCGCTGACTGCCGCCGAAATCGATGTCGACCACACGAAGATCACTGCGCCGTTTGACGGCGTTATCGACCAGACGGCATACAACGTCGGCAACGTCGTCGCGGCCAACCAGACGACGGCGCTCACCACCGTGCGCCAGTTGGACCCGGTCTACATTCTATTGACGGAGTCGAGCACCAACCTGCTGCGGCTTCGCGACGCGATCCGCAGCGGCGAGGTCAAGGGCAACGCCGGCAATGCCGCCTTCCGCCTCATCCTCGAAAACGGCAAGGAATATGACCAGAAGGGCACGCTCGACATGTCGAAGTCCGTCGTCAGCGAGACGACCGGGACGTTTATCATCCGCGTGCGCTTCCCGAATCCAGATCACATCATCTTGCCCGGCATGTATGTCCGCGCGACGCTGGAACTCGGCGCGGAGCAAGGCTATGCGCTGCCGCAGCTTGCCACCAGCCGAAATGCAAATGGTGAGCTGACCGCGCAGTTCGTCTCAGCCGACGGCAAGGTCGAAACCCGCATCTTCGAAAACGCATCTCCTTCGAACAACGCCTGGCTTGTGACCGAGGGTATCAAGGACGGCGACCAGCTGATCGTCAGTGGCCTGCAGTCGATTACGGCAGGCATGCCCGTCAAGCCAATGCCGATGAAAATCAATGACAAGGGCATCGTCGTGCCCGCTGATCAGGCCGCATCCGGTGAAGCGCAGAAGCCCGCCGCGAAGTAATTCGCGACGAACCGTGATCAGAGCCGCACAGGAACAGTAAGCCAATGGCCAAGTTTTTCATCCGACGCCCGATCTTTGCTTGGGTCATCGCGATTACGATCATGCTCGCGGGCCTGCTCGCGATCTTTACGCTCTCGATTTCGCAATACCCCGATATCGCGCCGACGACGGTGCGGATCAACGCGACCTATCGCGGAGCGAGTGCCGAAACGGTCGAGAAATCGGTGACGACCATCATCGAAGACGGCATGACCGGCCTCGACGACCTGACTTACATGACCTCGACCTCGTCGACCGGCTCTGCCAGCATCTCGCTGACGTTCGGCACCAGTGCCGACCCCGACATCGCGCAGGTTCAGGTCCAGAACAAGCTCCAGCTCGTGCAGTCCAAGCTGCCGGGCGATGTCATTGACGCTGGCATCAGCGTCACCCGCTCGACGTCGAGCATCCTGCTCGTCGGCTCGCTCGTTTCGACCGACGGCAAGCGCAGTTCCGTCGACCTCGGCAACATCATGTCGACGTCCATCGAAGATCAGATCCAGCGGTTGGAAGGCGTCGGCAGCATCAATATCTTCGGCTCCGGCTACGCCATGCGCGTCTGGCTCGATCCGTACAAGCTGCTGAAGTACCAATTGACGACAGGCGACGTGACCTCCGCAATCGAAGCACAGAACACCCAGGTTTCCGTTGGATCGCTTGGCGCCCAGCCATCAGTTGAAGGCCAGCAGCTCAACGTGACCATTACGGCGCAGAGCCAGCTCACTACCGTTTCCGACTTCGAGCACATCATTCTGAAGGTCGAAAAGGACGGTTCCACCGTGCGCCTCAGCGACGTGGCACGCATCGAGATCGGCCAGGAGAGCTATGGCGGCTCCTCCCGTTACAACGGTCAGCCATCGAGCGGTTTTGCCGTCAACCTCGCCATCGGCGCCAACGCCATCGATACTGCCGCCCGCGTACGCTCTGCCCTCGACACCATCAGCCGCGGCCTGCCGGAAGGCGTGGAAATCACCTATCCGTACGACACAACACCGTTCGTCGAGCTGTCGATCGAGAAGGTCGTGCACACGCTGATTGAAGCCATCGTTCTCGTGTTCATCGTGCTGCTGATCTTCCTGCAGAATCTTCGGGCAACGCTTATTCCGACGATCGCCGTGCCGGTGGTTCTGCTCGGGACCTTTGGCATTCTCGCCATGGCGGGATATTCGATCAACACGCTGACAATGTTTGCCATGGTGCTGGCGATCGGCCTCCTCGTCGACGACGCGATCGTCGTCGTCGAGAACGTCGAACGCATCATGACGGAAGAGAAGCTGTCGCCGCTCGAAGCGACCGAGAAGTCGATGGGCGAAATCACCGGCGCGATCGTTGGTATCGCGCTCGTCCTCACGGCCGTCTTTATTCCAATGGCCTTCTTCGGCGGTTCAACCGGCATCATCTATCGCCAGTTCTCCGTGACGATTGTCTCGGCAATGCTGCTTTCTGCCCTCGTCGCGATCGTGCTGACGCCAGCGCTCTGCGCGACGATGCTAAAGCCTGTAAGCGAGCACAAGAAGCACCGCATCGGTGACTGGTTCAACCGCAACTTCACACGCTCCACCAACGGCTATGTCAGGACCATCAGTTACCTGCTGAAGCGGCCGATCCGCGTCATGCTCGTCTTCCTTCTTATCGGCGTCGGTTGCGCCTATCTCTTCAATCGCCTGCCAAGCTCGTTCCTTCCTCAGGAAGACCAGGGCGTTCTGCTGACCATCGTCACCACCCCTCCGGGTTCGACGACACAGCAGACGCAAGCTGTCGTCGAGAAGGTCGAGAAATACTACCGCGAGAACGAGAAGGATGCCGTCCAGTCCGTCTTCGGCGCGCTTGGTTTCGGCTTCAATGGCTCTGGCCAGAACAGCGCCATCGTTTTCACCAAGCTCAAGGATTTCTCGGAACGCACGGAACCAAACCTGCATGCCCAGGCTGTCGTGACGCGGGCGCTCAAGACCTTCTTCACCTTCCGCGAGGCGCAGGTCTTCGCGCTGCTGCCGCCGGCGATCCAGGGTCTCGGTGTCTCGAGCGGTTTCTCCATGTATCTCGTCGATACCGGCGGTCATGGCACCGATGCGCTGGATGCTGCCTCGAAGCGGCTGATCCAGATGGCCAACACCAGCGGCAAGGTCGTTGCCCTCCGCAGCAACAACAAGGAAGTCGAGCCGCAGATGAAGATCGTCATTGACCAGGAGAAGATCGGCGCGATGGGCGTCGATATTTCCGCGGTCAATTCGATGCTCTCGGTGATCTTTACCGGCCGCGACGTCAACGACTTCACGCTGAACGGCGAGATCAAGCCGGTCTACGTGCAGGGTGATGCGCCATTCCGCATGCAGCCTGACGATCTCGATCATTGGTATGCCCGCAACTCGAGCGGGGAGATGGTGCCCTTCTCCGCCTTCACCCGCACAGAATGGGTCAAGGGCGCCCCGACGCTCGCCCGCTTCAACGCAGTAAGCGCCATCCCGCTCGACGGCGCGTCCCCACCGGGCGTAAGCTCGGGTGACGCGATGAACGAAATGGAAGCTTTGACCGCGCAGCTGGGCGGCGGTTACACCGTCGCCTGGCAAGGTATCTCCTACCAGGAACGTTTGTCGGGTTCGCAAGCACCGATGCTCTACGCGATCTCCGTCCTCGTCGTCTTCCTCTGCCTGGCAGCGCTTTACGAAAGCTGGTCGATCCCGTTCTCCGTCATCATGGCCGTACCGGTCGGCGTCCTCGGGGCCCTCACTGCCGCAACGTTCTTCGGCCAGGCGAACGACGTCTACTTCAAGGTCGGCCTGCTTACGACCATAGGTCTTGCCGCGAAAAACGCGATCCTGATCGTGGAGTTTGCGAAGGACAGAATGGAAACGGGAATGGGACTGCTAGAGGCGACACTTGAGGCAGCGCGCCTGCGCCTACGCCCCATCATCATGACATCGCTTGCCTTCATTCTAGGCGTCGTACCGCTTGCAATCGCAACCGGCGCCGGTTCTGCAGCGCAAAACGCGATCGGCATCGGAGTGCTCGGCGGCATGCTCGCAGCAACGGCTCTCGGCATCTTCTTTGTCCCCTCATTCTTCGTTGTCATCCGCCGGATCTTCTCGCGGACGCAAAAAAATGAAGCGTGAGTGTGATATAAATGCACTGTGAGAAGAGGAGACTCGTTGATACATTGCCGCCGACTGCTTCGGGATGGTGTTTCTCATTTGAGCGAAGCGCGGCCGATAGCGAAGCATGAAGGCTTCTGACAAGAATAGATTTGGTCGAGTTACAGGAAGATTTTTAATGGCATCTTTTCGCTTTGCCTCTCCGGCGCTTCTGCTTTTGCTCGCGGGCTGTGTCAGCGGCCCGGACCATGTTCCTCCGGAGATGCCGCTTCCGTCGAAGTTCAGCGAGGGCGGCGCCAAGAACATAGGCGACGTCTCGACGGCAGCGTGGTGGACGGCTTATCGTGACACCAGGCTGAACGGCCTGGTCGGCGAGGGACTAAACCAGAACCTCTCGGTACAGCAGGCCCTAGAACGCATCAACGCCGCAGCTGGCGGCGTCACCGTGGCCGGCGCCGGTTCGTTGCCGAGCCTGCTGGTCGGTGCCAGCCACACCACGAGCGGCACGATGGGTGAGCGGAGCGTCTCAGGCGGCGCCACCAACATCAGCGCCGGCGAAGCCAACGTCTCCTGGCTACTCGATCTCTTCGGCCAGTATCGCCGCTCCAAGGAAAGCGCACAGGCAAGCCTTGATGCCGCCTATTCCAGCGCCGACGTCGCCAAGCTCACCCTCCTGCAGGATCTGGTGAACTCCTACATCGACCTGCGCTTCTTCCAGGAGCGCCTGGCACTGTCGCGCGCCAACCTGAAGTCGCGCCAGGAAACCTACGAGCTGACCAAGTTCCAGCTCGAAGCCGGCGCCGCCTCACGCCTCGACGTCGTCCAGGCCGAAGGACTGGTGCAGTCGACGCAGGCCGAAATCCCCGGTCTGGAAACCAATATCCGAGTCGCCGCCCACCACATCGCCACGCTGCTCGGCCAGCCGGCCGGCTCACTGCTCGGTGAGCTCCTGAAGGGCGCACCGCAGCCGATCTTCCGCGGCGGCATTGCCTCCGGCGTCCCGGCCGACCTGATCCGCAACCGGCCCGACATTCGCGTCGCCGAGCGGAATCTCGCCGCCGCTACCGCCAATATCGGCGTTGCCATCTCGCAGCTCTACCCGACGATCACCCTGTCGGGTTCGATCTCGCCGAGCTATGTCAAGGTGGCCGGCGTCTCGGGCGGCAGCTTGACCAGCTGGTCCTTCGGCCCGACCCTGACGCTGCCGATCTTCGACGGCGGCAGCCTGCGCGCCAATGTCGACATCGCCAAGTCCGATGCCAAGACGCAGTATCTCGCCTGGAAATCGACGGTGCTAAGCGCTGTCGAAGAGGTCGAGAACGCGCTCTCGGCGGTGCGCCGCGACGCCCAGACGGTGGAAGCGCTGCGCGCCCAGGTGAAGACGACGCAGGAAACCCTGGAACTGTCGACCGCCAGCTATAAGGACGGTGCGTCTTCGCTGCTCGATGTGCTCGATGCGCAGCGCCAGGTGTCGCTGGCCCAGGCAAGTCTTGCTGCAGCCATCCAGCAGATGGCCAAGGACTATGTCGCCCTCAACGTCGCCATCGGCGGCGGCTACAATCCGGGCGCACCGCGGACCACCGCGCCACCAAAGGCAAGCTGAGCCACATGAGACGTCAAGCCCCGCCAACAGCAGGGCTTATACATTGCGAGGCCGGTGCATCGGTTATGATGCACSGGCCTCGTTTGCCATTGAGGTGATTGCAACACCGCAGTGACGATGCGCAGAGCGGTTGGTCCTAGCGGGCCTGAACTTTCGTTCGTAAAAAAGCAGAACCCTTTGCGCATTTCGAGGCTTCGTCGAACCGTTGAGAGAGCTTCGCGCTC
>NZ_JBFTQH010000069.1:0-14410 GCF_056398905.1 Rhizobium sp. 01T417 | reverse complement strand
AAGGCACGGAAATGGTTATGCCTGGCGACAACGTCACTGTAGACGTCGAGCTGATCGTTCCGATCGCGATGGAAGAAAAGCTGCGCTTCGCTATCCGCGAAGGCGGCCGTACCGTCGGCGCCGGCATCGTCGCCTCGATCGTCGAGTAAGCTTCGGTTTATCCGGATCTAAGAAGGGGCTCCGCTGGAAACAGCGGGGCCCCTTTCTGTATCTGTCATTTGAATTAGGCATCACTGTCTGGTGACAACGCAAAGCCGGGTAGTGGCCTTGCGCTTGAACGCAAAGCCTTTATCTATCCCTCCGATTTCATAAGGGAGGACATGATGAAAAAGCGCATTCTCTTCACAGGTGGTTCGGGCAAGGCAGGGCGCCATGCGGTGCCGTGGCTCGTCAACGCCGGCTACGAGGTTCACAACGTCGATCTGGTGCCGCTTGATAGCCCCGGCGTGACCAACCTGATTGCCGATGTCACCGACAGCGGCCAGATCTTCAACGCGCTTTCGATGCACCGCGACTTTCCCGACCTCGATGCGGGCAGGGGCGTCCAACCCTTCGACGCCGTGGTGCATTTCGCGGCAATCCCGCGAATTCTCATCAAGCCCGACAACGAAACGTTCCGCATCAACACGATGGGCACCTACAATGTCATCGAGGCCGCGGTGAAGCTCGGCATCCGCAAGATCATCGTTGCCTCCAGCGAGACAACCTATGGGGTCTGCTTTGCGGAAGGCCATCGCGACTTCCATCAGTTTCCGCTGGAGGAAGACTATGACGTCAACCCGATGGATTCTTACGGTCTCTCCAAGGTCGTGAACGAGAAGACAGCGCGTGCCTTTGCCGAACGCTCGGGTTTCGACATCTACGCGCTGCGCATCGGCAATGTCATCGAGCCGCATGAGTACGAGAGGTTTCCGACCTATTTCGCCAACCCCGAAATGCGCAAGCGCATCGCCTGGAGCTATATCGACGCCCGCGACCTCGGGCAGATCTGCCACCTCTGCACCGAGAAGGACGGTTTGGGCTTCCAGGTCTTCAACGCCGCGAACGACACCGTCTCGGCCAACACGCCGTCGAAGGAACTCGCCAGCCGATTCTATCCGAATGTGCCGTTCACACGCGAAATCGGCGAATACGAGGGCCTGCTCTCCAACCGCAAGATCCGCGAAGTGCTTGGTTTCAAGGAAGAGCACGACTGGCGCAAATATGTGAAAGTCTGATCGCAGGCGTTTCCGCGACGCGGGATTGGAAAAATAGAAAAACGCACTTGCCAATCCTGCGCCGCCGCCTTAAAGGAGCGCCATGCTTGCAGTTGCGCTTCGCGGCCGGTCCGGTCAAGAAGCTGAATGTAAAGCGTAAAGGGGTATAGCTCAGTTGGTAGAGCGGCGGTCTCCAAAACCGCAGGTCGTGGGTTCGAGCCCCTCTGCCCCTGCCATCTTTCTTGAACGAGTTGCGCGGACATCTCGCAGCAGTTCGGCCGGAAAGGCGACGTATGGCTAAGTTCGTTAAACTTCGGTTTCCCTCTTGTGCAATTGGGAATCGATGTTTATGTAGGGTTCAACAGACACGCGGTGCGTGGGGCTGATATGTTCAGCTTTACGCGCCGTAATTGCGTGGGCAGTCGATGGCATCCAAAACTAATCCGTTTGCGTTTCTACAGCAGGTTCGCTCCGAGACGTTGAAAGTTACCTGGCCGTCGCGCCGCGAGACGATGATCTCCACGGTCATGGTGCTTGTAATGGTGATCTTTGCCGCGCTGTTCTTTTTTGCCGCGGACCAGCTTATTGGCTGGGTTCTGAGCTTTGTGCTCAACGTTGGCAGCTGATCGGTGGAGATATAACATGGCGGCACGTTGGTATATCGTCCACGCATATTCTAATTTTGAGAAGAAGGTCGCGGAAGACATCGAGAATAAGGCTCGTCAGAAGGGCCTCGAGCACCTGTTCGAAAAGATTCTCGTCCCGACCGAAAAGGTGGTTGAGGTTCGTCGCGGTCGCAAGGTCGACAGCGAGCGAAAGTTCTTCCCGGGCTATGTCATGGTTCGTGCGGATCTGACCGATGAGGCCTACCACCTGATCAAGAATACGCCGAAGGTCACTGGCTTCCTCGGCTCCGACAACAAGCCCGTTCCGATTCCGGATTCCGAAGCCGAGCGCATTCTCGGTCAAGTCCAGGAGGGTGTGGAGCGGCCGAAGGCATCTGTTACCTTCGAGATTGGCGAGCAGGTCCGCGTTTCCGACGGTCCGTTCGCTTCGTTCAATGGCACGGTCCAGGATGTGGACGAAGAGCGTTCGCGCCTGAAGGTGGAAGTGTCGATTTTCGGCCGCGCTACACCGGTCGAACTGGAATACGCTCAGGTCGAAAAGGTCTGATCGTCCGCGGCGCAAGCCGCGAACCGCGTGGAAGGTGAGGGGTCTTAGCCGGGCCCGGGATCCGAACCACGCAACCGCAGCCGCCGGAGCGATCCGGCATCTTGGTCGGGTAACCGGCCATCAATGAAAGGCAGAGAGATATGGCTAAGAAAGTTGCAGGCCAGCTCAAGCTTCAGGTCAAGGCAGGATCGGCAAACCCGTCCCCGCCAATCGGCCCGGCGCTTGGTCAGCGTGGCATTAACATCATGGAATTCTGCAAGGCGTTCAACGCCGCTACGCAGGAAATGGAAAAGGGTATGCCGATCCCGGTCGTCATTACCTATTACCAGGACAAGTCTTTCACCTTCGCGATGAAGCAGCCGCCCGTCAGCTACTTCCTCAAGAAGGAAGCGAAGATCCAGTCCGGTTCGAAGACGCCTGGCAAGGGCGCGACCGCAGGAAAGCTCACCAAGGCTCAGATCAAGTCGATCGCCGAAGCCAAGATGAAGGATCTCAACGCAGCGGATATCGAAGGTGCAATGGCGATGATCGAGGGCTCTGCCCGCGCCATGGGCCTGGAAGTGGTAGGATAAGACCATGGCTGGCAAGCGCACGAAGAAGATCAACGAAGGTGTTGATCCCACGAAGCTCTACGCTCTGACTCTCGCCATTGGCATGGTCAAGGAGCGCGCGGTCGCGAAGTTCGATGAAACCATCGAAGTCGCCATGAACCTCGGCGTTGATCCGCGTCACGCAGACCAGATGGTCCGCGGCGTTGTCAACCTGCCGAACGGCACGGGCCGCGACGTTCGCGTTGCTGTCTTTGCTCGCGGCGCCAAGGCTGACGAAGCCAAGGCTGCTGGCGCAGATGTCGTCGGTGCTGAAGAGCTCGTCGAAATCGTCCAGGGCGGCAAGATCGATTTCGATCGCTGCATCGCGACCCCGGACATGATGCCGCTCGTCGGCCGCCTTGGTAAGGTTCTCGGCCCGCGTGGTATGATGCCGAACCCGAAGGTTGGTACCGTTACGATGGACGTTGCCGGTGCTGTCAAGGCATCCAAGGGCGGCGCTGTCGAGTTCCGCGTCGAAAAGGCTGGTATCGTTCATGCTGGCGTTGGCAAGGCATCCTTCGATGCCAAGGCTCTGGAAGAAAACATCCGTGCCTTCGCTGACGCTGTCATCAAGGCGAAGCCGGCTGGCGCGAAGGGCAACTATGTCAAGCGCGTAGCGATCTCTTCGACCATGGGCCCGGGCGTCAAGATCGACCCGTCGTCTGTTGCGGCCGCTTAAGTAAGTTTCGCTGGGCTTCGGCCCGGCTAAAGAATTCCGGCCTCGAAAGGGGCCGGAGTATTCCGGAGAAATCCGGAATCCTGTCCGAGATTGCAGGTGGTTCTCCCTTAATCACTTGGCCTGCATGAGACGGGTAAGACCCGAATTGCATGAAGTTCTGCTTCTAGGAATTTGGTTCGAGCCTTGGATGCCTTGTGCCTTCGGCCTTTCTTTGGCGCGAAGCGCGAGGGGACAGGATCCTCAAGCGTCGCTTGGGATCGCTTCTGATCCCAGGAGGCAAAAGGCAACCCGGTGGGGCCCGTCAAAAAGGTCCTGCCAACTGGAGATAGGCAGTGGAAAGAGCGGAAAAACGCGAATTCGTCACGGAACTGAACGAAGTCTTCAAGGCTTCGGGCTCGGTTGTCGTGGCCCACTATGCTGGTGCTACAGTCGCGCAGATGAACGACTTCCGTTCCAAGATGCGCGCAGCTGGCGGTACCGTCAAAGTCGCGAAGAACCGCCTGGCCAAAATCGCCCTTCAGGGTACGGAAGCGGAAGGGATCTCTGGTCTCTTCACCGGTCAGACGCTCATTGCTTACAGCAATGACCCGATCACCGCTCCGAAAGTCGTCGTGGATTTCGCCAAGACCAACGATAAGATCGTTGTTTTGGGCGGCGCCATGGGAACAACGACGCTCAACGCTGATGCAGTCAAGTCGCTTGCGACCCTGCCGTCGTTGGACGAACTGCGCGCGAAGCTGCTGGGCATGATCCAGACTCCGGCTACCCGCATCGCAGGCGTTGTTGCAGCACCGGCAAGCCAGCTTGCTCGCGTGTTTTCGGCTTACGCCAAGAAGGACGAAGCCGCATAAGGCGGTTTTTTGCTGTTTATAAACAACCGGTTCGAACCGAACAAAAGGAACTGATAACATGGCTGATCTCGCAAAGATCGTAGACGACCTCTCCTCGCTGACCGTTCTGGAAGCTGCAGAACTGTCCAAGCTTCTCGAAGAAAAGTGGGGCGTTTCCGCTGCTGCTCCGGTAGCTGTTGCTGCTGTTGCTGGCGGTGCAGGCGCTGCTGCTGCTGCTGAAGAAGAAAAGACCGAGTTCGACGTCATCCTCACGGATGCCGGCGCTAACAAGATCAACGTCATCAAGGAAGTTCGTGGCATCACCGGCCTCGGCCTCAAGGAAGCCAAGGACCTCGTCGAAGGCGCTCCGAAGGCTGTCAAGGAAGCCGTTTCCAAGGCTGAAGCTGCCGACATCAAGAAGAAGCTTGAAGACGCCGGCGCTAAGGTCGACGTTAAGTAATCTTGAACTACATCTGGGGGGTGGGATTTCCCGCCTCCCATTTGTCGTTTCGTTGAACGAATTACCCAAAAGCCGCGTGAAAACGGCTTTTGGGTAATGGGTTCTTCAAGAGGATGGTCTCGAACCGAGACGCGAAGGCAATCCGGCCTCGCATTTCGGGAAGTGAGACGAGATTGAACTACTCATGATTGACGGGGTCGACTGGCCATCGGTTCCCGTCCGTTGCAGGCCCGGATGCAATTTTGAAGGAGCGACGATGGCTCAGACCCTTTCGTTCAATGGTCGTAGGCGCGTACGCAAGTTTTTCGGTAAGATCCCCGAAGTCACAGAAATGCCGAACCTCATCGAGGTTCAAAAGGCATCGTATGATCAATTCCTGATGGTTGAAGAGCCCAAGGGCGGTCGCCCTGACGAAGGCCTTCAGGCTGTCTTCAAGTCCGTTTTCCCGATCACGGATTTCTCCGGCGCTTCCATGCTGGAATTCG
Organism: Rhizobium sp. 01T417; assembly: GCF_056398905.1. Taxonomy (NCBI): domain Bacteria; kingdom Pseudomonadati; phylum Pseudomonadota; class Alphaproteobacteria; order Hyphomicrobiales; family Rhizobiaceae; genus Rhizobium; species Rhizobium sp. 01T417. The sequence goes on along the minus strand of NZ_JBFTQH010000069.1, from coordinate 8,997 downwards.
TGTCTTATGAATTCGAACCGCCAAAGTTCGACGTCGATGAATGCCGTCAGCGCGACCTGACCTACGCCGCGCCGCTGAAGGTCACTCTCCGTCTGATCGTGTTCGATATCGACGAAGATACGGGTGCGAAGTCCATCAAGGACATCAAGGAGCAGTCGGTCTACATGGGCGACATGCCGCTCATGACCAACAACGGTACGTTCATTGTCAACGGCACCGAGCGCGTTATCGTGTCCCAGATGCACCGTTCGCCGGGCGTCTTCTTCGATCACGACAAGGGCAAGAGCCATTCTTCCGGCAAGCTGCTTTTCGCTGCCCGCGTGATCCCGTACCGCGGTTCCTGGCTCGACATCGAGTTCGACGCCAAGGACATCGTCTATGCCCGTATCGATCGTCGCCGCAAGATCCCCGTGACCTCGCTGCTTATGGCGCTCGGCATGGACGGCGAAGAGATCCTGTCGACCTTCTACACGAAGTCCGACTATCAGCGCGACGGCAAGGGCTGGCGCATTCCGTTTACGCCGGAGACCCTCAAGGGTGCCAAGGCAATCACCGAAATGGTTGACGCCGACACCGGTGAAGTCGTTGTCGAAGCCGGCAAAAAGCTGACTCCGCGTCTGCTCCGTCAGCTCGCTGACAAGGGCCTCAAGGCTTTGAAGGCGACCGACGAAGATCTGTACGGCAACTACCTCGCCGAAGACATCGTCAACTACTCGACAGGTGAAATCTACCTCGAGGCCGGCGACGAGATCGATGAGAAGACCCTTCCGATCATTCTCCAGAACGGTTTCGACGAGATCCCGGTTCTCGGCATCGACCACATCAACGTCGGCGCCTATATCCGCAACACGCTGACGGCGGACAAGAACGAGAACCGCCAGGACGCTCTGTTCGACATCTACCGCGTCATGCGTCCGGGTGAACCGCCGACAATGGACTCGGCTGAAGCCATGTTCAACTCGCTGTTCTTCGATGCGGAGCGCTACGACCTCTCCGCCGTTGGCCGCGTCAAGATGAACATGCGCCTCGACCTCGACGTCGAAGACACCGTCCGCATCCTGCGCAAGGACGACATCCTGGCCGTGGTCAAGATGTTGGTCGAACTGCGCGACGGCAAGGGCGAAATCGACGACATCGACAACCTAGGCAACCGTCGTGTTCGCTCTGTCGGCGAATTGATGGAAAACCAGTACCGTCTCGGCCTGCTCCGTATGGAGCGCGCGATCAAGGAACGTATGTCCTCGATCGAAATCGACACGGTCATGCCGCAGGACCTGATCAACGCGAAGCCGGCAGCTGCTGCCGTTCGCGAATTCTTCGGTTCCTCGCAGCTGTCGCAGTTCATGGACCAAGTGAACCCGCTTTCGGAAATCACCCACAAGCGTCGTCTATCGGCTCTTGGCCCGGGTGGTCTGACGCGCGAGCGCGCAGGCTTTGAAGTCCGCGACGTTCATCCGACCCACTACGGCCGCATTTGCCCGATCGAAACGCCGGAAGGCCCGAACATCGGTCTGATCAACTCGCTTGCGACCTTCGCCCGCGTCAACAAGTATGGCTTCATCGAAAGCCCATACCGCCGCATCGTTGATGGCAAGGTGACGAACGACGTTCTTTACCTCTCCGCCATGGAAGAAGCGAAGTACTACGTTGCACAGGCAAACGCCGAGCTTGGCGCCGATGGTTCCTTCACCGACGAATTCGTCGTCTGCCGTCATGCTGGCGAAGTTATGCTCGCTCCGCGCGACAGCATGAACCTGATGGACGTTTCGCCGAAGCAGGTTGTTTCGGTCGCAGCGGCTCTCATCCCGTTCCTGGAAAACGACGACGCCAACCGCGCTCTCATGGGCTCGAACATGCAGCGTCAGGCCGTTCCGCTGCTGCGTGCTGAAGCTCCGTTCGTCGGCACCGGCATGGAGCCGGTCGTCGCTCGCGACTCCGGTGCTGCTATCGGCGCCCGTCGCGGCGGCGTGGTCGACCAGGTCGACGCGACGCGTATCGTTATCCGTGCGACGGAAGACCTCGAAGCTGGCAAGTCCGGTGTCGATATCTACCGCCTGCAGAAGTTCCAGCGTTCGAACCAGAACACCTGCGTCAACCAGCGTCCGCTGGTCACCGTGGGTGACGTTGTCAACCGCGGCGACATCCTCGCCGACGGTCCGTCGACGGACCTGGGCGACCTTGCTCTCGGCCGTAACGCGCTCGTCGCGTTCATGCCGTGGAACGGTTACAACTACGAAGACTCGATCCTAATGTCCGAGCGGATCGTTGCTGACGACGTGTTCACCTCCATCCACATCGAAGAATTCGAAGTGATGGCGCGTGACACCAAGCTTGGTCCGGAAGAAATCACGCGCGACATTCCGAACGTCTCGGAAGAAGCGCTGAAGAACCTGGACGAAGCCGGCATCGTCTATATCGGCGCCGAAGTTCAGCCCGGTGACATTCTCGTCGGCAAGATCACGCCGAAGGGTGAGAGCCCGATGACGCCGGAAGAAAAGCTTCTGCGCGCCATCTTCGGTGAAAAGGCTTCCGACGTTCGCGATACGTCCATGCGTATGCCGCCCGGCACCTACGGGACGATCGTCGAAGTGCGCGTCTTCAACCGCCACGGCGTTGAAAAGGACGAGCGCGCGATGGCGATCGAGCGCGAAGAGATCGAGCGTCTTGCAAAGGACCGCGACGACGAGCAGGCGATCCTCGATCGTAACGTCTACGGCCGTCTGGTCGACATGCTACGCGGCCAGGTCGCAATCGCCGGCCCGAAGGGCTTCAAAAAGGGCACCGAGCTTTCGAACGCCGTCGTCTCGGAATATCCTCGCTCGCAGTGGTGGATGTTCGCTGTCGAGGACGAGAAGGTCCAGGGCGAACTCGAAGCTCTCCGCGGCCAGTACGACGAATCCAAGTCGCGCCTCGAACAGCGCTTCATGGACAAGGTCGAGAAGGTTCAGCGCGGCGACGAAATGCCTCCCGGCGTCATGAAGATGGTCAAGGTCTTCGTTGCTGTTAAGCGCAAGATCCAGCCGGGCGACAAGATGGCCGGCCGTCACGGCAACAAGGGCGTCGTCTCGCGCATTGTGCCTGTCGAGGACATGCCGTTCCTCGAAGACGGTACGCATGTCGACATCTGCTTGAACCCGCTGGGCGTGCCTTCGCGCATGAACGTCGGGCAGATCCTCGAAACCCACCTTGCCTGGGCTTGCGCCGGCATGGGTAAGAAGATCGGCGAACTGCTCGACGAATACCGCAAGACGATGGACATCACCGACCTGAAGACGGAACTGACGGAAGTCTACGCGTCGCAGGCCAAGGACGAAGTCGCCAACTTTGACGATGCATCGCTCGTCAAGCTGGCTGAACAGTCCCGCAGGGGCGTCTCCATCGCAACGCCGGTCTTCGACGGTGCGCATGAGCCTGACGTTGCCTCGATGCTGAAGAAGGCAGGTCTGCACGAGTCCGGTCAGTCGGTTCTGTACGACGGCCGTACCGGCGAGCCCTTCGACCGCAAGGTCACCGTCGGCTACATGTACATGATCAAGCTGAACCACCTGGTCGACGACAAGATCCACGCTCGTTCGATCGGTCCTTACTCGCTCGTTACCCAGCAGCCGCTGGGCGGCAAGGCGCAGTTCGGCGGTCAGCGCTTCGGCGAAATGGAAGTCTGGGCTCTGGAAGCATACGGTGCAGCCTACACGCTGCAGGAAATGCTCACGGTCAAGTCGGACGACGTTGCCGGCCGTACCAAGGTCTACGAAGCCATCGTCCGTGGCGACGATACGTTTGAAGCCGGTATTCCGGAAAGCTTCAACGTTCTCGTCAAGGAAATGCGCTCGCTTGGTCTCTCCGTCGAACTCGAGAATTCGAAGGTCGAGGAGCAGCAGGCCAGCCAGTTGCCGGACGCTGCCGAGTAACCACCGATGGGTGTGCGCTGTAACGCAGCGCACACCGTTCCCGCTCTGGCCCCTTACGTGTCGGCCGGGCAGGGACGATTTCGCCGCATTCTGCGGTTATTGTCGTTTTGAGCGTTGGCGCGGCTCCCGGGATTTGCCGCCGTCCATGCAAGATAAGGGCGCATCCGCCCATGAAGGAGACAGGCATGAACCAAGAGGTCATGAATCTTTTCAATCCGCAGGTGCCTGCACAGAACTTCGATTCCATCCGGATTTCGATTGCTTCTCCGGAGAAGATTCTTTCCTGGTCTTACGGTGAGATCAAGAAGCCGGAAACCATCAACTACCGCACGTTCAAGCCGGAACGCGACGGTCTCTTCTGCGCGCGCATCTTCGGACCGATCAAGGACTACGAGTGCCTTTGCGGTAAGTACAAGCGCATGAAGTACAAGGGCATCATCTGCGAAAAGTGCGGCGTTGAAGTCACGCTGTCGCGCGTTCGCCGTGAGCGCATGGGCCATATCGAGCTCGCCGCTCCCGTTGCCCACATCTGGTTCCTGAAGTCGCTGCCGAGCCGCATTTCTACGCTGCTCGACATGACGCTGAAGGATGTCGAGCGCGTTCTCTACTTCGAACACTACATCGTCACCGAGCCGGGCCTGACCGCGCTCAAGGAGCACCAGCTCCTGACGGAAGAAGAGTACATGCTCGCCGTTGACGAATACGGCGAAGACCAGTTCACGGCCATGATCGGTGCTGAAGCCATCTACGAGATGCTGGCATCGATGAACCTTGAGAAGATCGCTGGCGATCTGCGCTCCGAGCTTGCCGACACCACGTCGGACCTCAAGCAGAAGAAGCTGATGAAGCGCTTGAAGATCGTCGAGAACTTCATGGAATCCGGCAACCGCCCGGAATGGATGATCATGAAGGTCGTTCCGGTGATCCCGCCGGATCTGCGTCCGCTCGTTCCGCTCGACGGCGGCCGTTTCGCGACGTCGGACCTGAACGATCTGTACCGCCGCGTCATCAACCGTAACAACCGTCTGAAGCGCCTGATCGAACTGCGCGCTCCGGGCATCATCATCCGCAACGAAAAGCGCATGCTGCAGGAATCTGTGGACGCGCTGTTCGACAACGGCCGCCGTGGCCGCGTCATCACCGGCGCCAATAAGCGTCCGCTGAAGTCGCTGTCCGACATGCTCAAGGGCAAGCAGGGCCGCTTCCGCCAGAACCTGCTCGGCAAGCGCGTCGACTATTCCGGCCGCTCGGTCATCGTGACCGGTCCGGAACTGAAGCTGCACCAGTGCGGTCTTCCGAAGAAGATGGCGCTCGAGCTGTTCAAGCCGTTCATCTATGCCCGCCTCGACGCCAAGGGTTACTCCTCGACCGTCAAGCAGGCCAAGAAGCTGGTTGAAAAGGAAAAGCCTGAGGTTTGGGATATCCTCGACGAGGTCATCCGCGAGCATCCGGTTCTCCTGAACCGCGCACCGACGCTGCACCGCCTGGGAATCCAGGCCTTCGAACCCACGCTGGTCGAAGGCAAGGCCATCCAGCTGCACCCGCTCGTCTGCACGGCATTCAACGCCGACTTCGACGGTGACCAGATGGCTGTTCACGTGCCGCTGTCGCTTGAAGCCCAGCTCGAAGCCCGCGTTCTGATGATGTCGACGAACAACATCCTGCACCCTGCAAACGGTGCACCGATCATCGTTCCGTCGCAGGACATGGTTCTCGGCCTGTACTACCTCTCGATCATGAACCAGAACGAGCCGGGCGAAGGCATGGCCTTCTCCGACCTCGGCGAGCTGCATCACGCGCTCGAAAACAAGGTCGTGACGCTGCACACCAAGATCCGCGGCCGCTTCAAGTCGGTCGACGAGGACGGCAAGCCGTACTCGAAGATCTATGAAACGACTCCGGGCCGCTTGCTCATCGGCGAACTCCTGCCGAAGAACGGCAAGGTGACCTTCGACGTCTGCAACCAGGAAATGACCAAGAAGAACATCTCCAAGATGATCGACGCGGTCTACCGCCATTGCGGCCAGAAGGACACGGTCATTTTCTGCGACCGCATCATGCAGCTCGGCTTCACCCATGCCTGCCGCGCCGGCATTTCGTTCGGCAAGGACGACATGGTCATTCCGGAAACCAAGGCGAAGATCGTTGCCGACACCGAAAACCTGGTGAAGGAATACGAGCAGCAGTACAATGACGGTCTGATCACGCAGGGCGAAAAGTACAACAAGGTTGTCGACGCCTGGGGCAAGGCCACCGAAAAGGTTGCCGAAGACATGATGGCCCGCATTAAGGCCGTCGAATTCGATCCGAACACCGGTCGTCAGAAGCCAATGAACGCCATCTATATGATGTCCCACTCGGGCGCTCGTGGTTCTCCGAACCAGATGCGTCAGCTGGGCGGCATGCGCGGCCTCATGGCCAAGCCGTCGGGCGAAATCATCGAAACGCCGATCACGTCGAACTTCAAGGAAGGCCTGACCGTCAACGAGTACTTCAACTCGACGCACGGCGCCCGTAAGGGTCTAGCAGACACTGCCTTGAAGACCGCGAACTCCGGTTACCTGACCCGTCGTCTCGTCGACGTCGCCCAGGATTGCATCGTCAACTCGGTCGATTGCGGCACCGACAAGGGCCTGACCATGACCGCCATCGTTGATGCCGGTCAGGTCGTTGCGTCGCTCGGTGCTCGTATCCTCGGCCGTACCGCCCTTGATGATATCGATCATCCGGTCACTGGCGAGCGTATCGTCGATGCCGGCAAGATGATCCTCGAGCCCGATGTCATCGAGATCGAGAAGGCTGGTATCCAGTCGATCCGTATCCGTTCGGCACTGACCTGCGAAATCCAGACGGGCGTCTGCTCGGTCTGCTACGGTCGTGACCTTGCACGCGGTACCCCGGTCAACATGGGTGAAGCAGTCGGTGTTATCGCTGCTCAGTCGATCGGCGAGCCGGGCACGCAGCTCACCATGCGTACGTTCCACCTTGGTGGCACGGCAACCGTGGTTGACCAGTCGTTCCTGGAAGCCTCGTACGAAGGTACGGTTCAGATCAAGAACCGCAACCTGCTGCGCAACTCGGATGGCAACCTCGTTGCCATGGGCCGTAATATGACCGTCCAGATCCTGGACGAGCGTGGTGTCGAGCGCTCCTCGCAGCGCGTCGCCTATGGTTCGAAGCTGCATGTCGACGATGGCGACAAGGTCAAGCGCGGTCAGCGTCTGGCAGAGTGGGACCCCTACACCCGTCCGATGATGACGGAAGTGGCCGGTACCGTTCAGTTCGAAGACGTCGTCGACGGTCTCTCGGTTCTCGAAGCGACCGACGAATCCACTGGCATCACAAAGCGTCAGGTTATCGACTGGCGTTCGACCCCGCGTGGTTCGGACCTCAAGCCGGCAATCGTCATCAAGGATGCCAGCGGCAATGTCATGAAGCTGTCCCGTGGTGGTGACGCCCGCTTCCTGCTCTCGGTCGACGCGATCCTGTCGGTCGAGCCGGGTCAGAAGGTGTCTCAGGGTGACGTGCTTGCACGTTCGCCGCTCGAAAGCGCCAAGACCAAGGACATCACCGGCGGTCTGCCGCGCGTTGCCGAACTGTTCGAAGCTCGTCGTCCAAAGGACCACGCCATCATCGCTGAGATCGATGGTACGATCCGCCTCGGCCGCGACTACAAGAATAAGCGTCGCGTCATCATCGAGCCGGCGGAAGACGGTGTCGAGCCTGTCGAATACCTGATCCCGAAGGGCAAGCCCTTCCACCTTCAGGAAGGCGACTACATCGAGAAGGGTGACTACATCCTCGACGGTAACCCGGCTCCGCACGACATCCTGGCGATCAAGGGCGTCGAAGCACTCGCTTCGTACCTGGTCAACGAAATCCAGGAAGTCTATCGCTTGCAGGGCGTTGTCATCAACGACAAGCACATCGAAGTGATTGTCCGTCAGATGYTGCAGAAGGTGGAAATCACCGATGCAGGCGACTCGACTTACATCGTCGGCGACAACGTCGACCGTATCGAGCTCGAAGACGTCAACGATGCGCTGATCGAACAGGGCAAGAAGCCTGCTTATGGCGATCCGGTTCTGCTGGGTATCACCAAGGCGTCGCTGCAGACCCCGTCGTTCATCTCCGCCGCGTCCTTCCAGGAAACGACGAAGGTGCTGACGGAAGCTGCAATCGCCGGCAAGACCGACGGTCTGCAGGGTCTGAAGGAAAACGTCATCGTCGGTCGTCTGATCCCCGCCGGTACCGGTGGCACGATGACCCAGATCCGTCGCATCGCGACCTCGCGCGACGAGTTGATCCTCGAGGAACGCCGCAAGGGCACGGGCGCCGATGTCGCCACGCCGATGCTGCAGGATCTCGCAGGCGAGAGCGCACCGGCTGCCGAATAATCGGCAGCTTGGTCTTAAGAATTGAGAAGCCGCCCGGAGCGATCCGGGCGGCTTTTTGTTGTGCGCCCAGCATGGGCGCATTCTTGTGGGTGGAAGTCCCACCGTAAGCTGGTCACATCGAGCGAAGTGAAGCGCACCTGCGGCGGGGTGACCAACCGTGGGGAGGAAGCGTGGATCGAACCTGCGGGCCGATGGACAAGAACCGGATATGAGGCGATGCCGACCAGGGCGAGCGGGCAACAAACCGCGAAGCTCTTGTGACCAATGGGCGGTGGCGTAAATCCGGAAGCCCGCCGGAGCTCCGGTCGCGACGAAGCCGAGCCCCCGCCGMGGATYGGGAACGACACRGGCGCRGGGCTGCTTGAGGTGGCCCTGCGGCGAGAGAACCTTCTGCKGGCGTGGAAGCAGGTGCGGGCCAACAAAGGCGCGGCGGGCGYGGACGGTCTGGAYATYGACCAGACGGCYGCRAYGCTRCGCATCTCTTGGCCTGCCATCCGCGACAGCCTGCGGGAKGGGACGTAYCGGCCACAGCCGGTGCGTCGSGTGATGATCCCGAAGYCAGGGGGCGGCGAGCGCGAGCTTGGCATCCCCACGGTGCTGGACCGCCTGATCCAACAGGCGCTCCTGCAAGTCCTTCAGCCAATCCTTGATCCGACCTTCAGCCAGCACAGCTACGGCTTCCGTCCGGGAAG
>NZ_JBFTQH010000068.1:0-17243 GCF_056398905.1 Rhizobium sp. 01T417 | reverse complement strand
TTGAGTACCGTTTCAAGTTCGCAGTCGATAACCGTCAGCGCATCTTTCAGCGCGGGCGTGCCGGTCGAAAGACTATACCATTGCGCGTCCTGATAGCGCTCGACCCCTCGCCGCCCATCGAAGCCGGCGAAGGACTGCGCGATATGCTGCTGGTCGACGGCAAGCACATTGACGCAGAAGCGACGATACCGTTCAACCACAGGCCAGGAAGACGAGAATGCGCGGTTTCGCTCGATGTTCGAGGCGAGGCTGAAAACGATCTCGGCCGTACGTGCTGCCATGTCCATGCCGGGCTCCGAGCCACCGGCCTGCAGATTCAACATGTTCATCACGGTGGAGGATTTAACCGGAACAGCGAACGTAGTCGTGTGACAGTAGTTGTTCGAGAAGTGTCGCCGCGTCGTGCTGCAACCGAGTACGACGGCGACTAATGCCCGCTAGCGCGAAGGCGACGTCATGCGCATTGTCGCGCAGCAGCTCGTCGCGGGAGCTGCGCAAAGTCGAGGAGAAGCTACCGAGGTCGGTTGCGAAAATCTCAAGCGGCTTCCGAAGTCGCATCAGGACGCATTGATTGCGAGTTCCCAGCCACACGCCGAAGGATGCCTGTGATCGACGGTCATTTCTGTACGCTGCCAAATTTGCGAAGTTGCGAGTGTCTGCAGCCACCACTTTTTTGCAGCCAACGTGATGCCAGGCCGATCACGCTTTGCTAAAGCTGTCGGTGCGTAGCTTACGCAAATATGGCGCGACTTCGCCAACGTCGACGAGTTTGCCTTTTGGCTTCAAAAAGCGTCGAGAGTCCTCCCGCGCGGCAGGGAGGGAACGTTTGCCCGCCGCGGCATCTCGGCAAACCCTGACTGCCGTTTCATAAGAGAGATCGCGCTGCTCTGTAGGCCATTCGTCCAGAAGGTCGAAAGCGTCATCGAGCCCTGTTATTTCCTGCACAAAGTACTTTCTCTGAGCGAAAAGGGGTGAGTCAAACAGATCGAGTGCCACGGTTACCTCCTTTCAGGTTTGCTTGATGGTTGTGAACCTCGGCGGCTAGTGGCCTCCAAAGGTGCCAGTTTCCAGGCCGGCAGCGCGCCTCTCCTTTCATTCTTTGCTATTTGACGACGTTCGCACTCCGGTATCTGTATGCATCAGGTCACCCTGCAAATCGGACGATCGCATGGCGGCTGACATAAGATCATCGCGTTCGCGCAGCCCGCTGTTGAAGAGCCGCGCCACCAGCACGGTTAACTTTCCGATAGCGACCGGGTCTCTGGAAACTCCCCTTGTCTGGGAGATTTCCTTGACGACACTCGCGCACAAACGCGCCTCCTCCTTTGTTGGGGAAGACGTCGGATTCATTTCTCACTCCGGGAACGGCCCGCCCGACGGGCGGGCCTGGCTGATCCACCTAGAAGTCCATGCCGGCGCCAGCGGGGATCGCCGGAGCGGCTTCCTTCTTGGGTTTTTCGGCGATCATGGCTTCCGTCGTCACCAGCAGGCCGGCAACGGAGGCTGCATCCTGAAGCGCGGTGCGCACGACCTTGGCCGGGTCAATGACGCCCTGTGCGTAGAGATCACCATACTCGCCGGTCTGGGCGTTCCAGCCGTAGGAGAAGTCGGACTTCTCGCGCAGCTTGCCGACGATGATCGAACCTTCTGCGCCGGCATTCTCGGCGATCTGGCGCACCGGCGCCTCGATCGCGCGACGCACGATCTCAATGCCGACCCGCTGGTCCTGGTTGGCCGTGTTGAGATTGTCGAGGGCCTTGACGGCTCGCAGCAACGCCACGCCACCGCCCGGCAGAATGCCTTCCTCGACGGCCGCACGGGTAGCATGCAACGCGTCGTCGACGCGGTCCTTCTTCTCCTTCACTTCGACTTCCGTCGAGCCACCGACGCGGATGACGGCAACGCCGCCGGCGAGCTTGGCGAGGCGTTCCTGCAGTTTCTCGCGATCGTAGTCGGAGGTGGTTTCCTCGATCTGGGCGCGGATCTGCGCAACGCGGCCGTCGATCTCGGCCTTGGAACCGACGCCATCGATGACCGTCGTGTTCTCCTTCTCGATCGCGACCTTCTTGGCGCGGCCAAGCATGTTCAGCGTCACGTTCTCCAGCTTGATGCCGAGGTCTTCGGAAATGACAGTGCCGCCCGTCAGGATGGCGATGTCTTCCAGCATAGCCTTGCGGCGGTCGCCGAAGCCCGGTGCCTTGACGGCGGCGATCTTCAAGCCACCACGCAGCTTGTTGACGACGAGGGTGGCGAGAGCCTCGCCTTCGACGTCTTCAGCGATGATGAGGAGCGGTTTGCCGGATTGGACGACAGCTTCGAGAACCGGCAGCATCGATTGCAGGTTCGAAAGCTTCTTCTCGTGGATGAGGATATAAGGATCCTCGAACTCGACCCGCATCTTGTCGGCATTGGTCACAAAGTAAGGGCTAAGATAGCCGCGATCGAACTGCATGCCTTCGACGACTTCAAGTTCGGTTTCGGCCGTCTTGGCTTCCTCGACGGTGATGACGCCCTCATTGCCAACCTTTTCCATTGCCTCGGCAAGGTAACGGCCGATCTCTTCGTCGCCATTGGCCGAAATCGTACCGACCTGGGCGATCTCCGAATTGTTGGAGATCTTGCGCGCGTTGGTCTTCAGTTCCTTGACCACGGCGTCGACGGCAATGTCGATGCCGCGCTTCAGGTCCATCGGGTTCATGCCCGACGCCACCGCCTTGGCGCCTTCCTTGACGATTGCCTGGGCAAGCACCGTCGCGGTCGTTGTGCCGTCGCCAGCGAGATCGTTGGTCTTGGATGCCACTTCGCGCAGCATCTGGGCGCCCATGTTTTCGAATTTGTCTTCCAGGTCGATTTCCTTGGCGACCGAAACGCCGTCCTTGGTTATACGCGGCGCGCCGAAGGACTTTTCGATCACGACGTTGCGGCCTTTCGGCCCAAGCGTCACCTTCACAGCATTGGCAAGCACATCGACCCCACGCAGCATGCGTTCACGGGCATCGGTGTGGAACTTGACTTCTTTCGCAGCCATTTCTTTAACTCCTCAATAGGCAGCTAATTTAACTGATCGGTCGGCCTTCAGGCGGCCTGCTTCTGCTCTGCCGGGACTTCGATGATGCCCATGACATCGCTTTCTTTCATGATCAGCAGGTCCTCGCCGTTGATCTTGATCTCGGTGCCGGACCACTTGCCGAACACGATGCGATCACCGGCCTTGACGTCGAGCGCCTGGATCTGGCCGGCATCGTTGCGCGCGCCAGGGCCAACGGCGATGACCTCGCCTTCCTGCGGTTTTTCCTTGGCGCTATCTGGAATGATGATGCCGCCCTTGGTTTTCTCTTCGAACTCAACCCGGCGGACAAGAATGCGATCATGAAGCGGTCGGAACGACATGTTTTCCTCCGATGGACAAACAATGATGACGTTGTTCCCCGCCGGACCGGATGACCGGTCCGGGCGGGGGCAAAACCTCGTTCGAGCGTTTTGCGCAAAATGATCTGGTTTTGCGATTTTTCGATTTCAAGAGGTCAAAACAAAAAATAAGCACTCTTCAAATGCGGGTGCTAACATGCTGGAAAGAAACAAGAAACCTGGCATTGGGCGTTCAAAAATTCGTTGATGGCGGCAAAAAATTGCACCACCTTACAGACTGTTGCGAAACGGAGACGAAGCATGCGATTTTCATCGGATTTGGAGCGTCAGATCGGATCGCGACCAACCGGCCGGGTTGAATTCAACCGCCGATGCTTCCTCACACCTATGGCGGTCACGCGAGCGTGCGAAACTTCGGATGCCGGTGTGGAAAAGAGCCCCGCGTGTTCTGCGGCGTAAGGTCAGGGCTCCTTAAGTGGTCACGCCCCGAAGGCCGTGAGCGAAGCTCAAAGCGCGGTAGGCTACGTCTTGTTTCCATTTCCGCCGAGATCGAGGCCGCGCGCGGCATCGACGATATGCTTCAGATGTCCAACGTCGCGTACCCCCTGTTGATAGAGCTCGATGGTGATCGCGGCGATGCGATCTGCTTCCTCGGATCCAGGCTCTATCCCGAAGTCCCCGCAGATAGCATTCAAAACTGCCTGGCATTTGCGTAAGTCGTCGGAATTCAGGGGCTCATCGTGGCGACTGAAGTTTTTGCGAGACATCACAACATCCTCCATGAAGAACATCTCTTTTGCATTGCCATCGCCCAAAAAGGCCCCGCGAGAACAGCGGGGCACGCATTTGGACTTATGAAAGGTCGAGGGGAATGGCCTCTGGCCGATAAGTGCGGTTGCCGGTATTTGTTCCAGCTTTGTCGGATTCAGAAATGTCGGTGAGCGGTTTCTGATAAGCGTTGGCCGCTCGCTCGCCTGCTACCGCCTCGAACCGCAAGGCCTGCTTCCAGGCATGCCGCGAGGAAAAGCTCTTTGCTGACCGCGGGAGGAGTCTGTCGCCCGAGGGCGTTTCGGCAACTCGCTACTGCTGCGTCGTGATACGCACCGTGTACCTTGGGCCATTCGTTTTCAAGAAAGTCCAAGGTGTCGTGGATACTTTGGAACGACTTCTCAGTACCATTCGGAAGCCGAACATTTACGGGACTACTCCAAAGGATATCTGACGTCGGCATTTTTTCCTCCTTTTCCTACCAACGACAAATAACAAAAATTTAGGATTGGAGACGGGGGCGTGCAAGGGCTAGCGGGTGGGCGCTATCAGGCGGTTCAAGACCACCTATACGCCGCGGGGCGTGTTAGAGAGCCAGCCCCTCAACGAAATGCCTCGGACTTCGGCAGCCGGTGTGGCTCCGATGCCGATTACGCCCGCATGCAGATCCGGCTGGTCGACGACTTCAGAAAGGCGGGCCACCGCATTCGGCGACAGATCTCCGGAGGGCTAACGGCTCGAAGGGGCATGGCGCGGCAGCAGAGCGACAGGATCAATGACCACCTTTCGTATGGAATCAGACCGCCGCTCCTCGCTGCGAGACGTTCCGATGCACCCGACAGACGCCGCCAGGAAGCCTTGCCGAGATAGGATGTCTATGGATGTTCGGAGCGGTCGGCAGAAGGAGTGGCACATAGTTCCAAGCATACACGCGATCTTCCAACATCGATGTCAGCCGCCGTCTTGTCTTGGGAAGGTCGAAGAACGGGTTTCTCTTTTAGCAATACTCAACACGGTGAATGCCGTGGCAGGAGCGGTATTGTTTGTCTGCCCGTGGGTGCTGAGCTACGAAGGGTCTTTGCTCGCATCAATCAACGCATGGATCGGTGGGCTGGCATTGACGGTTCTCGCCGTCGCTGCTGCAACGGACATCTGGCCAAAGCTAAATTTGGCATGTCTGTCGATCGGCGTCTGGATCTTCGCAGCGCCATGGCTCCTGGACTTTTCGAACAACGCTGACCCTGCCACCTCACATCTCGCGGCAGGGGCCATAGCGATTCTTGTCTCCCTTGTATGCTTAGGTGGCAGATGGCTCACGAGACCGTATCAATGAAGTTGCCGCCGCAAGTCAACGCCTCGAACCGTCGGTATAGGAGTTCGGCGGTGGTTGCCTGAGCGCAATTGAACACCGCCGCAGCAGGGGTATGAGGAGGTCAACGAACAGAATAAGCAAGTGATCGACATGATTGGGGTTATGATAGCCCGGGACGTGCAAGGAGCTCAATGCTCGCAAATTTGACCTGGACCCAATCCGCGTATCGCTATACCGGCCCGCGTTGGGCGCAGCCGGACAGCGCCGCCGCAACGACGGTTTTGTATTCCACACGGTTATCAACCTGGTGGGCTCAATCCGGCTGAGTTCTCCCAGCGCTTCGGCAAGGGGCTGGATTTCGATAAGCTGACGACCAGCGAACGTTCGAAGGTTGGGGCACCAAGAGGTGCCCCAACCCAGCCATTCTAGGCAAGCGAGTGTTGACCGCCAGCGCCAGTCTTCGTCCCGAGCGGTCGATCTGCGCCCGTTGACAATCCCGCATCGCGGCAGGCGTCAATGAACGCTTCGCGCGCGATGGTGACTGGCGTCATTCGGTTTAGAGCACGGCGGCACGTTTGAACCGCCCGATTGTAATTCTGCCTCGATAGATGGCCCAATCCCCTTCCAGAAAGTCGAGCGCGTCGTTGACAGAAGCGAAGACCTGGGGGCTCTCGTCTTTCATGCGGACGGCGACGGGCGTCATCCAAACCAATTCCAGGTGAAGCATGATGTCCTCCTTTCGCATTCAAACCGGATGAAAAAGAAGTAAAGAAAATATCGGTGCCGACAGAGTGTATTTCAAGACATCAGAACCTGCTACATTGTAGACGACGACTGACCATCCGAGCGACAGATCGTCACCTTATCCCTTCCATACACAATGACAGCGGAGGCGCGAGGTATCCTTTCACCGCGCCAGCCGGGCTCAGGACGTCCTGCGGCCACTCGCCGTCGCCCCCACCGGCACCACTCGGGTCACGATGCTTGTCGCCACGACGCGCAAGCCTTCGGAGGATCTTGGCAAGCTCTATTCCGGCGACCGCGGAACGGCGATCTCGCTCAACAGCGTCGTCGACGTGTCCATCCCGCCCGACCGGAACCGCAAAATTGGAGAGGTGCAGTGGCCGTTGCGCATGCCGCCCAACCCGCAAAAGGAGTTCGCGGTCACGCAGGTCGCCAAGGTCCAGTCCGAAGGGCAGGCCTTAAACTGGTACCGGGCAAATCGAAACAAGAAGCATCAGGTCATCATCTTCGTTCATGGATTCAACAACACCTATGCCGATGCGGTCTTCCGCTTCGCACAGATCGTCCATGACTCGGGAGGCGACGCCGCGCCCATCCTTTTCACCTGGCCGTCCAGGCGGCGCGGCTTCGATTACCTCTACGATAAGGAGAGCGCCAACTACTCGCGCCACGCCCTCGAGGATCTGATCCTCCAGGCGGTGAAGAGCCCCGACGTCTCCGATGTGACGATCCTCGCTCACTCGATGGGCGGCTGGCTCGCGGCGGAGGCATTGCGGGGCGTCGCCATGGGCGAGAAATCGATCCCGGCGAAGGTGAAGAACGTCGTGCTCGCATCGCCGGACATCGATGTTGACGTCTTCCGCCGCCAGTTCACGGAAATGGGACCGAAGCGGCCGCACTTTGTTATCCTGACATCGAAACACCACAAGGCGCTGGAAGTCTCGGGCTGGCTTTCGGGCGGGGTCAAACGGCTCGGCGGGTCCGATCTCAGACCTTACGCACCTCTTTTCAACGAACTCGGCGTTTCTGTCATCGACACGAGCGCGATCGCGACGAACGACCCGCTCGGCCACAACGCCTTCGCCGACAGCCCGGAGATCGTGCGTCTCCTCGGGCGGCGGCTGGCCGGCAGCCCCTCGATGGCGGAAAGGCAAGCGCGGCAGACCAGATTGGCGTGACGGCCGCAAATTTTGCAGGCTCGGCTGCACGTCTCGCAATCGCGGCACCCGTCGCCGTCATCAGCCCGGAGGCGCGAGCAATTTTGAAGGAGGAACTCTCATCCGACGGTGCAGCGATCAAGAATGGGCAGATCACATACTGAACCTTGTCCCGCAAACGGCCGGGATCGGATCGCAAGATGGAAGAAGCCTGCACGATAAGGCCCCCCGGTGCCCGCCGAAGTCCGGCCGTCTGAATTCTCATGGTCGATGAATGATGGCGCTTGAAATTTAATACCGGAAAAACCACTTGACCGGCGATTTCCGTACGATGGAGTTATCAATGACGACAGTAGAAGAGCGGCAGCCCGAGCAACACGTATTCGAAGCCGATGTCAGCCGACTCCTGCACATGATGGTGCATTCGGTTTACTCGGACAAAGATGTATTCCTCCGGGAATTGATCTCGAACGCGGCGGATGCCTGCGAAAAGCTGCGGTATGAGTCGATTTCCAAGCCGCAGCTCTCGTCCGATGGGATCCAGCCGGCAATTCTCGTGACGCTTAATGAAGGGGCGCAGACACTCGCGATCGAAGACAGCGGCATCGGCATGAACCGCGACGAGATGATCAACGCGCTTGGCACGATCGCGCGCTCGGGGACGAAAGCGTTCATGGATCGGCTTGAGGCGGCCAAAGCTGGAGAAAAAGCGGAACTTATCGGCCAATTCGGCGTCGGCTTCTATTCATCGTTTATGGTCGCTCACCGTGTCGATGTGATCTCGCGCCACGCCGGCGAGGGCGAGGCCTGGAAATGGTCATCCGACGGCAAAGGAAGCTATGACATTGTTGCGGTCGATCTCGGACACGCACCGGCACGCGGTACTCGCGTCGTGCTACATCTCATGGAAGATGCGAAGAAATATACGAGCAAATGGACGGTCGAGAAGATCATTCGCGATCGATCCGGCCACGTACCTGTACCGATCCGTCTCGTTGAGAAAGACGGCGCCGAGCCGTCACAGATCTCCGATGGTGCAGCGCTTTGGATCAAGCAGAAGAGCGAAATATCCAAGGAGGATTACAAGGATTTCTATCGTAGCGTCTCGGGTCAGTACGACGAGCCGCTGAGTAACGTGCATTTCCACGCTGAGGGCCGACACGAATATACGACGCTTGCCTTCATACCCGGCTCTCGGCCATTTGACCTGTTCGATCCAGACCGACAGGGTCGGATGAAGCTCTACGTGAAGCGCGTCTTCATAACCGATGAGGCCGAATTGTTACCGCGCTACCTGCGGTTCGTCCGCGGAATCGTCGATACGGATCTGCCGCTCAACATCTCCCGCGAGATGATCCAGGAGAGTCCAGTCCTCGCCGCCATAAAAAAAGGCGTGACTAGCCGGATCCTCTCCGCACTAGAAAAGATGGCCGAGGGCGAAGCCGATACGTTTTCCAAGTTCTGGGATCTGTTCGGAGCAATTCTCAAGGAAGGCATTTATGAGGACTTCGAGCGGCGCTCGCAGTTGCTGAAGCTGGCGCGCTTCCGCAGCACTGTGTCTGGCGAGGCGACGCGCAGCTTGGCCGACTATCTGGCCACGATGAGGGAAGGGCAGTCGGCGATATATTACATCAGCGGCTCCACTCTGGACCAACTGAAATCGTCGCCGCACCTTGAAGGGTTCCGGGCCAAAGGTATCGAAGTCCTCCTGCTTACCGACGGCGTGGATAACTTTTGGCCGACCAACGTTCCAGATTTCGAAGGCAAGCCTTTCAAATCGGTCACCCAAGGTCTTGCCGATCTGGACGCTGTTGCCGACGAAGGAGGCACCAATGAGGGGGGGCGGCAAGCTTCTCCCGAAGTGGAGGCGTTCATCGATTTCGCGCGAAGTGCCCTCGGTGAGGAGGTTGCTGATGTTCGTGTTTCCGGCCGGTTGACCGAAAGCGCGGTCTGCCTTGTAGCGTCGGAGCATGGCCCTGATCGCCAACTCGAAAAACTGCTTCAAGGGGCGGGGCGGTTGCAAACAGCATCGAAGCCGATCCTGGAGATCAATGGGCAGAGCGAGCTTGTTAAAAACATTGCGTCAGTGGACGATGAGGCGTTTCGCGAGGATGCTGCGTGGCTTTTGCTTGACGAAGCGCGCATTCTCGACGGGGACAAACCAGCCAACCCGCGCGCGTTCGCCAACCGGCAGGCAAGGCTGTTTGCGCTTGCGATGAGACACAGCAAGTAACAAACTTCGGCGAGGTGGCCAATGGCTGCCTTTCCAAAACTTGGCCAACGAATGTGACAGCGTTTTCTCAAATGATATTCCATGATCAGCTAATTGTACTCAGCATAGCCCACTAAGCTCTATTTTCGGATGTTTTGAATTTTCACCGGCCCGGACCCACCGGGTCGGCGGTTCGTATCCCATCAACACCAAGAATGTCTTGGGCCATGGGCGCCACGTCGGTTGTTGAGTTCGAAGTCGCCATTGCGTAGAGGCCGCGGGTTAGAGCCACTCAATCCAGCGACCATGGTGGTCGCAGGAGGCGAGTTGCCTGGTTTCGCCGCGTGGCCAAATCGTCAGCCGCTGCACCGCATGTGGTGCGCCGGCGGCGAGCGGTTCCACCGAAAGCCATGCGAGCGGAGACGGTTCCGTGGCGATAGCGCCGACTTGAGGTATTGCCCCCGCGATTGAATCTCTATTCGAAAAGCGGAACTCGATTGAATGGTTCGCCAGGACTGGAACACGCTAATTTTTCTCAAGCGCAGCTCTTGAATCTGAAATTCTCAAAAACCAAATCGATAGCTGCCAGCCGCTGAGGATAGGGCTGGCCTTGCTGGAAGCGCCATCTTTCGGCGCTCCGTACCCATGTTGCTTCAAGGAGGATATGGCTATGGCAACATCCTACGACTATGCACCGCTGTTCCGATCCAGCGTCGGTTTCGATCGGGTCTTCAATCTTCTCGAAAATGCTCAGCGCGCCCGCTCGATCAACGACTGGCCGCCCTATGACATTGTGAAGACTGGCGATGACAGCTATCGGATCTCGATAGCGGTGGCAGGTTTCGCCCAGGACGATCTCGACATAACATTCCAGTCCAACCTTCTGACCGTGACCGGCAAGAAGCAGGAGGCGGCTACCGAAGCCTACCTTCATCGCGGCATCGCCGGCCGGCCGTTCGAACACCGGTTCGAGCTCGCCGACCATGTCAGGGTGAACGGAGCGGATCTAAAGAACGGTCTCCTGTCCGTGGATCTCGTTCGTGAGGTCCCGGAGGAAATGAAACCGCGGAAAATCGCCATCGAGACCGCTTCAAGTGTTGAGCCGTCGGCTTCTCTCGCGCAGATCGAAGCGCAGAAGGCCGCTTAAGCAGAACCCCTCAAGGAGGGCGGCGCGGCGGCGGCGCCCGTCAACATCGCGGGTTGGGAAGGAGAGCGTAATGAAACCCGATATGTTCAAAGAGCCTGTTTCTATTCTGGTCGGCCTCGGTTTTCCGGCGGAGGTTCGCAGCGCGATGGACGCCTACCGGTATCTCGTCGAGTGGCCGGCGGCGCTCAGAGATAACGCGCACTCAGTTGCGCTTAAGGCCTGTGGAGCTGCGCTGCGCGGTGAAATCGAAGCGGAGACCGCTCGCGGCCTATTTGCCGCCTTTGCTGAAAAGCACGATCTGCTGGCGCCGGAAACCAACGTCATCGTCGCGTCTCGCCTGCGACGGGACAGGGATCCGCACATACGCTGAGGTAAATCGATGATGGACAACATGTTGGAGCAGGCTGCCAACCATGCCATGGCGATCGGGCCAACAGTTCTAGCACCGCAAGGGCTGCTGTTTCGACGGCCAATCGATGTGGTAATGGCGCCAGCACTTTCTGTCGACGATAAGCGAACGATCCTCGCGGCATGGGCTTCGGACTTTTACGCGATCGATTCGAAACCGTGCCTCCGTCACGTTCCAGGAACACCGGAGCCAGTTTCGATCGATGAGGTTCAGTCTGCCCTCCGAGAACTCGATCGGCGCTACGCCACCTGACAGACGACGCTCTCGGGCCGTCTGTCTCGTCGACTTTCGCCAGCCGCTTGATGGCTTGATCAAGCGAGCGCTGTTCGCCGCCCGGCTCTCCCCTCACGGAGTGCTGGCACGTTTACTGACTCCGGCTCGCGAACGGGAGTTAGGCGCAAAGGCGCGTGCGAGGACATGGCCCGATGCGAGAAGGCGACAAACGTCCAGGGAGCGGTCTCGAAATCAACGCTCGCAAGGGCTGCCCCGAGGCATTGAGCGCGATGGCGTGCTATCGCTTCGATAGCGGCCGCGCCGGAAATCCGACATCCACAAGGATTGTGACTGGACGTCTAAGGCAATCGTGTTCCATCGTTCCCAAGGTCGTGCGTCGGGCAACCACCGACTGGATCACCGTGGAGGGTTTCAACCCGCCGCGAAACAGATCAAGCACGATCGCGCTCCCGGCACTTCAAAGGCCGCCGTGCGTTCCGCGACGGTCGCGACAGATAACGCCGCATCCAGTCAGGCGCAACGCATGTCTTATTTCACAGATCTACCGACCGTCCGCGCCCCGAAAGGCCGCGGAATTATCGTTTCAATCAGAAGTCCATGCCGCCTGCCGACATCGGCGGGTACGGTACATCCTTCCTCGGCTTCTCGGCGACCATTGCCTCGGTGGTAATCAGTAGGCCGGCGATCGAGGCGGCGTCCTGCAGCGCGGTGCGAACGACCTTGACCGGGTCGATCACGCCCTGATCGTAGAGATCACCGAACTGGTTGGTCTGGGCGTTCCAGCCGTAGCCAAAATCGGTCTTCTCACGCAGCTTACCGACGATGATCGAGCCCTCGGCACCTGCATTCTCGGCGATCTGGCGCACCGGCGCCTCGATTGCACGGCGGACGATGTCGATGCCGTGTTTCTGGTCGGCATTCTCAGTCTGAACGCTGTCCAGTGCTTTGACGGCTCTCAACAACGCGACACCACCGCCGGGCAGCACGCCCTCCTCGACGGCCGCGCGCGTGGCATGCATGGCGTCGTCGACGCGGTCCTTGCGTTCCCTCACCTCGACCTCGGTCGAGCCGCCGACGCGGATGACGGCCACGCCGCCGGCAAGCTTGGCCAGCCGCTCCTGCAGCTTTTCGCGATCGTAGTCTGACGTGGTTTCCTCGATCTGCGCCCTGATCTGCGCGACGCGGCCCTGAATCTCCGTCTTCGAACCTGCGCCGTCGATGATCGTCGTGTTTTCCTTCTCGACGACGACCTTCTTGGCGCCGCCAAGCATGTTGAGGGTCACATTCTCGAGCTTGATGCCAAGGTCCTCAGAGACTGCGGTCCCGCCTGTTAGGATCGCTATGTCCTCCAGCATCGCCTTGCGGCGGTCGCCGAACCCTGGAGCCTTGACGGCAGCCACCTTCAGGCCGCCGCGCAGCTTGTTGACGACGAGCGTCGCCAGCGCCTCGCCTTCGACGTCCTCGGCGATGATAAGCAAAGGCTTCCCGGACTGAACCACGGCCTCGAGGACCGGCAGCAACGCCTGCAGGTTCGAAAGCTTCTTTTCGTGGATCAGGAGGTAGGGTTCCTCGAGCTCAACCCGCATCTTCTCTGGGTTGGTGACAAAATACGGCGAGAGATAACCACGGTCGAACTGCATGCCTTCGACGACTTCCAACTCTGTCACGGCGGTCTTGGCTTCCTCGACGGTGATGACGCCTTCGTTGCCGACTTTTTCCATCGCTTCCGCGAGGAAACGGCCTATCTCGCTGTCGCCATTGGCCGAGATGGTGCCAACCTGGGAGATTTCGTCGTTCTTAGTGACTTTACGGGCGTTCCTCTTCAGTTCCTCGACCACAGCTTCGACTGCTTTGTCGATACCGCGCTTTAGGTCCATCGGGTTCATGCCCGACGCTACAGCCTTCGCACCTTCCTTGACGATCGCCTGGGCGAGAACTGTCGCAGTGGTAGTGCCGTCACCAGCGATGTCGCTGGTCTTCGAGGCAACTTCCCGCACCATCTGTGCGCCCATGTTCTCGAACTTGTCCTCCAGCTCGACTTCCTTGGCCACAGTGACGCCGTCCTTGGTGATCCGGGGCGCGCCGTACGACTTGTCGATAACAACATTGCGCCCCTTGGGGCCGAGCGTAACCTTGACCGCATTTGCGAGGATATCGACACCGGCCAGCATCTTCTCGCGGGCGTCGGAATGGAATTTCACTTCCTTGGCAGCCATTTGTCTGCTCCTTCCTCAGGCTAGAATTCCTTGTTAGAAGGCGGTATCGACCCTACGCCGCATTTCTCGCAGCGGCGTCCACCTCGATCACGCCCATCACATCAGATTCCTTCATGATCAGAAGATCCTCGCCATTGAGCTTGATCTCGGTGCCCGACCATTTGCCGAACAGGATGCGATCTCCCACTTTCACGTCGAGGGGTTGCAACTGCCCACTGTCGTCGCGCGCACCGGGGCCGGCGGCAACGACCTCACCTTCCTGTGGCTTTTCCTTCGCCGTGTCTGGGATAATGATGCCGCCGGCCGTCTTTTCCTCGGCCTCGATGCGGCGAACCAGGATGCGGTCATGCAAGGGACGGAACGTCATGTCGCTCTCCTCAGATTCAAGAGGTGCTCCGCGCAGCATTCGGAGCGAAGCCGACGCGGGACGCGCGATTCTTTCGCCATCGCGCGTAATTCGATCTGGTTTATGATCTTTGGAGTTTCAAGAGGCAGATTGACATTTTTAGCACTCTGGCCCGTCGAGTGCTAACCAGCGTGAAATGATACGGCTATTTCATGTCGGCGGCGGTTTGGAGTACACCTCCATCAAGGCCTTGCTCTGAGGCCGTTTGCGCGCAGATTTGAACTCGCCGATCACGTCATCGTCGAGGGCGCGACGCTCGAAAACGGGCTACTCGTCATCGATCTCAAAAAGGAAATACCTGAGGAGATGAAGCCACGTCGTATCGCCATTCAGTCCGAGACGACGAAGGCAGCTTCGAAGCAGATCGAAGGCGACAAAGGCCCAGCACGACAGAACTGTGCAACCATCGCCTGTTTGCACTAAGAAAGAGACAGAAACGGAAGAAAGGATGACAGCCATGAGTGTACGTGACCTGATCCCGTGGAGCCGTGGGAGCAGCCAGCTTCCGAGCACCTATCGCGGTGATGACATGGATCCATTCCTGTCACTGCACCGCAACGTCAACCGTCTGTTCGACGAAGTCTTTCGCGGCTTCGGCCCGCCATCGTTGTTCGGTGACACGGCGCCTTTCCATGGCACGTGGCCGCACGTGGAGATCGAAGAGAATGACAGCGAGATACGCGTAATAGCGGAGGTTCCGGGCATCGATTCAGACGAGATCGAGGTATTGGTGGGGGATGGCATGCTTACGCTTCGCGGCGAGAAAAAGTCGGAAACTGAGGACAAGGACCGCCGGTTCAGCGAGCGCTACTACGGGCGATTCGAACGGCGGCTGGCTCTTGACCGCCAGATCGATGAGGATAAGGTCGCCGCAACGTTCAAGAACGGTCTCCTCGCAGTAACGCTGCCGAAGACCGAAAAGGCGCGAGCCAATGTCAAGCGGATCACCATCGACAGCACCAAATAATAACGGCCGCCACCGCAAGCCAGCCGGGTGTGGACGTGCCCGGCTGGGTTTGCTTGGGCAGTAAACGATGACGTCGATGAGGAACCCCTTGCACGAAACAAACGATCGGGTCGTGCTGACCGGAAGTTTGTGGAGGACGTCGGCACCAGCCAGCCCTTGGCGATTGACGTCAACGTTTCGCGGCGCGCGCCTCTTTTGGGCCGCTTTTTTTGAACAGCAAGCTAACAACACTTCAACTTGCGGCTATATGCAAATGTTCCATAATGGAGGGTTACGCCGCCATGTGTTGGACCGCCAGTTCAATAAAATGCGTTGCTCGAGGCCATCGATTAAAGGTTGCCATCAACGGCTTCGGCCGCATCGGCCGTAACGTTCTCCGCGCTATCGTCGAATCCGGCCGCACCGACATTGAAGTCGTTGCCATCAACGACCTCGGCCCGGTCGAGACCAACGCCCATCTGCTGCGCTACGACTCCATCCACGGCAAGTTCCCGGCCGAGGTGAAGGTCGAGGGCGACACGATCACTGTTGGCGGCGGCAAGCCGATCAAGGTGACCGCGATCAAGGACCCGGCAACGCTGCCGCACAAGGAACTCGGCGTCGACATCGCGATGGAATGCACCGGCATCTTCACCGCCCGCGACAAGGCTGCCGCGCACCTGACGGCCGGCGCAAAGCGCGTCATCGTTTCGGCTCCTGCCGACGGCGCCGACCTGACCGTCGTTTTCGGCGTCAACCATGACCAGCTCACCAAGGAGCATCTRGTCATCTCCAACGCATCCTGCACGACGAACTGCCTCGTGCCTGTTGTGAAGGTTCTCGATGACGCGGTCGGCATCGACCACGGCTTCATGACCACCATCCACTCCTACACCGGCGACCAGCCGACCCTCGACACCATGCACAAGGACCTGTACCGTGCCCGMGCCGCAGCCCTGTCCATGATCCCGACGTCGACGGGCGCCGCCAAGGCCGTTGGCCTCGTCCTTCCGCATCTGAAGGGCAAGCCGCAACGGATCAGACGAAGGTCATGGAAGGCAACTTCGTGCGCGTCCTGTCCTGGTACGACAACGAGTGGGGCTTCTCCAGCCGCATGTCTGATACGGCTGTCGCTTTCGCAAAGCTCATCTAAGAGCGTCCCGACATGAATCGTCGAAGGCGGCTCGGAAACTGGGCCGCCAATCTTCTGGCTGGGCCCCTACGCCGCGCGTGCAACTTATAGACCTCTGCCGAGTGTGCCGGCATGAAGCTTTGGTCGAAAGCCGTTTGATCGTAGACTGAAAAAGTGCCTTATGATCGCGAACGACGAAATCGCCGGGCTGGGCTCTCAAAGCTTCTAAGCCGTTGAATAACGTGACACCCGTTTCCGCGACAACCATTTGACCATGCCATAGGCCCAATGCGGCAACGAATCACAGCGTTCGCCCGAGGCCGAGATGATCTCGTCAGCGCGGACAACTTCCACCCGGATCGGTACTCTCAGATGTTAGCGAATCGGGCCGAACATTGTCCCTCCGAAATGCCACCGTTTCCCGGCGTACTCACAACCAGCAGACTGCAGAATCGCTATCGCTATGCAGTGCCTTCTTTGGCAGTGTTCGGCAATCTAAACTTTAACTATTCACAGGCTGATCGGGTCGCCTACGAGCTGCAAGCAAGAACACGCGCTTAGCTCCACGTCTAATGCCGATCCTGTGATCGAAGGCGGACGCCTATTCCTCCATCAGTAATCTCACCTTCACTCTGAAAGGTTATGCCTGCGGCCTCGAAGGTGAGCGTCAATAGACGAAGGTTGCTGTCGCGCATCTCTCCCCCTCTTTCGAATGCTCGAATGGATACCGCGCTGATCGAAGTCTTCTCGGCGAGGTCTTTCTGGGTCCAGTCGAGAAGCGCCCTAGCTGCGCGGCACTGAGATGGTTTGAGCATAAAACTTTCTATTTTCGCAAGTTGAGAGTTGAAAAAGAAACTTAAGCGTGCTAACTGGCTATAACTTATCTTTTGCGAAGCATCGTGGCAATGAAGCACAAGTGCGGCGGAGCTCATTCATGGAACTACGCCAACTCACCTATTTCAAAGCGGTGGCCGAGGAACTGCACTTCGGCCGCGCGGCAGCCAGGATGTGCATTGCCCAGCCGGCCTTAAGCAATCATGTGATGTCGCTGGAAAGGGAACTTGGCTGTCCGCTGTTCATCCGCTCGACCAGACGGGTGGAACTGACCAGGGCAGGGGAGACCTTTTATGATCGCTGTGTGCGGATCTTAAGCGACATCGACCTGACCACCGAACTGACGCGGGCAGCCGG
>NZ_JBFTQH010000067.1:0-15944 GCF_056398905.1 Rhizobium sp. 01T417 | reverse complement strand
CGCCGAATTGTAGCCTCCTCTATCTCATTGAAGCCCGCAACCAACTCCTGTTCGAGGATATGTACCTGTGTACGGCATTCGGCCAATAGGTTCGATCCTTTCTCTGTAAGGCTTATTCGAAGAATGCGCCCGTGCACCGGATGGGGCGATCTGAMAATGAGCGCAGCTCGCTCAAGGTTKGYARTGATCACGCCYACAGTCTGCGGAGTAAGCAAGGCTATCCGGGCYAGGTCTGCACCCGACAGTTCTGGATATGCCTTGATCATGGTCATGACTACAAACTGAGGTGGGGTCACGTTCAGGTGGGCGAGAGCATGATCCATGCGATTTCGATGCCCCCCTGCTGCTTGTCGCAACAGATATCCAAGGTGGCCAGTCTCTCCGCGCTTACCCGCACCTGGCTTCGGCAGGATATTTGTCGAACTTTCTACACGCTTGCTCATGTTATAAGAACTCTTATATGTTAGCATAGTTCTGATAACTTGGGTATCACATCGAGCTTGAGGCTTTAAAGAGGGCAGTGATGATCAAGACGGTTTTTCTCGCGGGAGCCAGTGGAGCTATTGGACGACGCCTCGCTCCACTGTTGGTATCCGACGGTTGGAGGGTTTTTGGGACAACTCGAACGGCGACAAAGGAGGCTTCCCTGCGAGATCTGGGAGTTGAACCGATCGTCGTTGATATTTTTGACAAAGCGGCCGTCATTACAGCGGTTCTGGAAGCCAGGCCGGAAGTTATCATCCATCAGCTAACGGATCTGCCACCTGCACTCGATCAGGCCCGCATGGCTGAAGCTGCACCACGAAATGCGCGAATTCGTGACGAAGGCACTCGTAATCTGGTTGAAGCCGCAAGCAAGGCCGGCGCAACCAGGTTTGTTGCTCAGAGCATCGCCTTTGCCTACGCCGATAAGGCCTTGCCGTACGAGGAAGGAGATGCACTAGCCATCACGGCCGATGGTCGCGCGGGAGTTTCTGCCCGCGGTATAGCAAGTCTTGAAACACAGGTTCTCGGTGCTCCCTTTACCGGTATCGTCCTGCGTTACGGGCGACTCTATGGTCCGGGAACGGGATTCGACAACCCGCCCGGACCTGCTGCTATCCATGTAGATGCTGCTGCTAAAGCCGCCGCGCAAGCGGCGAAGACCGGCGCTTCGGGGATTTACAATGTGGCGGAGGATGATGGCACGGTAACCACTGACAAAGCGCAGCGAGCGCTTGCATGGCAGCCGGCATGGAGAATGAGTTGAGGGTTGTGCCAAGCACCTGGGTGCTCGATGAGGAAGGCTTGGATTTCGTCCAAGGATCGATCCGCCGTGCCTTTTGCCTGGGCACGATGCAGCGTGGGAACGTGCAACCTTTCGGCCGATTACTTCCCCAACTTGGGACTTTCACCGGCTGATGCTCCGTCTTTGGTGGAGACAATTAGTCTGTAATTTAGCGTGAGATATGGAGACGAGAATGCCCTACATGGCTGAGACCGGCATGGAGAAAGCCGCTTTGCTGATCATGCATTATCAAGCGGACGTCTTTTCGATCCTAGCAGATAATATTCCCACAGACTTGCTCGACCGCACCAATTCACTGATTGCGAAATGGCGCGTGAGCGGCAATCCCGTGATTTTTGCAAATTTTGCGATCGACTATGGGTCCCGTCATGAAAACAATATGCTGATCAACAATATAAAAAAGACTGGATTCTTCCGTGACCCAGCGCCGGTCAGTGGGCTGGATATTGTTGATAGCGACTGGCGATACGCTTGTCCGCGCGCGAACGTCTTTCACGATACATCTTTGCACGCCGACTTGCAGGCTCATGGGATCAATACGCTAGTCATGGCGGGCGTAGCGAGCAGCGGCGTCCTGTTTTCTACCGTCGGATGGGCGAGCGATGCAGACTATCGAATGTACATCGTGCAGGATTGCTGTTTTGATCCGGATCCTACTGCCCACGAAGCGCTGTTCCGGACCAGTTTCGCCACGCGGGCGGTAATTCTCTAGTTCGATGCAGGATGCGACCCGCATTCGAGGCAAGGTGCGAAATGGGTCGCCGACGCTGCGTGAGGAAGGCCGAACGGCTGCAAGACCGGACTGCTCAGCGACCGCACCGGCGTCAATCGCTTTTGCGCCACTTCAGCACCTCTGCAGAAGCCAAACGCCTGCCGGGCTGAGCCCTGCTCCGATCAGAAAGACGGAAAATCCTAGGTTTTCGGATCGCAGATCGGCTGATGCACACAGCCGCAGCGGTTTACGATCCAGACAGCCCCTGCCTTACGCACGCCGGCCAGTGCCGCCCTGTGGTGCGTGACGCCAAAGGGACCGACAAGGGCCCGCGTCTCGCCGTCGGGCTCGAACGGCCACTCGACGTCCCCCGTCGCAACGCGGGTCGGAATCAGCCAATAGTCGCCGCTCCTGTAGTAGCCGAGACTTTCAAACCAGACCTGAAGGCCGCGCGCGAGTTCAACCCAGTCGTCGCCGACGCCGCTGAGGGATACCGCGGCGCGTCCGATAATTTTATCTAACTTGACCGATTACGATCTTTTGATACCTGTGACGAAAATAGGCAAAATGAGTGAGGATACCTTCTGACCTTGCCCCCTCATCGAGCAGCGCTGTTTGGCGAAACGGGGGCTGGCCGAGGCGTCGCCAATACGATCATCGAAAAGGACTTCTGGGTCTGCTGGACATTGAAGCGGCTTTCGGACTGCACGAGAACGGTACGGCCACTCTTGTCTTCACCTGACCACGTGCTGGTGTAGGTCTTCGCCGTTGCCACTCTTGTTGCGCCCCGCCGATAGCTAGAACGTCATCGCACCGCTGCCCCACGGGCCGTGGTGGAAGTCCTTGCCGTCGAGGCGGTCGAAACCATACGCGCCGAAGAAGTCACGCTGCGCCTGGATCAGGTTCGCGGGGCCGCGGCCTTGGCGATAGGCGTCGAAATAGGTCAGCGCCGGAACCGGCAGTGCCTCTGCATTTAAAGGCGTTCGAATTTATCAGAACGCGAGTTGGACCTTAATCGACTTCGTGCGGTCGCCGGCAGCTTCGAATGCGCTGACGGCATCCTCGATCGGATAGGTGCCGGTCAAGAGAGGCTTGAGATCGACCCGTCGCTGATTGATGAGATCGACGGCCAGGCCGAACTCCTCATGGAAGCGGAAAGTCCCCTTCATTTCGATTTCCTTGGCAACAACCATGTTCTGTGGGATCGACACGTCCCCACCGAGCCCGAGTTGGACAAGCGCTGAGCGCGGGCGAAGAACCTCGAGGCCGGATCGGACGGCACGCTCGTTACCAGACGCTTCGAACTGAACGTCGAAATATCCCTTGTTGGCGGAATAGGCCGAGAGTTCCTCCGGATTATTGGCAACGTTGATCACGCGGTCGGCCCCGATCTCAAGCGCCTTGCCGAGCACCGTGTCCATTACATCCGTCGCGACAACTTCGCGTGCGCCATGAGCACGCGCGGCGATGATGGCAAGCGCCCCGATCGGGCCACAACCCGTGACGAGAACGCGCTTGCCGATGAGCGGGCCTGCGCGGTTGACAGCGTGGAGCGTCACCGCAAAAGGCTCGGCCATTGCCGCTTCGTTGATCGAGATGCCGGCGGCGACCTTATGGCACTGCCAGGCCTCGGCAACCAGCCGCTGGCGGAATGCGCCCTGGATGTGCGGCATTGGCATGGCGGAACCGTAGAACCGCATGTTGAAGCAATGGTTCTGCTCGCCGCGCAGACAGTATTCGCAGGCGTTGCAGGGTCGGCTTGGCGACACCGCGACCCGATCACCGACAGCAAGGTGAGAAACGCCCGTTCCAAGCGCCTTGACCGTCCCGGCCACTTCATGACCGAGGATCATCGGCTCGCGGACGCGCACGGTGCCGAAGCCGCCATGATTGTAATAGTGCAGGTCGGACCCGCAGATGCCACCAGCCTCTATGGCGATCTCCACCTGACCGGCTCCAACCGTTTCGACCTCACGTTCCTCGACGCGCAAATCCTTGGCCGCGTGAATGACGACTGCTTTCATGATGATTTCCTCACACGACGGGGGTCGGTCGAGACTTGCCGGCGAAATGCGCAGCCAGATTATCGCGCACGAGTTGGCCCATTGCCTTCCTGGTCTCGACCGTACCAGATCCGTGATGCGGCTGCAGCACCACATTGTCGAGCTCGAAAAACCGCGGATCGATGCCAGGCTCGTTGAGAAAGACATCGAGACCAGCGGCCTTGATCGCTCGACGTTGAAGCGCGGCGATGAGCGCATCTTCGTCAACGGTCGAACCACGTGACACGTTGATGAGAATGCCGTCCGGACCCAGCGCCTCGAGCACCTTACCATTGATGATGTTTTTCGTTCCATCACCGCACCGCTCGCGATGACGGAGTAGCCCTCCACCGCCCGCTGGATCTTTACCTGAGCGGCCGCACGCTCGGCCGGTAACCACTACGCCGGCCCAGCCTTCTGCGGCGCCGTACTGTTCATGTCTTTGTACTGTTCTATCGCAACACGTGCATTGAACAAAAGACGGCGGGGGCCAAGTTGCTTGTCCAATCCGGACTTGCGAACTATCTCGAGCACGCCCGGGTTCAATCCCACGAGCCAAACCGTGACACCCTCTCTCACCGCGCGCTCATCATTTTCGATCATCATCTGGAGAGCTGAATATTCGATGTCGGAGACGCGGCTCATGTCGATGGCCAGCACACGAGGCTTGTGCTCCCTGACCAAGGCCCCGATCTGGTCGGTCACGTCCTGCGCATTGATAAAGAAAAGACGACCTTCCGGACGCACGATTAGCAGTCCCTCGAAGGTTTCGTCGTCGGGATGATCGGGAGAGACGGGGCGAAGCACGTCAGCCCCGCGCTTTTTTCCGATCACTGAGACGCGCGGATGCGCCGCCTGGTAAGCGAGGGTAATGAGCGACAGGATGATTGCGACAATGATGCCCTGCAATGTACCGAATGTCAGGACACCGACCGCCGCAACCAATGCCCACCAGAACTCCATCGCTCGGATCCGCCGAATTTGCACAAACTCTGCCGGCTTTATCAGGCCGACAGAGTAGACGATGACGATCGCCGCCAGGACGGCATTCGGCAGGAGTCCGAGGATCGGCGCGAACAACAACATCGTGGCCAAGGCCGCGGCCGCTATGACGAACGAGGCCCTTTGCGAGCGACCGCCTGCCGAGCGAACGACACTCGTCTGGGACGTTCCGCCGCCCGCTGGCA
This sequence comes from Rhizobium sp. 01T417, assembly GCF_056398905.1. Classification (NCBI taxonomy): domain Bacteria; kingdom Pseudomonadati; phylum Pseudomonadota; class Alphaproteobacteria; order Hyphomicrobiales; family Rhizobiaceae; genus Rhizobium; species Rhizobium sp. 01T417. The sequence goes on along the minus strand of NZ_JBFTQH010000067.1, from coordinate 10,715 downwards.
TCGCCCCTAAGACGGCGCCCGCGAGATTGGCGGCACCGGTCGCTGTGAGTTCGCGGCTTGGGTCGATGAGCGGGTCCCCGGGAGCTTGAAAGGCGCGACCTGCCGCAATGGTCTCTGTGAAGCTCATCAGCGCGAGCCCCAACGCGGCTGGCAACAGGCTCTGTGCCAAGGTGAAGTCGGGCAAGGCAAGAGACGGTAAGCCCTGAGGGATATGTCCGACCGTCGAGACACCGAGCTGTGAAAGATGGAAGAGCCAAGAGGCGGCAATGGCTCCCGCTACAATGACGAGCGGAGCTGGAGAATGGGGCTTGAGGTTTTCCATCGCCACCAGCAGAACAAGCGTCAGCCCGCCGACGAGAAGTGTCGGCAAATGAATGTCCGGAACATGGAAGATGACGCTTGCGAGATCGAAGAAGAAGGAATGCTTTTGGATATGAATCCCCAGAAGCTTCGGCAGTTGATCCAGCAAAATGACGAAGCCGATTCCAGCCTTGAAGCCGGTTAACACCGGCGATGATATGAAGTTTGCGATAAAGCCGAGGCGCACCAGCCTAGCCACAATCAGCGCTGCACCGACAAGAAGAGTGAGTGTGGCGGTTGCGGCCGCAAGCCTTTGCGGGTCTTCGTCCGGCACGACCAGACCGAGGGCGGCGCCGGTGAGGATGGCGAGCGTTGTTGTCGAGGTAACGCTCAGTACCCGCGACGACCCGAGCAGGCCATATACGATAGCGGGGATTAACGCGGTGTAGAGCCCAACCGCCACAGGCAACCCCGCGACCGTGGCGTAGGCCATCGCCTTGGGCAGCACCACGGTTGCGGCCGTCAGGCCGGCAATGACATCGAAGCGAAGAGCAGTGGAACCTGATGCCGCACTGCTGCTATCTGTCGGATGGGCCTGCATCGGTCTGACCTTTACGGGAACGGCACCCCAAGCCTAGTCTCTGATCAGCGACGCGGTCAATGCCCGAAGAGCGGGGCTTGGGTAGGGCGCCCCGGAGGGGCGGCTGCTATTGCTGGTACGCGTTATAGTTTGCCGATCCTAGCGTAGGTTCGGCCGCTCGCGGCACCAGCGATCGTATCTGGATGCTTCGGAGCAACCTTGGTATAGTGTGGGCCTCCTGAGCCAAGTAGGGTCGCTCTTCTGTGGAAAATCCCGTTGCTGCGGTCTCATCCCGTAACGCGCCTTTGCGAACCCTGATGTCGGCACAGGCAGCGCTGTCGCCGGCGGAATCCTCCCTGGACCGTCGCGAGCTGGTCCAGTGCATCGGCAGGATCCGAGCGGGAGCCGCGACGACGGGTGATCCCATGCCTTCGACGGTTTCTCTGACGGGTGACCAAGATGCCCGATGAGACGACTCCTGCCGGCGGCACCCACCGTCAACTCGGGCTTGGCACAGCCGGCCTGATCGAGCGCAGCATCACTTTGCTGATGGTCGTGGTCCTGCTTGTCGGCGTGCTCGCAATATTGAAGCCCTTCGCCGCCGCCATCCTTTTCGGGGCGACGTTGGCGATTGCCGCCTGGCCCTTGCGGCAATGGATGATCGGCCGGGGTGTCGGGCCTCGCCTGACTGCAGTGCTGCTTCTCCTGCTTTCGCTCCTGGTGATCGTGTTGCCGGCACTGATCATGGCTCCGGTTCTCACCGACGAACTGAAGGCGTTCACGGAGAGCGTCGAGAACTACTTCTCGGCAACACCACAACGTCCCGGCTGGATCGAGAACGTCCCCCTGGTCGGTGGCAAACTTGCTTCTGCATGGGATGGTCTACTAGAAGCGAAGGGTGACGTCGCCACTGCACTTGCACCCCAATCCGAGATTTTGCAGCGGTGGCTAATCACGGCGGCGCGTGCGCTTGGCGACAGCGTCGTCCAGATGATCCTGGCGCTGATCGTGGCAACCATGTTTTGTATCAACGGGAGCAAGCTGGTTGAAGAACTGGATAGCATCGTCGTCCGGCTGGGCGGGGCAACGGCGCATGCCAGCCTTCTTGCAGCCGCAGGCGCGGTTCGCAGCGTCTCCTATGGCGTGATCGGCACAGCTCTCGCGCAGGCAGCGCTACTGGTGCTCGGCCTGGCACTTGCAGGTGTACCTGGTGCGACCACGCTCGGCTTCGTCGGTCTACTGCTCTCCATCAGCCAGATCGGAGCCCCCCTCCTGGTGCTGATCTGGGGTGGTGCGGCGTGGTGGCTGTTCGGGCAGGACCAGGTCGGATGGGGGAGCTTCATGGTCGCATGGGGAATTTTGGTCAGTATGGTCGACAACATTCTTAAACCATGGCTGATCGGTCGCGGCATTCGAATGCCTATGCCTCTGACGATCCTGGGCGTTTTCGGTGGCTTTATCGCCTTTGGTTTCCTTGGTCTGTTTATTGGACCGACGCTGCTTGCTGTCGCTTTCGTCCTGCTGCAGGCATGGCGGACGAGTCCGCCCGGCTAACAACTTGCTTCCAATTGGACCGCGGCAAAGACGAGTTACCGAGGATTGCCGCTTAAACTTCCAGAAGATGTCGTCGGACTTCGTCTCCTTGGAGACAAGCGGAATCGGAGGCGCCGATGCAAGTGCTCTAGACATCAACATGGACGCAGAAACGCGCAAGAGCGCGGCGCCTTGCCCGCATCTGGGACAGCGGTGGGTCAAATGCGTTGGCCGGCGAAATATGATATACCCGTGTATATCACGAGGAGGTGAACCTGCCAGATGTAACTGAAGAGGCGCGGTCGACAACGATGATGGGGGTGAAAAAGGTAAGTGGCTGACGCAACCCAAAACCAATTGGCGCGCTGGCTGCGGGGGTTTCAAGTTCTTCGTCAGTTCCATGATTTTGTTGCAGGGATCGTGCTGACCACCATGCTGGTGCCGGTCGGCATCGCCCATGCCGCAGCGTCGGCGATACCTGGATTTTACGGGCTCTAGGCGACGATTGTCCCTTGTTAGCCTATGCGGTGTTTGGCGTGTCGCCGTCGACCGAGCCGGCTCCATCAGGCGCAGTTCGGGCCGACAGCGAGAGCCGGTGGTTCCTCCGAGCAACGCCGGCTGGCACTCGCAACAGGAAATTGCAGAATGTCCACGCCGCTGCACGAATGCGTGAATGCTGACATACAAGGATGTCGACTTCGGTTGCCAAAATGGGAGCATGTCATGGCAGAGGACAAGATGAAACTGGATGTGGATTTTGACCAGAAGCGTGAGATCCCTGTGGGGGACAGCGGCCGCGTACGCTTTCGTTTCCGCGACATTGCCGTGGAGCCCGGAAAGGCGGTTTCGCTTAAGGATTTCGACCCGGATTTTACCGGCGGCTATGACGACAAGGCCGGGGCGCTCGAAAAAGTGGCGGCAAACGTCGATCGACTGTCTGCGATGCAGGAAGTTCTCTATGCACAGGATAACTACGCCCTGTTGATCATTTTTCAGGCCATGGACGCGGCGGGCAAGGATGGCGCGATCCGCCATGTCATGTCCGGGATCAATCCGCAGGGCTGCCAGGTTACAAGCTTTAAGGCGCCGTCGGCGGAGGATCTAGACTATGGCTATCTTTGGCGCGCATCAAAGGCGCTGCCAGGGCGCGGCATGATCGGCATTTTCAACCGATCCTACTACGAGGATGTTCTGGTCGTCAGGGTTCACCCGGAATTGCTTGAAAAGCAAAAGCTTCCGCCGCGCGCTCGCAAAGGAGATATCTGGCAACGCCGGTTCAAGGAGATAAACAACTTTGAAAAATATCTTCGGCAAAACGGCACAATCGTTTTGAAGTTTTTTCTCAATGTCTCCAAGAAGGAGCAGAAGAATCGCTTCCTGGCGCGGATAGACGAGCCAGAAAAGAATTGGAAGTTTTCACCGGCGGATTATGCAGAGCGAAAATACTGGGACGACTACCAAAAGGCGTTCGAGGATATGCTGGAAAACACCAGCACGGAGTGGGCTCCCTGGTTCGTCATTCCGGCCGACAACAAATGGTTTGCCCGGCTGGCGATTTCGGAGGTGATCTCCGGGGCCTTCGAGAGGATCGATCTGCAGATGCCTGTGGTCAGTGAAGCGCGAAAGAAGGAACTGATGCAGATACGAAGCCAGCTTCTCGACGAAGAGGACTGATGGCGCGGCTCTGTCGCTGGCATGTTGTCCGTCGCCACGCGTGCCTGTCGCCTCAGGGCAGCGCGGTGATTTGAAAAAACACGTGGTAGCCCCAAGGCGGCAGATCGAGATAGAGCCCCCTTGAGACGAGGGCGCTCCCGTCGCGGTCATAGCTGGCGAGACCCATCAGATCCTTGAGCCGCACCGCTCGACCGGCCAGGTCGGAGAACGGGAGCTGGACAAAACACTGGCTCTGGTTTGGAGCATAGTTGACGACGATCATCTGCCGCTGGCCGTCATTCTTCTCCCAGGACCAGGAGATGAAGCAATCCGACGTCCAGTTGCCCTCCCAGGCCGGAACGCAATCGAGCAGACGCCACTGGCCGTCGCGGACGATCGGCTCCCGGAGCACCGCCAGAAGGTCTTCGTAGAACTGCTGGCAGGCCTCACTCACCGGCTCCAGTGGCGCACGGATCAAGTGTGGCGAGATGCGCTTCTTCCGCCCCTCGAACTGACCCTGATGGAAGAACCGCAGCCCAGGCGAAAGGAAGGTCACAATCGCCGCGGCTTGGTGCATCTCGGGCGTGAAGGTCGCAGCGACCCGGGGCTCGTCGTGGTTCTCCAAAAACCGAGCAAGCTTCTGCTGGTAGTCGAGCCCCGCGTACAGATGCTCGCGCACCGGCCGCGCGCGCCCCTCCCGCAAGCGATCGTAAAGCCGCTTGTCGTAGGCGTAGTCGAAGCCCTGCTGCTGCAGTGTCCACTCCATGTCCCAGTACACCTCGGCCATGAAGGTAAACCCCGGGAATTGTTTGCGGACGCGTTGCGTCGCTTGCGGCCAGAACAGCTCGGCGTGGATGTGCCATGTCCGTTCGAATATCTCCGGCAACACCAGCATCGCCATGTCGCAGCGGACCCCGTCGCACTGCTTGGCGATGCGCAACAGCTCGCCGATCATCGCGTGCTGCAAGTTCGGATTGCCGTAGTTGAGCTGTAGCGTGTCGGGCCAGCCGTCGAAATACGGGTCGCGGCCGTAGGCTAGCACCAGCGGCCCTTTCGACGTTCGCACGCGGCAGTAGTTCTGCGGTGCCTTTGCGAAATCGGCGTCGCTGCCGTGGACGAAATATTCGGGATGCTTTTCGACCCACGGGTGATCCGGCGCCATATGATTTGGCACGAAGTCGAGCAGCAGCCGCAGGCCACGCTGCTTGAGCCGTTCGCGCAGGCGCGCCAACGCAGCATCGCCACCCAGACCGGAGTGCACGGTGTAATCGGCTATGGCGAAGCCCGATCCTGCGATGTCTGTCTCGCGCAGGTCGGGCAATGTCTCCTCAAACTGGTGGCGCCAGTCTAGGTTGGTGCGAGATACACTTTGTGCCGCTGGACCGGTCTGCCAGACGCTTAGCAACCAGATCCAGTCGAACCCCATCTCGGCAAGGCGCTCCAGCTCAGTGTCCGGAATGTCATCAAGCGTGGCCGGCCGCCCGAGCCCTTGGGACAGCTCGGTAAGCCAGACGCGCGTGTTGATCTGAAAGAGCGAGGGATAAAATCCCGTGTTCATCTCAGTTCCATCTCCGCAATGGCTGCTCCTCTATGCGCTGCCTCGCGAGGCAGCTCCATACGCCCGTTCCCGGACGAGGCGGTCCACGAGCCGCCGTTTCTCCTTCTCCTTCAGAATGTCGGCGGCGCTGGTACGGCCGAAGAGGTCGAGCAGGCGCGCGATCACGCCCGTCCAACCGGTCTGGTGACTCGCCCCGAGGCCCGCCCCGTTGTCCCCGTTGAAATACTCGTAGAAGAGGATGAGGTCGCGCCAGTGCGGGTCCTCCTGAAACTTCGCGGTCCCTCCATAGACCGGGCGACGGCGGTTCGCGTCTCTCAGGAAAATGCTCGTGAGCCGCTGCTTTATCTCCTGAGCCACCTCGAAGAGCGTCATGCGGCGACCGGAGCCGGTCGGACACTCGACCGTGAAGTCGTCGCCGTAGAAACCGTAGAGATTGAGGAGCCCACGCACGATTAGCGCGTTGACCGGCATCCAGACGGGGCCCCGCCAGTTCGAGTTCCCGCCGAACATCCCCGTGTCCGATTCGGCCGGCAGGTAGGAGACGCGGTGGGTGTCACCCCCGACATGAAGAACGAACGGGTGGTCCTGGTGGTAGCGGGAGAGAGAGCGGATACCGTACGGGCTCAGGAACTCCCTCTCGTCAAGCAGATAGCCGAGCACCCTCTCGAGGCGTTTCCTGGACAGCGGCGAGAGCAGGCGGCGCCCGGCGTAACCGACAAAGCCGTGCTCGGTTGGAGCGACCTGCGCCACGACCTCGGGATGGCGCTCCCTGAAAAGGTTGACGAGTTCGCGAAGCCTTGGATATCGTTCGAAGTCGTCAGGGCCGAAGATTGTGGAGGCACAAAGCGGGATCAGCCCTACCATCGACCGGACCCTGAGACGGGTCGCAGACCCGTCCGGCAGCCGCAGGACGTCGTAAAAGAACCCATCCGTCTCGTCCCACATCTCGTCATTGTGCTCGCCGATGCGGTCCATTGCGTAGGCGATCCACATGAAGTGCTCAATGAACTTGAACGCCGCCTCCTCGTAGACGGGATCGTGGTCGGCGAGTATGAGAGCGATCTCGATCATGCTCTGGCAGTAGAACGCCATCCAAGCGGTGCCGTCGGCCTGTTCGAGCGACCCGCCGGTCGGGAGCGGCGCGCTGCGGTCGAAGACACCGATGTTGTCGAGGCCGAGGAACCCGCCGGCGAAAACGTTGCGGCCGTCAGGGTCCTTGCGGTTCACCCACCAGTTGAAGTTGAGCATGAGACCCTGGAACGAGCGCTCCAGGAAGGCGACATCCTCCCGCCCGAGGGCTTGCTCCGTCCTGTAGAGAAAAAGCGTCGCCCACGCATGCACGGGCGGATTGACGTCGCTGAAGTTCCACTCGTAGGCCGGGATCTGCCCATTCGGATGGACATACAGGCTTCGCAGCATGAGGAGGAGTTGGGCTTTTGCGAAGTCCAGATCGACGAGCGCGAGCGCAAGCGTGTGGAACGCGAGGTCCCATGCGGCGTACCAGGGGTATTCCCACTTGTCGGGCATGGAGATGATATCGCCATTGAACATGTGGAACCACTCGGCGTTGCGCATCCGCCGTCTAGACGTTCCGACGAGAGGATGCGCCTCGTGCTCCTTGAGCCAGGTGTCCACGTCGTAGAAGTAGTACTGCTTCGACCAGAGCATACCCGCAAGCGCCTGGCGGTGGACCCGCCGCTCGTCCTCGTTCAGCGACCCGGGGGTAATGCGCTGGTAGAACTCGTTGGCATCCTTTATGCGGGCGGCCACCGTCGCATCGAAGCTCTTCGCGAACGGCCTCGCCGGCAGCCTTGCTGACAATCGCAACCGGACGATCGAGGCACCGCCCGCCGGCACGTCGAGGATGTAATGCGCCGCGGCCTTCGTACCGGTCTTTTCCGGGTTGATGGCCCCGGTGTCACCAGAAACGACGTATCGGTGGAAGGCGTCCTTGACGAACGGCGTCGGGTTCGGCTGCCCCCAGAGGAGGGAAACATTGCTCTCGTTCTCGGTGAAGAGAAATTCCGGACGTCCGTCGCACGCGAGCGTGTAGTCGCCGACCTCGGGGTGCGAGGCGTGGATGGTCCCACAGGCTTCCCGCAAGAGCGGCTTGGCCCCATTTTTCCCCCACGACCACGTGTTGCGGAACCAGAGCGTCGGCAGCACGTGGAGCCGCGCGGCCTCGGGCCCCCGGTTATGCACCGTCACCTGGATCAGCATGTCCTCCGGGTCTTCCTTGGCATACTCGAGGAAAACGTCGAAGTAGCGGTCGTCGTCGAAGACAGCGGTATCGAGCAGTTCATACTCGAACTCCTCCCTCGACCGGTGCCGGCTGGTCTCGACGAGGTCCCGATAGGGGAACTCCCGCTGGGGGTACTTGTAGAGGTACTTCATGTAGGAGTGCGTCGGAGTCGAGTCGAGGTAGAAGTAGTATTCCTTGACGTCCTCGCCGTGATTTGACTCGCTGTTCGTGAGCCCGAACAAACGCTCTTTCAGGATCGGATCGCGCTCGTTCCAGAGCGCCAGCGCAAAGCAAAGCCGCTGGCCGTCGTCCGAGATGCCGCCGAGGCCATCTTCGCCCCAGCGATAGGCCCGCGAGCGCGCCTGGTCGTGGGTGAAATAGTTCCAGGCGTCGCCCGACTCGCTGTAGTCCTCGCGTACCGTGCCCCACTGCCGCTCGCTCAGATAGGGGCCCCATTTCTTCCAGGCCCCCCCGGCCTCTCTGTCCTCATCGAGGCGACGTTGTTCCGCGACAAGGACGGATCGCGACGGCTGCGCCGGCTCGGCTTGCGCCCTTGCGCCCGATGGACCATTCGGCATAGTTCGGCCCCCTCATTTTCCGTGGTACGCATGCGCGGTGCTCTGGCTCGCGGCATGTGTTGATTGTAGCGGAAATGCTGGGGGTCATGTTGACATTTAGCGGAGAGCTTTCGCCGGCAACGCAAAGAGAAGAATTTCCAATCCTCAGGGCTGTCAACGCTTTCAGCAGGTTGTCGAACTGCTTTCGAAAGGCGTCGGTCGGCTTCCGAGCGCCGATTTTGAAAGCAGACTTTGAGCCTGGCGGGCGCATGATCTGACGCGAGGTGGACGTTCGGTCGCCCTCGGCCGAACGCACGCGTCGCCCCTTTCGGAAGTACGGAACCCATGGTTTCCCGCCCATTATTTCAGCCTTCAAGTGGGAGACATCACCCCGCGACACTCGCAGGCCAGTTCAAGGGACGGGTCGCCGATCGGCTGCGGCCGAAGATTGACCGCATTCTGCAGGTGGGCAGTTGCCACCGACGACGTCGGCACGACGTGAAACGAGCCCGGCGCAATCCGACGCGACCGCTACTTCGCGAACGCACCTCGCACGCGGGTTTCGATCGAGCCTCTTTGCATTCATCGGTCTTGAGCGGAATCGAACTCGCGCCCCCATGGATCAGAACACCACGTCGCTGCTAGGCATAGATTTTAGCACCAAATGGTGCTATATCTCCAACAAGGCGCGGGAGATGGAAATGCGATCTACCATAAATCTTGACGACAACCTCCTGGAGCGAGCCAAATCCCTGACAGGCACGAAGGAAACGGCGGCTCTTGTCCGTTTGGCGCTGGAGACGCTTGTGCGCGTTGAATCTGGCAAGCGGTTGATCGCTCTTGGCGGCTCTATGCCGGACGCCGAGGCTGCCCCTCGCCGCCGGAGCGAAGTGGCCAAGTGATCCTTGTAGATACCTCAATCTGGATCGACCATTTTCGGTATGGAGACGCCGACCTGAAAAAAATCATCGAGGATGACCGTCTGCTCTGCCACCCTTTTGTCGTTGGCGAATTGGCTCTAGGCAGTCTGCGAGAACGAGATGCCGTTATCGCGTTTCTCTCGGCTCAACGGGAAGCCGTGATCGCAACTCATGCAGAGGTAATGACTGTCATTGAGCGCCACTCAATATTCTGTATGGGGATCGGCTACACTGATGCGCACCTGCTGACTTCAACACTCCTTGACCGAAGAACCAGCTTGTGGACGCGAGACAAGCGCCTAGCGGCCGCAGCACAGAAGGTTGGTGCGCCGGTTTTTCTATCCGCGCAAATGCCCAACTAGTATTGAAGCGATGCACTCCCTCAGCATTTTTTACTATTGAGGGAATTGAACCGTTGGCGCATTCTGCGCTTTCTCGTTTCGCCACGTGGTCCAAAGGATAAAAAGGGGAGGTAGCGCGTACCTTTTCCCCAAACGGCGACCGATGCATTCTTCCCAGGCAGCATGATACGAACTCAGCCGGAAGGCGGAGGAACGATACGCAAGCCTTGCCAACAATCTGGCCGAGCCTTGCCGCCCTGATCGTCCAGCTTTCCGGTGCCTACGACACGATCATCGCCGCCGCCACCTCGACCGACAAGAACGTCATGCCGCGCGTGGCAGCCCTGCTCGACGTCGCCCAGGTTTCTGAAATCATCGACGTCGTCTCCTCAGACCCCTTCAAGCGGCCGATCTGCTGGGGGTACTTGTAGAGGTACTTCGTGTAGGAATGTGTAGGAGTCGAGTCCAGGTAGAAGTAGTATTCCTTGACGTCCTCGCCGTGATTTGACTCGCTCTTCGTGAGCCCGAACAAGCGCTCTTTCAGGATCGCGCTTGTTCCAGAGCGCGAGCGCAAAGCAGAGCCGCTGGCCGTCGTYCGAGATGCCGCCAAGGCCATCTTCGCCCCAGCGAYAGGCCCGCGAGCGCGCYTRGTCGTGGRTGAAATAGTTCCAGRMGYCGCCCWGCGGATGTGTCAGCTGGCATTTGAAAGGCTGCTTTTCCATTGACCACTTAATGATCTAYATTCTGGTCAATAGGGAGTAAGTGCATGAAGCTTTCAGAGCGGGTCAAGCCAATCAGTTMTCTCAAGGCGCATGYGCCCGAGWTYATCCGGACGCTAAASGACAATCCGCAGCYRGTCGTCATTACRCTTCACGGAGAGGYGAAAGCCATTCTTCAGGACGTCGGCCAATACGAAGAAACACAAGAGACGCTGGCGCTCCTGAAGGTACTGGCGCTCACCAACCGGCAAGTGGAGGAAGGCAAAGTGCGCCCCGTTGCGGACGCCTTTTCGCGCATCCGCAAGCGTCTAG
>NZ_JBFTQH010000066.1:0-16646 GCF_056398905.1 Rhizobium sp. 01T417 | reverse complement strand
GGCCTTCGTCACTGCTTACAACTTCGCCAAACACCTCAAGGCGCTCCGATGGCGAACGCCCTATCAAGCAATCTGCAACGCCTGGACAAGGGACCCGTCAATCTTCAAAATCAATCCGCACCATCTCATTCCGGGACCACACACCTAGCTCTTCTCGATATCGCGGTCGAGGTGCGTCGCAATCAGCATGGCCGCGAGATGGACAGTGTTCTTCGCTCCGTAGCGCTCCTTCATGCGCTCCAGGCGGTGCTCGACCGTGCGGTGTGAAATGCCGAGGTCAGCGGCGATCTCCTTGGCCGTCGCGCCTTCCGTCAGGAGCTGCATCACGGCTTCATCGGTCGCATCCATGCGTGCTCGCTGCTGCGGCGGGTTGAACATGAAGCGGCCGTTCGAGACCGCCAGAAGCCAGGCTGGATGTTGCGCCGTTGTCTTTTGCGGAAGGATCAGCCGTTCGTATCCGATGTTGACGCCAAGCACCCGTGTCTTGACCAGTTCCATCGACGGCTTCTGCGTGGCAATCACCTCGCGATAACGCGGGATGACGGCCGTCTCCATGTAGCCCCGATCCTTGAATTCGCCGATGCGCTGATCGGCAAAGAGCTTGTTGATGTTCAGGATACGCGAACTGACGGTAGAAGAGCGCACGACCCTCAGATGCCATTGCAACGGATCGTCACCGTTGAGAACGACGAGCGTCATCCTCATCCGGATCGTCAGGAGCTCGAGGACGTCGCGATAGATGTCCTCTGGAGCGGCCGGCAGTTGCGGCGTGGTATGCAACCATGCGTCCAGCAGTTTCTGCGTGACAGTATGAAATGAAGTGTCCTTGTTCATCAATCCATGCGCGATATCTGGAATCGTTGCACTACGACAACCCAAAATGGGTACAGCTTTCAACAGCCGACCACGGCTGAATCGTCGTAAGGCATTAATATGAAAAATATATCGCTCGCTGCATCTATTTTGAAGCGAATTTCTCGGTGTGCGTTCTGCACGTTAAGCGGGTTCAGGCTGGAGGCGCCCGCGGCGTCCGGTTTCAATCATCCGAGTAGCGTTGTTCGCGCCAGGGGTCGCCGTACATGTGATAGCCGTTTTTTTCCCAGAAGCCTGATGCATCGGCCGGCAGCAGCTCGATACGGCGCAGCCACTTGGCGCTCTTCCAGAAATAGAGATGCGGAACGACGAGCCGCATGGGGCCGCCGTGATCGCGCGTCAGCGGCACACCTTCCCAGGAGGTTGCGAGGATGGCATCTTCTGCGGCGAAGTCGGAGAGCGGCAAGTTTGTCGTATAGCCATCATAGCTTGTCAGCATGACGTAGTGAGCTTCCGGATTCGGCATTGCCTGATCGAGCAGGTCGCGCGTCGAAACACCCTTCCACTTGTTGTCGTAGCGTGACCACGTCGTCACGCAATGAATGTCGGTGACCTTAGTGCTCTGCTCGAGCGCCTGGAAGGCGGTCCAGGTAAGATCAAGCGGGGTTTCGACCAGTCCACGGACTTCCAGGCTCCATGTGTCGGGCGCGATGATCGGGTGCTGGCCGAGATCAAGGATCGGCCAATCCTTGACGAGGTGCTGACCCGGCGGCAGGCGCTCGGTTTCCGGGCGACTGATGCGGCCGGTGAGGAATTTTCCTTCCTCGGCCCAGCGGCGCTTCGATCTCGTGAGCTTGCTGTCGGTCGGGGTTTGATCGTCGCTCATCGCTGGCCCTTTCGCGTTGCCGCAATAGGGCATCCAGGCTTCGAGACTGTCAAGCGTGCGTCACGACAGATTCTTGAGGTACAGCGAGAGGAGCTGTGTTTGCGACGATATGCCGAGCTTGCGGTAGACGTTGCGCCGATGAACCTTCACGGTCCCTGTCGAGATGTTGAGCTTCAGGCCGATCGACTCGGAGGAGTGCCCCTGAAGGACAAGATCGACGATCGCGGTCTCGCGGCTGGTGAGATTGAGATCACGCCACACCGCTTCGGCGGGCTGCAGGGCGCTTTCACTGGCGTTGCGTTTGCGGTTGCCGCGGGGTCTCGAATGCTGTTGCGCATCAAAGCGAGTTCCGAGCCCGGCCCAGTAGTGCCGAACCATGTTTGCGATCAATGGTTCGGCTTTCTTCAGCAAGGCAAATTCCGCAGGCGGGAAGGGCCCGGTCTTTTCCTTGCGCATAAGCGAAAGAACGATCGTGATATCGTCATCGGCCGTGACGAAGAAACCGATCTCCTCTGCAAGGCCTGTCTGGACGTAATAAGTCCGGTAGTACTCGCTGGAGAAGAACCGGTCTGGCGCCAGTTCCCGCATGCGAAACACGCCGGCGCGACGTTCATGGGCCGTGTGGTAGAACGGGTCGAGGAGGTAGGGGCCAGCCTGGTAGAGGGTCACGAAAATGATGTGCTCCTTCGGGTCGAAGGTGCTGTAGAGATCGATCGGCCGCTCCTTGCCGCGATAGGCGAAGACAACGACGTAGTCGAAGCTTACGAGCGCCGCCATCATCTCCCGGAAGGTCTCGCCGAATTCTGCATCGCCCATCGCCTGCCGGCCAATGGTGGCATTGAAGGCCCGAAATAGCGCCTCCAGGTCAGTGCTCATTTCCCGGAACCTCCTGATCGCCCCGCGCGGAAATCCGCTCCCCGTGTATATACCTTCCATGAAGGCTTTGCGGCTAGAATACCCCTCTCGGGGTATATACCGTGAGGGAAGGGCGCGCTTAGTCTTTCCACAACGACGGTGGCAAAAGGCAGCGCTAGACTGCCCAATCCAGACCAACCGCAGGGAACAGACGTGGCATCTGCTTCGACGAACGATATCGAATTCCGTTCGGTCACCAAGAATTATGGCCCGGTGATCGCCGTAACGGACATCAACCTCAATGTGCCGAAGGGTGCATTCCTCGCGTTGCTCGGCCCGTCGGGCTGCGGCAAGACCACTTGCCTGCGCATGATCGGCGGTTTCGAGCAGCCAAGCCAAGGTACTGTGCTGATCGACGGGCGCGAGATGAACGGTGTGCCGGCCTATCGGCGCCCGGTGAACATGGTCTTTCAGCATTATGCGTTGTTTCCGCATTTCGACGTCCGGCAGAACGTTGCTTATGGTCTGAAGCAGGTGCGGCCCAAGTTTGCGGCGGCCGAAATCGACCGGCGTGTCACTGAGGCGCTTGAAATGGTTCGGCTCGGCGGCTTCGCCAAGCGCCGCATCCACGAAATGTCTGGTGGACAGCAGCAGCGCGTGGCGCTCGCTCGCGCGATCGTCAACCGTCCGTCGGTGCTGCTCCTGGACGAACCGCTGGCTGCGCTCGACAAGAAGCTACGCTCCGCCATGCAGATCGAATTGCAGACATTGCAACGCGAACTTGGCATCACCTTTGTTCTGGTCACCCATGATCAGGAAGAAGCGCTCTCTATGGCGGATATCGTCTGCGTGATGAGCGCGGGGCGGATTCGCCAGCTGGGCTCGCCGCAGGAGGTCTATGACCGCCCGGCCGATTTGTTCGTAGCCGATTTCGTTGGCAAGACCAACCGGGTGAAGGCGACGATGGAGGCGGATGGCGCGACGCTGCGTCTTGCGGACGGTTCCGCAATCGCCGCGGGGATCCGGGCGGGTGTTTCAACGGGCGAGGCAATCGTCGCGATCCGGCCGGAATCGATCCGCCTGACACGCATGCAGGCGCCCGATATCGCAAGCTTCAAAGGCACGGTGACCCACCGCATCTTCCTGGGGTCATCGGCGGAATATGCCGTCACGGTGCCGGGGCTCGGTGACTTTCTGGTGACCGCCGACCGCCGCAGCATGAACGAAAGCGATCTGGTCGAGCCCGGCGAGGCCGTCTACCTCGGCTTTGATCCCGGCGCGGCCCATGTCTTCTCAGCATCAAGTGCAGCCTAAAATCAAAACAAGGGAACAGCATCATGAGCAAAGACTATAAGGATAACCTTCCCATTTCAGCCAACGGCTTCATGGACGAGTTCATGCGGCTCAAGCGTGGCTCTGTCAGCCGCCGCCACTTCCTCGGCATCACCGGCCTCGGTCTTGCGACCGCCGTGATGTCGCGCTTCCCAGGTGCCTTGTCGACGCCAGCCTATGCCGGCGAAGACCTCGGCACGCAGATGTCGATCGCGACCTGGCCGAACTACCATGATCCGGCGACATTCGAGAACTTCAAGGCGGCAACCGGCGTGGCCGTCGAAGTCAACGTGTTCGGTTCGAACGAGGAAATGCTGGCGAAGCTGCAGGCGGGCGCTTCCGGCTGGTCGCTTTTCGTGCCGACCAACTACACGATTTCCACCTACCACAAGCTCGGCCTGATTGACGAACTCGACCTCTCGAAGATTGTCAATTTCAGCCAGTCGACGGAGAGCCCGCGTTTTACCAAGGAAGGCCAGATCGACGGCAAGACCTACGCTCTACCGAAGAACTGGGGCACGACCGGATTCTCGGTCAACACCTCCAAGATCAAGGCGAAGCCCACGAGCTGGAAGGATTTCTTCGAGGTCGCGCAGACAGAAGCTGATGGCCGCGCCATGGTGCATGACTACCAGCTGACGACGATCGGCAGCGCGCTGGTGTCGCTGGGCTATGGTTTCAACTCGATCAAGCCGGAGGAGCTTGCGAAGGCCGAGGAGCTGCTGATCAAGGTGAAACCGCATCTCTTCGCCATCAACTCCGACTATCAGCCGGCCATGCGCGCCACGGACGCCTGGATGACGATGTGCTGGACGAACGACGGTGCGCAGCTTAATCGCGACATGCCTGAGCTTGCCTACATCCTCGGAACGGACGGTGGTGAAATCTGGACCGACTACTATGCGATCCCGAAGGACGCTCCGAACAAGGCGGCAGGCTATGCTCTTCTCAACTACCTGATGGATCCCGCGAACGCGGTGAAGGAGCATATCGCCAACGGCGCGCCGACCACCGATAGCCGCGTCATTTCGTTGCTGCCGAAGGAGATCACCTCAAACAAGATCGTCTATCCGGATGAAGCATCGCTGACGCCTCTGGAGTTCGGCGCCGCTATAACCCTGACGGATCCGGGTCGCGCCGAGTTGATGGCGCGGTTCAAGTCGGCGTGACCAGCCTGCCGTCATGCAATGCCTCTTCCCGGTTTCGGGAGGAGGCAAGCCTCCTCGTGGTCACCAACCAGCGAACCTCCAGAATGGCTCTGTCACCGGACACCAGAAAACGCCTGATCACCGCGGCCCTCGTTGCGCCGGCGAGCGCGTGGCTGTTCGTCTTTTTGGTCCTGCCGTTCATTGCCATCGTTGTGTTCTCCTTCGGCGAGCGGGCGCCGGAAGGCGGTTACCAAGCGGCATTTACGTTTGCCCAATTTGCCAATCTCGGATCCCGTGCGGCCGCCTTCAAGAACACGCTGGTGCTTGCGCCGATTGGGTCCTTCGTCTGCCTGTTGGTGGCCTATCCGGTCGCCTACTACCTGGCGGTGAAGGTAAGCCCGCAGTATCGGTTGTTGCTGGTGTCACTCGTCGTAGTGCCTTTCTGGACCAGTCTTCTCGTTCGCACCTATGCGTGGATGTATATCCTCGGCGCGCGGGGCATCCCGCATCTCCTGGAATTTGTCGGCATCGAGAATGTACGGCTTCTGAACACGCCGGGGGCTGTCCTTCTCGGCATCGTCTATGGCTACCTGCCGCTGATGATCATGCCGATCTACGTCAGCCTGGAAAAGCTGGACCGCCGGTTGCTGGAAGCTTCAGCGGACCTCGGAGCAAGACCGCTGTCGACTTTCTTCGGCATAACGCTGCCGCTGTCGTTGCCGGGCGTGATGACCGGCGTGGCGCTGGTCACCATCCTGTTGCTCGGTGAGTACCTGATCCCGCAGCTGCTGGGCGGCGGCAAGGTGTTCTTTATCGGGAACGCGCTGGTCGACCTCTTCCTGCAGTCGCGCAACTGGCCGTTCGGCTCCGCGATCGCCGTCACCCTCGTTGTCGTCGTCGTCATCGTGCTTCTCGTCGCCATGCGCATCGCCTGGCGCGTTGCGGGTACCCGCCAGGTGGTTCTTGTCTGATGCGTGGGCTTGTTACGGCTGTCTATCTGTTTCTCTACACACCGATCGCGCTGGTGGTGTTGTTCTCGTTCAATGCGGGCCGCAACGCTTCCGATTTCACGGGCTTTTCCACGCAATGGTACGGTAAGGCGCTCTCGAACACCTTCCTCATGGAGGCTCTGCAAAACAGCCTCATCATAGCCCTGACCAGCGCTGCACTAGCGGCGATCTTCGGCACCATGGCCGCGCTCGGCATGGAGCGGCTTGGCGCCAAGACACGGGCCGTGTTCGATGGCCTGTTTGCCGCAGCTATCGTCGTTCCGGGGGTTGTGATCGGCATCGCGACGCTGGTTGCCCTGGTTGAAGTCTTCGGTTTCATCAATCCGGCATTGGCAGCGATTTGGCCCGGCAATCAACCGCCAAAGCTGACGCTCGGCTACGGTTCGATCATCGCCGCACACGGGCTTTTTACCATGGCCCTGGTGACGATGATCGTGAAGGCGCGCATCGCCAGCCTCGGGCGCGATATCGTCGAAGCGTCGAGTGATCTCTACGCGACGCCGCTGACGACCTTTCGCCAGATCGTGCTGCCGCAGATCCTGCCGTCGATCCTGGCCGGTTTCCTGCTCGCTTTCACCTTCTCCTTCGATGACTTCATCATCGCGTTCTTCGTCGCCGGGTCGAACACGACGCTGCCGATCTACGTCTTTGCCTCGATCCGTCGCGGCGTGACGCCCGAGATCAACGCAATCGCCACGATGGTGCTCATCGCATCGCTTGCCCTCATTCTCATCGCGCGTTTCCTTATGCGCGAAAGGACAACAACAACCTAATTGGGAAACACCATGATCCTCAAGAACCGTGTTGCAATCGTCACCGGTGCCGGGTCCGGCATCGGTCAGGCCGGCGCGCTCGTCATGGCGAAACAGGGCGCCCATGTCGTCGTCGCCGACATCGACTTCATGAATGCCGAGGAGACCGTCAGCCGGATCCGTAGGTGTGGCGGCAGCGCCGAAAGCATGGTGCTTGATGTCACCGACGACAAGGCGCTGGAAGCAGGCATTGCCGCGATTGCCGAACATCATGGCCGCATCGACATCCTTCACAACCATGCCGGTGCGCAGGTCGCCGGCGATCTGGAGCAGGTCGCGATCGACGGTTTTGACAAGTCCTGGAGCTTGAATGTCCGCGCACATTTCATGGCCGCGCGCTTCGTCATGCCTGTCATGAAGAAGACGGGCAAAGGCGTCATTCTCAACACCTCATCCTCATCGGGCGTGCTCTACGATCGCGAGATGATCGCCTATACGACGACAAAGCACGCCGTCATCGCCATGACGCGGCAGATGGCGGGCGACTATGCCAGGTTCGGCATCCGCGTGAATGCGCTTTGCCCCGGCTGGGTGGATACGCCCTTCAACGAACCCTTCATTGCCCAGATGGGCGGGCGTGAGGCGATCGAAGCCTATATCGCTGAGAAGGTGCCACTTGGACGCTGGGCCGACGTGTCGGAGATCGCCGAGCCGATCCTCTTCCTCGTGTCGGACCGCTCCTCTTACATGACTGGGCAGATCCTCGTGGTCGACGGCGGGGAGACCGTCGTTTGAGCCGGTTGAGAAGGTTGAATTCCTAGGGCAATTGTTAAATAACGGATGGACTGTGACGGGCGCTGTTCTGGCGCCCGCTTGTATTTACAGGACATCCAAGGCCCATGCCCATTCCCGCCCGGATCGAGACCGATCTGCCCTTCCTGACTGGACTGCGTCGCGACCTGCATGCCCATCCAGAGCTTGGCTTCGAGGAGGAGCGCACGAGCGACATCGTCGCGCAGTTGCTCGAAGACGCAGGCATCAAGGTGCATCGCGGCCTCGGCGGCACCGGCGTTGTCGGTACACTGCCGGTCGGCAATGGCACGCGGACAATCGGGTTGCGGGCGGATATGGATGCGCTTGCGATGCCGGAGATGGCGGATCGTCCGTATAAGTCAAAATTTAGTGGCAAGATGCATGCCTGCGGACATGACGGGCACACAACAATGCTGCTCGGCGCGGCACGATATCTGGCGGCAACGCGTGACTTCTCCGGAACCGTGCATTTCATCTTCCAGCCGGCCGAGGAGGGGAGGGGCGGCGCGCGCAGGATGGTCGAGGAGGGTCTGTTCGAACTGTTCCCCTGCGATGCCGTCTACGGGCTTCACAATATGCCGGGCCTTGCCGTCGATGAGATCGCTGTAGTCGAAGGCCCTCAATTGGCATCGTCAGACAGTTGGCGCGTGACCTTACGGGGCACCGGGACGCACGGCGCCAAGCCGCATCTCGGCAAGGATCCGATCACCGCTGCCGGCACCTTCCTGACCTCATTGCAGACGATTGTCGGGCGCGTCGTCGATCCGCTGCAGCCGGCCGTCATTAGCGCCTGCTCGCTGCAGGCCGGCGACCCCAAGGCGTTGAACGTCATACCCGATATCGTCGAGATCGGCGGCACCGCCCGGGCCTATTCGCCTGAAGTTCGCGATCAACTCGAGGAAGAGATCGGCCGGCTTGCGAATGGCACGGCGGCGATGTTCGGCATTGCGGTCGACTACCAGTTCGAACGACGTATTCCGCCCGTGGTCAACGACAGCGACGCGACCGCGCGTGCGCTCGGCGCCGCTAAGGCGGTCTTCGAGGGGAAGGTGCGCACGAGTTTCCCGCCCTCGACGGCAGGCGATGATTTCGCGTTCTTCGGCCAGAATGCGCCGGGATGTTACGTCTGGCTCGGGAACGGTCCTGCCGTCGATGGCGCCCTGCATCACAACACCGCTTATGACTTCAATGATCATGCGATTGGCTACGGCGCGGCCTTTTGGACAACGCTGGTCGAGCGCGAGCTGAAGGCCGCACTTTAATCGGTGGTTCGCGGACCTCGATGACTTAGCCGACCGCAGCTGGGGCACAAGCCCAGCTGCTGCTACTCCTCGTGCTCGGGGGTCTCGATCACTGGGCTTTCGAGCACTTGGCCTGTAAGGACGTCGGCGATCCCCCGATCGGTCTGATGCGGGCCGACGTTGCAGGCAAGCGTTGCGCCGAAGCAGGCCTTGAAGACGAGATAGGGCGGCTTCCAGTCGACGATCTTTTCCATCGCCTTTCGGATCGCCCGGAAGGACGCGGCCGTTTCTTCCAATGGCGCGTTGGTGACCAAGCCGGACACCGGCAAGGGTAGAAGCGCTTCAATCTGGCCATCTCTGGCGACAGCCATGCCGCCGCCCGCTGATATCACCGCGTTGGCGGCGACCGCCATGTCGCGTGCATTGCCGCCGAAGACCGTGAGGTTGTGGCTGTCGTGGGACACCGTCGTGCAGAAGGCTCCGCGCCATTCTCCCCAACCTGTCAGGAAGCCGACGCGCGGCCGACCGTCGACCTTGCCGTGCCGATGCGCGACCGCGATCATGGTGCTCCCGACCGGCGGCACGATGAAGCCGCCGTCGACGCCGGTTTCCGCCTCGCCCCACTGTGTGAAACGGGGGCGGTCAATCGTGGCGACACGAACGCGCTTGCCGGTGGCGGGAACCCTGAAGTCATCTTCCGCCAGGGCGGTCAGCTTGATCGAATTTTGTAGCGCGACGGTATCGAACGAGCGCAACTGGGCGTTCATTTCGCCCGATGTCGAGACGATTGCGCCATTGGCGATGACGGCTTTCGTGGCGAAACCAACGAGGTCTTCGAAGAGCACGATATCGGCGCGTCTGCCGGCGGCAATCAAGCCAAGATCCGAACGCTTCAATCGCTGCGCTGCATTGAAGGTGGCGGCCCGCAGCGCCCATTCCGGTTTCATGCCATAGCGGACGAGCCGTCGGATGACATCGTCAAGACCTCCGCCGTCCTTCAGTTCGTCGGGGAAGACGTCGTCCGTGCAGAGCGTGACCGTCGATGGCAGATGGCCGATTCCGTTGAGCGCGGTTACGAACTCCTGCAGCAGATAGTCATGCGAGCCGCGAAGCTCGATGGTCAGTCCGGCGGCCAGCTTCTGCAGCAGGTCCGCGCTCGAGGTCAATTCGTGATCGGAGCTGACACCGGCAGCCATGAAGGCGTTCAGGTCAGCGCATTCAAGTCCGCGCGCATGGCCGCAAATGAGTTTTTCCGAAGCGAGGCCGGCATTCACAATATCAGTCATGCGGGGATCGCCGTCGATCACGCCGCGCATATTCATGACCTCGGCTACACCGCCGATGCCAGGCCACCGCAGCATTTCGGCGATGACCGATGCGTCGAAATCGGCGCCGGCGACTTCAAGCCCCGGAGCGGAAGGAACGCAGGAAGGCGCGAGAACAATGGTACGGAGGGGCAGGCACCGGGACGCTTCGATTGCCCAGCGCACGCCGTCCAGGCCATGCACGTTGCCAAATTCGTGCGGATCCCAGACGACAGTCGTCACGCCGCGCGGAACGACGGCTGCCGCATAGGCGGCGGGCGTCACCATCGAGCTTTCGATATGCATGTGCGTATCGATGAGGCCTGGCGAAACGATGCTGCCTGTTGCGTCGACGGTCTTGGCAGCGTCGGTGCGGCTGCCCGGTGCGTGGACGCTTGCGATGAGCGGTCCAACGACGCCGATGTCGGCGTCGCGGGTCAGGCCGGTGACGACATCGAGCAGGCGTCCGCCCGAGATCAGCAGGTCGAAAGGCGCACCACCGCGCGCGGCGGCGACGGCACGGGCGCGAAGTGCGGGATCGTTGAGATCCTTCGTTTCGGCGGTGCTCATCGGCCGGCCTCATCGATCAGTGCGCCGAGGATCAGGGCGCGGGCCTTTTCAGTGTCGATATCGACGGCGTATTTGGCGTTGAAAGTTGCATGCGTCGCCCGGGTCTCCACCACGGTGCGGCCACGCGAATGTTGACCCTGCAATTCGGCGTCGATGCGCGCCGGGCGGAAAGTAACGATGTCGGGTGCGACGAAGGCGACTGCGGCTGATGGGTCGTAGATCGCCATTCCCGGTCTGCCGCGGCTGGTTCCGATGCCGATGTAGCCGTCGAGCATATCGGCGATAAGGGGCGCGTTGGCGCCACCGGCGTCTCGCACCGGGCCGACGTCGTCAGGAGTCGCGATAACCTTGCGGCAAAGATCGAGATCGACCATGCGCAGCGGCAGATTATGGGCGAGAACGATGGCGAGGGCTTCCGGGTCGGCCAGCGCGTTGAACTCGGCCGATGCCGTGTGATTTCCTGCGGTGACGCCGCCACCCATCCAGGTGAGTTCGGTGATACGGGCTGCGAGGTCCGGGCATGCCAGTGCGAGGGCGGCGAGATTGGTCAACGGGCCGAGAGCCAGGATCCGGTGCGGGCCATTGGTCTCTAGCCAGCGGCAGAGCGCAGCGAATGCATCGCCTTCCGGCAAGGCCGGCGCGGCGGGCAGACCTTGGCCCGATGTCGGAATACCTGTTTCGCCGAGGATCGCCTGGGCGGTTTCGAGCGAGCCGAGAACTGGCATGGCACGGCCGGTGTGGATCGGGAAAGTCCAGCCGAAGGCCTTGGCAGCACCTGATGCGTTGACGCGCACCTGCGCCAGCGGCGTGTTGCCGAAGACAAGCGAGACGCCTGCGATGTCGAGCTTCGCGTGTGTCACCACGAGGATCGCGGCGATATCGTCAAAGCCCATGTCGGTGTCGATCCAGACGCCCATGATGTTACCTGTAGCGTGAGAGCGGCGCTGCTGCGGCAAGCGGCAGGTCGAATGGAAGTGTCGAGCCGATCGCATGCGTCGGCAGTTCGGCATCGACCTCGGCCTTGATGGGGCCAAGCGGCGTGTCGAGCAGATATTCGCGGGTGTTGCCGGCAAACGAGGTGCCGCGCACGGTGCCCTGGTAAGGACCTGAACCAAGGTTCACCATGCGCGGACGCCAGGCCAGGCCCTTTGCGGCCTGTGGCGCTGGACCGGAAAGCTCGACCGATGTGGTGGATGTCGCGAGCTTGCCGTTTTCCAGCGCAAAGACGTTTTCGAAGCCCACGAAATCGGCGACGAAGGCCGAGACGGGCTTATTGTAGATTTCCTCCGGTGTACCGACCTGCTCGATGCCGCCGTTCAGCATCACCACGATCCGGTCGGCGAGAGCGAGCGCCTCGATCTGATCGTGGGTGACGAAGATCATCGTGACGCCGGTTTCCTTCTGGACGCGCTGCAGCTCGGCGCGCATTTCGAGGCGCAGGCGGGCGTCGAGATTGGAAAGGGGCTCATCGAGCAAGAGAACTTTCGGCTCCATGACCATGGAACGGGCAAGGGCCACACGCTGCTGCTGGCCGCCGGAGAGTTCGGCGGGTTTGCGATCGGCAAACTTGGCAAGGCCGACTGATTTGATGCCGGCGCTGACCTTGCCATCGAGATCCTTGCCGCCGATGCCCTTCAGGCGCAAGCCGAAGGCGACGTTCTCGTAGACCGTCAGATGCGGGAAGAGGGCGTAGGACTGGAAGACGAGCCCGACATTGCGCTTGTTGGCGGAAACGCGGGTGATGTCCGACCCGTCGAGGGTGATGCGGCCGGAACTCGGGTTCAGCAGGCCGGCGATGGAGCGCATCGTCGTGGTCTTGCCGCAGCCGGAGGGGCCGAGGAGGGCGACGAGTTCACCTTTCCTGATCGTAAGATCCAGATCCTTCACCGCGACCGTATCGCCGTAGGCAAGCGTCAGCTTGTCGAGTTTGAGATAGGCGTCAGACATAACGAGAGAATCCCAGGAAGCGTTCGGCAAGGAAGACGATGCCGATGGAAAGGAAGGCAAGCAGCGAGGAGAGAGCCGCGATCGACGGATCGTACGTGGTCTCCATGTAGCCCAGCATGTCGATCGGCAGGGTGCGGACGCCCGGACCGGAGAGGAAGAGCGAGACCGGAACCTGATTGAAGCTCGTCACGAAGCCAAGGATGAAGGCCGCCAGGATGCCGCCGCGGATATTTGGCATGACGACGCGGAAGAAGGCGCCAACGCGTGAGGAACCGAGCAGGACGGCAGCTTCTTCCATATCCGAGCGCAGGTTGTTGAGGCTGGCTGACACGACGCGCACGGCGTAGGGCAGCACGAGCGCCGTGTGCGCCATGAACAGGGCCAGCGTGATGTTGAAGCCGAAGGGCACGACGAGATAGCGCAGCAGGGCCAGACCGACGATGATGCCGGGTACGATGATCGGCAGCGAGACGATGGTGCGCACCGTTTCGCCGAAGGGCAACTTGTAGCGCGACAGTGCGTAGGCGGCGGGAATGCCGAGCACGAGCGCTGTCAGCGTGCCGAAGACGGCAAGGAACATCGACATGGCGAAGCTCTCGCGGAAGCTGTCGATGGTGAAGACCTTGGCGACCCATTTCAGGGAAAGACCCTGCGGCGGGAAGGCGAGTGTGTCGCCAGCCGAGAGCGATGCGGCGATGATGATCAGGAACGGGCCGATCAGGAAGATCAGCAAAAGGCCGAGAACCAGCGGAGAGAGAATACGGGCGGTCATCGCTTGTTCCTCGCCGTGGCAAGGCGCTTGAGCAGGATGTTGGCGGCAAAGCTCATGACGATCAGCATGAAGGCGATGACGCTTGCCGAGACGAAGTTGTTGGCCACCGACACCTGCTGATAGAGCAGCGTTTCCAGCATCAGCACCTTCGAGCCGCCAAGCACGGCAGGCGTAATGTAGGCGGTAAGCGATCCAGTGAAGACGAGCGTGCCGCCGACGACGAGGCCTTCGCGGGTGACCGGCAGGATCACCTTCCAGAACACCTGGAACCAGTTGGCACCGAGCACGCGGGCGGCGGGAATGGCGTCCTTCGGCATGTTCTCGAGGGCGCTGATCAGCGACAGAATCATCAGCGGCAGGAAGAGCTGCAGCAGACCGATGAAGACCGCGGTTTCGGTGAAGAGCAGGCGCAGCGGGCCGTCGCTGAGGCCGAGGCCCTGGATGGCCTGGTTGACGATGCCGGTGCGGCCGAGGATGACGATCCAGGCGTAGGTGCGGGCAACCGGCGAGATCATCAGCGGCAAGGTGACGAGGCCGATCACCCGGCCCTTGCCCTTCGGCGGCAGGTTGACGATTGCGAAGGCGGCGGCATAGCCGATGACAGCCGAAACCGCTGTCACCTCAAGCCCTAAGCGGAAGGTCCGCAAAAAGACAGTACGGTTCAGCGACTCGGAAAAGAAGCCGGTATAGGCGCTGAGCGTCCAGCTGCCGTCGATGCGGAAGCCTTCGGAGAGGAGGACGACAACGGGCAGCAGGAAGACCAGCGCGGCAAAGACTGCTGCGGGCAGGGCAAGCGCCAGGGCTTCTGCGCGGTTCTGAAACATGAAGCGACTTTCGACGGATGGAAGGGCCGGCTCCCGCAAGCCTGGGAGCCAGCTTGGAAATTACTGACCGACCTTTTCGTTCCATTCCTTCAGCCAGGCGGCGCGGTTGTCGAGCGCGGCTGCTGACGGGATGAGCTTCAGGCTCTTGGCGGTTTCTTCGCCGTAGGTCAGGTTGTTGGCGGCTTCTTCGGAGAGCTTGACCTCCTTGTTCGCCGGGCTGTCGACGAGCTTTTCAGCAAGCTTCGTCTGGATTTCGGTGGAGAGCCAGAAGTCCATGAACTGCAGGGCGAGATCACGGTTCTGCGAGCCCTTGGTGACGACCATCACGTTCATGCCGCCAGTCTGGCCTTCCTTGGGCGTTGCCCATGCGACGGGAACGTCGAGCTTGGTGAAGCCTGCCCAGGAAAAACGGCCGATCGGGGCGGCCCAGATTTCCTCCTGCTGCATCAGCTGCACGAGCTGCGAGGACTTCTCATAGAAAGTGACGATCTCGTCCTTCTTCTCGCCGAGCGCCTCGATCGGCGCCTTCAGGTCCGGGTGGTCGCTGCCGAGCGCCTGGCCGAGCATGAAGAGCGCCGGAGGGCCCTGGTTGGTGGTGACGTTCGGGAAGGCGACATGACCAACATATTCAGGCTTCAGCAAGTCTGCCCAGGACTCGATCTTCATCTTGTCGGAGCGGTAGGCGATCGACGTGGCATAGAAGGTATAGCCGACGCTCATGCCGTCGCCATTCGGATCCTTGGCGAGGTCGTAGAGCTTCCCGAAATTGGAGAGCTTCGAAGTATCAATCTTGTCGATCAGGTCCTTGCGCGAGGCTGAAAGGGCATCGGCCATGGAGACGACAGCCATGTCGATGACGGGGCTCGCCTTGTTGGCCTCCATCTTGGCAAGTCGCTCGACGCTGTTGCCGGTCTCGACCACGAGCTTGCAGCCGCACTTCGCCTCGAAGGGGTCGTAGACGATGGCCTTGAAGTCATCCTGAGCGAAGGCATAGACGGAAATCGTCAGCGTCTTCTCCTCTGCCTTTGCGGCGAGGGGCCACAGCGCCAATAGCGCGGCCGAAGCGATGAGGGCATTCTTCATGTCAGCTGTTCTCCGTCTGTCAGGATATTCGTGTTGGGTCCGCCGGCCCGGAGGACTGGCGAACGATCAGTTGCATTGGAACTCGGTCGGCCTCGGACGTGACAAGTACGCCCTCGCGGCTGCCTCGCGTCTGTATGGTCTGCAGTAGCGATGAAATCGCGATCTCCGCGATCGTGTGCATGTCCATCGCCACCGTCGTCAGGGATGGCGTGATGACCGGCGACCAGATGAGATCGTCGAAACCGGTAACGCTCGCCATGCTGGGCACATCGATGCCGTCACGCTGCAACTCTGTGAGGGCTCGCAGCGCCTGCAGGTCTGACAGTGCGGCGAATGCCGTGTAGCCCTCACGCACTTTCTCAGCGAGGCCGAGGCTGCAGCCGCCGCCGTTTTGCCGTTCCAGCGTCTCGATCCAGAGGGTTGCCGAACTCATCCCGGGACGGAGACCTGAACGGATTCCTCCCACGCGATCGTTCTGGACGTTTGAGACGGGATTGTTGCCGATGATAAGGACACGTCGGTGCCCAAGCTCGGCTAGATGATTGGCGATCGCCCAGCCGCCTTGCATGTGATCGGCGGCAACGGTGTTGCCCGGCGTGGACGCTGTATCAATGACCGCGACGGGACAGGCCGCGGCGGAAATTCGAGTGGCCCGGCGCGGTACTATCACCATGCCCTCGACGCCACGCTCGATCAGTCGGTTGATTGCCTCGGTCTGCGTTGCAACGTCGCCTCGGGAGTCGGCGATCAGCACGCCGTAGCCCGCCGCGCTGGCCGCGAATTCGATGGCCTGCGCAAGCTTGGGGAAAAGCGGGTTGGCGATATCAGGTAGAACCAGGCCAAGGACGCCGCTGCGGCCGGTACGCAATGCACGCCCTGCCTGGCTAGGGACATAGCCGAGTTCGGCCGCATGTTCCTTGATTTTCTCAGCCAGTTGTTCGGAAACACGACCCTTGCCCGAGAGCGCATTGGAGACTGTCGCGACGGAGACGCCAAGCGACGTTGCAATCCTGCTCAGATTCGGTCCAGGTCGCGTGGGAGGCATGGTTTCCTGTAGATTAATCGTTTAATCATTCGTACATCACGCCATTGGCCTTGTCGATTCCAAAATTGCCGCCGCGGTCAGTATTGATGCGGTGACATTAACAAAAAAGCAACGGTGTTAGGCGTCAATCACCGTTGCTCGATAGTCTCTCATTTTGGCATTGAGGATTATGATCATCCTTCGCATGACCGCGACGAGAGCGACCTTTCCGGGCTTTCCTTTCGCTTTCAGTCGTTCGAAGACGGCCTTCA